>QXZH01000143.1 GCA_009886465.1 Opitutaceae bacterium
CTGGAATCAGCGCGAGCGCCACCACCGTGCCCGCGATTACATCACGGCGCGGGTTTGAGAACCACTCTTGGAAATATTTAATCTGTGTCATCGCTCGTATGAAAATAGAAAAGCCAACAGGGGTCTGTTGGCTAATTGAAAGGTCTAAAGTTTGCCACTTGCTAGCTGGCTTTATGTAATGGCGGAGAAGGCGGGATTCGAACCCGCGGAACCCTTTTGAGGTTCACTTCTTTAGCAAAGAAGCGCTTTCGGCCACTCAGCCACTTCTCCATACCAGAACCGAGGAGAAAATCTCCGCGCTCACAGAGTTCAACCTTAAACTTAAGAAATTTAACAGACTTGGGCTAACCGGAAGGTCATTTGCAATAAACACGTAGATGCTGGCTAGGAAAAGTAGGGTGAAGATTGTGCCGATGGTCATAGCGCCAATTATGCTGATCGAACTTGATCTCGAGATCTCAAAAGAGTGGATCTCGCATGGGTGAAAAAAGTAAAAAACTCAGTTGACGCTTGGAATAGGCACAATCTTAATGCCGCCTTTCTCAAGAGTGGCCGGATAGCTCAGTTGGTAGAGCAGAGGACTGAAAATCCTTGTGTCCCCAGTTCGATTCTGGGTCCGGCCACCACTTGAGGATTGCCTTTAGAGCCCTGCCAAGATTGGCTCTAAGTTGAAGGTCCATCTGCTCGGGTGGTGAAATTGGCAGACACGCCAGATTTAGGTTCTGGTGCCGTAAGGCGTGAGGGTTCAAGTCCCTCCCCGAGTACTTTGTAGATAGTTAAGCTACTAACTTACACTAGTCATTGCCTCTCTGAATGCTTGGCCATCCACTCACGAGACATCTTTTGGGCTTCAGCAATTTGTTCCTTGGTCATTTTTTTAGTAATAATAGCTTTACTTTTTTGAGCAATTTCAAGCTCTTGCTCAGCTGCCAGACTAAACCACATATGTGTCATTACATAATCCTGCCGTAAACCTTCACCCGTATAATACATTAGACCTAAATTGTATTGAGCCGCTGCGTAGCCTTGCTCTGCAGCTTTGCGATACCATTTGACGGCCTCAGCGTTATTTTTAGGTATGCCACGGCTTGAGGCATACATTAGACCTAAATTGTATTGAGCCTCTGCTAAACCTTGCTCTGCAGCTTTGCTATACCATTTAAAGGCTTCAGTATTATCCGACCGCACACCTTCACCGTCATAGTGCATTAGACCCAAATTATATTGGGCTTGTGCGCTACCTTGCTCTGCAGCTTTTCGATACCATTTAACGGCCTCCTTGTTATCTTCAGATACACCAATTTCTCCTTCATCATATGTAAGAGCCAAAGCTAATTGGGCCTCTAGGTCACCTTGCTCTGCAGCTTTTCGATACCATTTAACGGCCTCCGTGTTGTCCTCAGGAATACCTACTTCACCGTAATCATATATAACACCCAAAGCTAATTGGGCCACTAGGTAACCTTGCTCTGCGGCTTTACGATACCATTTAACGGCCTCCGTGTTGTCCTCAGGTACACCAATTTCTCCTTCATCATATATAACACCTAAATAGAACTGACATCTTGCGTCACCATGATTTGCACACTCTTTAAATTCATTCAATTTTTTGATGCCATCAATTAAATCACCACTAGAATCAGATTCTTCTAGATGTGATTCTTTCAACTTTGCTACATTTTCATCAATTAATGTTTCAAATAATATGTCGAACTCACGCCCGTCATTCATCCTTACAGAGACTTCATTTTCGCTTACACCTAGAACATTAACTTCAATGCTTCGACCATCTTTATTAGTCAGAATCGTAGTTCCAATAGCCAATGTATGCCCGTAAAAAAGAGTGAATGTAAGCGCAAATAAGATGGCGACAAACCATCGGTATGAACGAATTCTATTCATTTTATTTGTTCCTCTCTGAATGCTTAGCCATCCACTCACGAGAGAGATTCTGTGCTTCTGCTATTTGCTCTTCGGTCATCTCTGCGGAAATTTCACCGATACCTATCTTGGCATGCTCCTCGCCTTGAGTCAGTGCCAGATTACACCACATATAAGCAGCGACGTAATCCACTGATACACCAGAGCCAAGATAATACATTGTCGCTAGAAAGCGTTGACCTTCAGCGTCTCCCTGTTCAGCGGCCTTACTAAACCACTTAACGGCTTCAGTGTCATCCTTTGGGACACCCATGCCTTTGTAATACATTAACCCTATACTCTTTTGAGCATCAGCGTTTCCATTCTCAGCAGACTTACGATACCACTTTTCTCCTTCAGCTTCATCCTTTGGGATGCCCTCGCCTTTGTAATACAAATACCCTAGATTCAATTGAGCTCTATCGTCTCCCTGTTCAGCCGCCTTAAGATACCACTTAGTAGCTTCAGCTTTATTAGCTGAGACTCTTTTTCCACTGAAATACAAATCACCTAGATTAGATTGAGCATCAGCGTTTCCCTCTTCAGCGCTTTGGCGCAAATTTGCTAATTCCTGTTTTTCCTTTGAGTAGATAATTACTTTAAAAACCACTGCTAATACTACTAATATAACAGATATAATGGACCATATATTTTTCATATATAATTTTTATAGGATTTATAGAAGTGATAGTAAGACGAATTATGAATACTTAAAGCTATTTTTATAAGAGCCTGCGAAATAGCTACACCAGGATACCCCCATCTATTAAAAGTCTAGCTACTTTTGTTACCTACATGTGACCTACATTGTACCCCAAAAGTAGGAAAAGCACTCTTCTACCTAAATGTTTGTTATATGTTTTTATACATACCAGCAAGAGACTAGCCAAGCAAACCCCGCCCCGTCCTTGCACAAGGATTCTGACCTAGGAGTCCCTACAAGCTCTTTGAGTTTCTATTTAAGGGGAGAGTAAAGGGGTATGGTTTGTTGTATTTAACTATAGATTTATTATTCTGGGATCAATTCGGCTTTAAAAAATTGGCTCTGCGAAGAGCTTTCAATAATTCTTGTGTCTATTATTTCTAAATTGTTTAGGTCATCTCCTTGAAAGATGTTCAAGCGAAATGACTGAAGGTTTCCTGAACTATCGCCTGTACCATTTCCAGTATCTGAACCTGAAGAATCTATGCTTGCTAAGAAATTTACAACAGACTGAAAGTAAGAGTCTGATTGCGTCGGAAGGGCGTGTCCTGCACTTGTGCTTATGAGTTCTGTGTAATTTGCAAACTTACTTTTCACCTCTAGTCCAATTTGGTAGAAGTAGGTATCATTTTGTGCGATAAAGATTAGAGCTGATTGAGTGTAGGGAGAATTGGCATCTATGACACTAATCAATCCCATGTGCGTAGTGGGTAAATATCCATTGAATAACAGAACGTTACTAAAGTGGTAGCTTCCCGTAGCCAAATAAACTAAAGACATGGGGGCACCTTGCGAATATCCTAATATTGCATCAAAAGGCCCGTTAGCATCTATAAAATTATTTAAGTAATTAACGGATGCGTCTGCCCAGTTGGGATCATTAGTAGGTTCTTTGCTACCACCTGGTGGATCATTGTACCAAACCCCTCCCGCAATAGGAGAAGAGGCAAAAATAAACTCACAATCAGGCAGAGCTGCTATCAGATCCTGCATGCCCTGTTGGTATTCCAAAGAGCTTGCACTGCCATCCCCGCCATGAAGACACAGTATTCTGCTAGCGAATAACTGCGTAGAAATGAAAATACAGAGTACAACACTTAAAGTAATATTTAATAACAGCTTCATTAGATATTCGTATTATCAGGGATCTTTACTGCCGACTAACATAATCTACGTTAAAGTAGGGGTTACATTCCTTGGCTTATAAAATCACTAATTATTTCTAGTAATTCATTTTTGAAACCACCAAAGCCGTGATTTCCGTCGATGAATTGGTAGTGCACGACGTCTCCACCTAAATACTCATATTTTACAATATTAGTATTAGTGAAAGGTGTCGTTCCATTTACCTGTGTTCCAACGTAGCCAAGACCTGCTGCTATGTTTAAGATACTTTGCCTCGCTTCTATAAATGTACGGCTAAGCCAATTAACAGAGCCTCCCTCATACGGAATAGTAGTGTCGCTTGTTCCGTGCAGACTCAAAGCTCTCAAATCTGGAGATAATGTGTAGCCGGTATCGTAGTTTCCGTCATTGTTCTTGGCTCCCCAAAATGAGTTGTTGTTATACTGGTCAGTTGTAAGTTGCGACGCTAGCGAAATGGCATTTTTAAATGTCCCCTCCGGAAGCTCAATCATGGCCCGATTGACCATCGCTGCACCGTTGGAAGACCCCATTAGCGATATGTTATTTGCATCGACGTCGGAGTAGGTTTTGAGCTGATTAATAATATTTTCTATATAATCTAAATCATCTGCCTTGGATGATTCAGTCTGAATATTCCACCGGTCATCATAGCCTTGAAGTGCGACTAAAATGTAGTCCTCCAAATCCATATATTGGTTGATCATGCCGTAAGCATTACCGCCTGCGCCATGCATAAGAATAAGCACTGGGTGCGTTTGGGCATCACTGGCTGGATATTTTATTAGCGCGACTCTTTTGTAGCTAGTTTCTTGAGACCAGCTTTGTGTGTGAGATAGCTGAGAAACATCTGATAGCGAGTCAGGGTTGTCCCTCATTTTGAAACGCATAAATTGAGCGTCCCCACTAACAGGAACTGTAGCTGAAGCGGTGCCACCTGTTGTCCATATGCTCAGGTCATCACTGGTTTCAATATCTACGCTTACACTAGCTTCTCCATTAACTACCGCGATTAGATTCGATCCAAACTTTGCATGCACTGCATCACGCTCGTTTACGACTGTGTCATATTCAGCTTGAGTAATCGAATAAGTCTCAGTCGGTAGTGTAGGAATAAGAACCGAGATAAATAATATCAAATGATGAGTTGATTTCATGCTACTCGCTAGATGTCGATTTGCTCGACGATCTCTAGATCGTATCCGTCGATGCCGACGACTTTGCGCTGGGTGCTAGACATGAGGCGTATTTGCTTGAGACCGAGTTCGACGAGGATTTGTGCGCCGATGCCGTAGTCACGGAAGTCCATTTTGGTGGGGCCGACGTCTTTGATGCTGGCTTTGTCTGCGTCCTCGATGACACGAATGCCTCCCTGCGGCTGCTCAATGTAGAGGAGCACGCCATGGCCTTCTTGAGAGATGCGTTCCATTGCCGCATTAAGCGAGTTATAGCCGCCGAGTGTCTTTGAACGGAAGATATCGCCGAGGAGGTTTTCGCTCTGCACGCGCACTAGGGTGGGGGCTTCGTTGAGCGCGCCCAAGCTCAGTGCTAGGTGCTGACGGTCATCAAGTATACTGCGAAAGATATGGAGATCGAAGGTGCCGAACTCGGACTCGAAGGGCTTGGTCAAGATGTGCTCGATCAGTTTGTCGCGGGTGTGACGATACTCGATTAGGTCAGCGATGCAAATTAGCTTCAGATCGTGCTTCGCTTTAAATTTAATTAGGTCGGGTAGGCGAGCTAGGCTGCCATCTTCATTGAGGATTTCACAGATTACACCGCTTGGGTTAAGGCCCGCAAGTTGGGCTAGATCGACTGCTGCTTCGGTATGACCCGCTCTTTGCAAAACGCCCCCCGGTTTGGCCCTTAATGGAAAGACATGTCCTGGTTGAACCAACATTTTTGGCTCAGAATTTGAATCTCCGAGTATACGGATCGTCTCAGCGCGGTCGTGGGCGCTAATCCCCGTGGTAATCCCTTCGGCGGCATCGACAGATACTGCAAAATCAGTCTGCTGCGATTCACGATTTTCTGATGCCATTGAGTTAATGCCGAGGCGACGTAGTTGATCCGAGAGCATAGGCACGCAGATGAGGCCACGGGCATGTAGCGCCATCTCGTTGACGGCTTGCGGGGTGACTTTTTCTGCTGCCATGACGAGGTCGCCTTCATTCTCGCGGGATTCATCATCGGTCACGATGACCATTTTACCCGCGGCGATGTCGGCGATCGCGGATTCAATACTGTCAAAAGAGTTCTCTTCGTTGGCTTTTGTATTCATTGTAAGCTCTGAAATCAATCGGGTTTAAGGCATTTCGCAACCGTCTTTTCTGGGAATACTGCGGGTCGTGTAGTTCCATGCTGGTAGGCTTACCACTTGCTTTTTATTCGAAGTTTCAGAAGATCTAAGATATGTCCGATTTTGACCCCAATAAGAAAGTCTACGAAGCCCAAGGTGGCAAATTTAGCATAATCGATCTGCTCCGTAGCTTTGCTGATCCCGAGTTAGAGATTGATGGCATCTCGCGAATATCTGATCTACATATGAAAGTTAGTGAACCAGTGCGTTATCGTTATGATGGTGACTTGGAGACGATTGATGGGGGGGAACCCTTGACCGAAGAGACTTTGCGTGAACTGATCTTTCCGCTGATCAGTCATTCGCAGCAGCAGAGCTTGCTTGATAATCCACAGTTGGATATCGATTCGGGCTATTCATGGGAGGAGGAAAAAATTAATTTCCGCCTGAATATTTTCCATGATCGTGATGGCACGGCCTGCGTCATGCGAATGTTACCGAAGCATATTCCTGAGATTGACGAAATCGGCTTTATGAACCCCAAGGTTTGGCAAGATATCACTGAGCTTAATCAAGGTCTCGTGCTCGTGACAGGGGTGACGGGGAGTGGTAAATCGACGACTATCGCCAGTATTATCGACTACATTAACAAAAGCCGTAAAGCGCGTATTATTACGCTGGAAGACCCGATTGAGTATGTCTTTAGCAGTGAGCAATCGCTAATCTCTCAACGTGAGCTGGGTAAGCACTTGAGCGATTTCCCGAACGGCCTGCGCAGCGCGCTTCGAGAAAACCCTGACATCATCTACGTCGGCGAGATTCGTGATGCGACGACAGCTCAGCTTGCCTTGACCGCGGCAGAAACTGGACACCTTGTGCTCTCGACCCTCCATACTAAGGATGTCAAAGGCACCTTTAGCCGGATTGTTGATATGTTTCCCGCAGAACGTTCGAATGAAATCGCGGCGCAGCTTTCTTTTTCGCTGGCATTTGTGGTGAGTCAAAAACTGCTTGCGCGTGAATCTGGTAATGGTCGCGTGCCAGTATTTGAAGTTCTCAAGAACAACTTAGGCGTCGCCAACATTGTGCGCACTGGAAAGTTGCATCAAATCTACAGTAAGATGGAAACCAGCCAGGGCGAGGGCATGAACACGCTCGAGCAACATTTGATCGAGCTCGTTGGGGCAGGCGTGATCTCAAAGAAGGAAGCCATCGCTCGCGCCAACGATGCGAATATTGTAACTCGCTTGGATTAGATTTGCCAAAGCGGGCAGGGGAGAAAATTCTACTAATATGGCTGATGGTAAAAAACAAGCGACTTGGGGTGGACGGTTTTCCGAAGGTCCCGCTGAATTGATGCTCCGTATTGGCGAGTCCGTCTCGTTCGATCAACGACTGGCGCCCTTCGATATTCAAGGCAGTCAAGCGCAGGCCGCTATGCTCGCCCACGTCGGTATTATCACTCTTGAAGAGCGCGATGCGATCCAAGCGGGTCTCGATGCGATCCTTACACAAATCAAAGCGGGCGAGTTCACTTGGGATCCTGCACTCGAAGATGTCCACATGAACATCGAGCAGGCCCTCACGCTGGAGGTGCCCGCAGCCGCAAAGCTCCATACCGCTCGTAGTCGTAACGACCAAGTGGCTACTGATATGCGACTCTGGTTTAAATCCGCTTGTGACGAGCTCGATCTTTCGCTTGCTAGGGTGATCGCCGCACTCGTCGATCTGGCGGATCAGACGCAGGAAGTGATCATCCCCGGATACACTCATTTACAACGTGCTCAACCTGTGCCGATGGCGCATCATTTACTCGCTTATGTGGAGATGTTTGCACGTGACCGCACGCTTATTGCTGCGGTCAAGGAGCAGGCAAATTTCTGCCCGCTCGGTTCAGGTGCGATCGCTGGTACTACACTGCCAATCGACCGTGATTTTGTAGCTAAAGAGCTCGGTTTCGTTGATGACGAGGGCAAGCCACAGCTCACGCAAAACAGCATGGATGCGGTCAGTGATCGCGATACTTTTATCCAATTTGCCTCAGCCTGTGCAGCTGTCGGTGTTCATCTCTCGCGGCTCTCGGAGGATTTCATTTTGTGGAGTAGTGTGGAGTTCGGATTCGTTAAACTACCGGATACTTTTACCACAGGCTCCAGCCTGATGCCGCAAAAGAAGAACCCTGATGCTTTTGAGCTGATCCGTGGCAAGTCCGCGAGACTCGCAGGGAATTTGCAAATGCTGCTTACGATGGTTAAGGGCCTACCACTGACCTACAATCGGGACTTGCAAGAGGATAAGCCGCCAGTCTTCGACAGTTTTGATCAGACGAAGCTGATCCTCGATTGTTTGGCAGCTTGTGTGCCAGGAGTCTCTGCGGATGCTAAACGCTGTGCTGCCGCCGTGGCCGACCCTGCACTGCTCGCTACGGACGTGGTCGATTATTTAGTGAAAAAAGCGATACCTTTTCGTGAAGCTCATCACGTAGTGGGTGCATTGGTTGGGCTGTCTGAACAGTTAGAGACACCGCTCAACAAGTTGCCCTTTGCGGAAGTCGCCAAGATTCACGAAGCCCTCGGCGAAGACTGGGTGCAGGCTTTTGATTTAGAGAAAGCACTCGCCGCGCGCGACAAGCCCGGTATGCCAGGACCTGATCAAGTCGCTGCACGGATTGCGCACTGGCGTAATATTTAGGTGCGCGTTCTGCCAACCCGCATTAAGGAAGGCGGGACTCTAATTCTTTCAAGAAATCCCAACTAAATAGGCCGCTGCCGTGGCCGTCGCTGAAGATAGGACGGATGGCATAGTTGCCTTGAAGCTCCCAGCCTTTGATCGTGACGCCCGAAAATTCCTTCGGGCCGTCACCACCATATTGATTCCCAAAGATGTCTTTCTCGCCAATGTTTTGAGCGCTGGGTGAATGTTTCCGAAGAAACTCTGAGGGGAAATAGCTCTCGCTGCCGTCGTCCCAGACAATGGCCAGTTCGCTCCCAATTAGCTGAATGTCCTTTGGCTTCACGCTTTGTAAAAGCCTGCCGCTTTGAGCTTTTCCATTAGTGTAACCGCGGCACCTTCACGGTTAAGAATGTAGAGGTGAATACCAGGCTTTATGGGTGTGACTCGCTATAGCTACTTTTACTCAAGACGACACTTTAACCGGAATCTCGTTCAATTAGAGTGGGGGCGATTCGAATGAGTTCGTTTCTAACTCCAGGTGTGCTGGAATACTGCTCAATATTTGTAACGGCAGTTCTGGCGATTGTCTCCATGTCCTGTTGGATGGTTGTCATCGGAGGAATTGTATTGCGTCCAATTTTTGAGCCATCGTAGCCCAGCAACTTGATATCGCTGGGTATGGAAACGTCTAAATAGTCGAGTACCTCCAAATACGTAGTCGCGAGTTCTCCATTGGTGATGAATAGATCTTGTGCGTATTTTGAATCCTTTAGGTGTTGTTGCACGCTCAAGGCGACTTGGAAGTTGTTTTGTGACCACTTGATGCCGGTAATGCTTAAATCCTGATCATTTCGGCCTGACTCCAGCCATGTTTGTCTAAAACCATCGATGCGGGGTTGAATGCGGGGGTTTTCTTTGGATCCCTCGAAATAGACGACACATGCTTTTCTTGAATTTTGCCGGATGAGGCGCTCTGCGGCCATTCGTCCTCCGAGGTGGTGGTCGGTGACTATATTTGCCCGATAACGGTCACTGTAATCTGCATCGAGCCCGATAACGGGAATGGGGAAATCATTGTAGTGCTTGAGTAGTTGGGCGCTGCAATTGCTGGCTACAAGTAGGATGTCGCAGTCATCCCATATCTTTTTTGGTGGCTTCGAGTTCAGTGGCACAAGAATAGTGCTGAGGCTCAGGTTTTGGTGATTGCATTGATCCTGGATCTCGAGCGCGAGCCGGCGAAATCCGGAGAAGCTTATGTATTTACCGCCCGGGAAAGCGGCCCGAATACGAAGAGACTGAAGGATTTCAGAGTAAACTTCGTCGGCTATACAATAACGGCGATTGGAGGACGACCTAAGCCACTTTTCATCTTTGAGAGTTTTCAGGGCACGCCACGCGGAGTCGCGGCTGATATCCAAGTGCTCAGAAAGTGCGCGTATTGTGGGGAGTGATGCCCCCGGTTGAAGCTGTTCGGAACGAATGTAGTGCTTGATACGTTCGCTCGCATAGTCCTTGCAGCTCGTTCTTTTAGAGATCGTATTATTGTTGGTTTCTTTGAGTGGACTATCCATATCAGACAAACTGATTGGTTTTCAGACAAGTATCAATAAAATATTGTTTTCGGCTTGCGAATTGAATCCTGCTCGCTGTATGTCTGTTAATTGTTTGATGTTAATATAGAATTGTTAACGCCGCCGTATAACCGAATATGAGTTTTTCATTGTTAGGTCTTAAGACCATCCTCCTTTTCTGCGTAGCGAGCATTTTTTTCTGCGCCAATTTAAGCGCTGAAAGTTCTATAGATGATGTAGTTAAGGTAGACGGTGATCTGAGCTTACGGGCTATAAGTAATGATATTTATGAGCTTCATTTAAATGTACCGAAGGGCGAAGGAATTGTCTTGTTTGATTTCTGTCAGAGTCCTATTGATTTATCTCGTTTTACGCATGCCGTCATTGACTTGCAAAACCTCTCAAATGCACGATTGGATGTTCGAATGATGGCGACTAGCGAGGCGGTTAAGAATGACCGTTATGCTTCCGGGCGTTTTCTGCTTCAGCCGGCAGAGGCGGAAGAGATAAAGGTTTTATTGAATCGGAAATATTTCCCTGAGGAAAGTGCGTGGCGTGAGACTTTCGGGCGCATCCGTGGCCTGCCCGGTGGGCACTTTAGCAATTGGCGCTATTTGGATACTTCAAATATGAGGATAGTTAAGCTAAAGATTACTTGGGATGGCTTGCCCTCAGGGGAGGGCAAGCTACTAATATCTAAGCCGCGTGGGAGTGGTGCCTATACTAGCGATTCGCTTACGCCCGATGATTTACCGCAGCCGTTGTTGGATACGATGGGTCAACTGGTTGATCAAGAGTGGGACGGACGTGTTAACAGTGTTTCTGAGTTAGCTGCCGATGGAGCCCGCGACTTGGCAGAGTTTACGAACTATCCTGTTATGGCTGGCTTCACTGAATATGGTGGTTGGAAAGGTGGCCCACGTTACGATGCGACGGGGCACTTCTATACCAAAAAGGTCGATGGTAAGTGGTGGTTTGTTGATCCTGAGGGCTATCTCTTCTGGTCGCTGGGAGTGACGGGAGTCGGTGGTGGTGCAGTGACACCTGTTAAAGGGCGTGAGCGCTTTTTCCCAGATCTGAGTAATGACGATTTTTGGCGTGTGGAAAATTTGAGCCATGGGTATGATTTCACTCTTGGGAATTTGTATCGCAAATATGGCGAAGGCTGGGAAGAAGCGAATCAGCAGGTGACTTTTGGACGTATGCGCTCCTGGGGTCTAAACACAGCTGGAGCTTGGTCGGTTAAGTCAGTCCTTGGCCATGGAAAAGTCCCCTACACAATCATTATTCATCCGAAGTTACAGGTTCTTGGTGGGCTCGAAAAAATTCCGGATCCATTCTCGCTGGTATTTCGAAAAAGTTTACTGAAAGAGTTAGAGACTGCGGCAACGCTGTATTCGGGTGACGCTTGGAACTTGGGTGTTTTCATTGATAATGAGTTGTCATGGGGAAAGGGAACTCGAGTTGCACGCGAAGTGATCGACCTCAAAATTTCGGTTCCTGCAAAAAAAGCCATGGTGGATATGTTGGCTAAAAAATACGGTGTGATTGAATCACTCAACAGGGCTTGGAGAACTGACTTTAAGAGCTTTGATTCTATTCGTAGCCTTGCCGGTGGCTCAGCGAATGATGCCTACCTCCATGACCTTCAGCTCTATGTAAATTTCCATGCGGAAACGTATTTTGCATATTGTGCTGCGGCATTAGAGGAACACTTTCCGGGGCATCTATATCTTGGTTGTCGTTTCCATGGCAGTATTTATGATCGCAAGAACGTTATCGTGCAGAATGCCGCCTCTCGTTACGTCGATGTGATGAGCTATAATATCTATAAAAATTCGATCCATGATATTGTGACTGATCAAGAGGTCGATCGTCCCATTTTGATCGGTGAATTTCACTTTGGCACTGGTTCACACGGTGTTTGGGGTTCTGGTTTGGTTGCCTGCAATTCACTGGAACATCAGGCAGAGCTCTATCAATTGTATGTTACAGAAGCCGTTGAGCATCCAAGCTTTGTTGGTGCGCATTGGTTTAAGTGGGCGGATCATCCGACGACAGGTCGCTACGATGGCGAGAATTACCGTATTGGTTTTGTGAGCATCGTGGATCGTGTTTACGAGACGCTGACAGACGCGATTCAGAATACCGCCAATCAGATGTATTCCCGCCGCCACTCAACTGAATGATTTTGGCATCAAATTCGATTCATTACCCCTAGGAATAAAAATACTCCATGAAGGATACCAATACTTTAGATGATAATGAGAGGGAAGCGCAGACTTCAAATTTAGATTCAGGAAGCAGCGCTAGCAACGAAGCATCGGAGGGTCGTCAGGAGGTTCAGGTCGTTCCTCTACGAGAAAAGATCCTGGTCGGCATGGGCGGGATGACCATGTTTCATGGTAACACGACCGTGAAAGCGACGGCTATGCCATTCTTCAATATGATTCTTGGCGTTAACCCCGCGCTGCTTGGCCTTGCCTTAGCGATTCCCCGAATTTGGGATGCGCTGACTGACCCAATTATGGGGCGTATTTCCGATCGGTTTCACTCGAAGTTAGGCCGACGTCGTCCATTTATCATTTTAGGCGCGATTCTTATGGGATTGTCTTTCGGCATGATTTGGATGGTGCCGACGACTTGGAGTGAAGGCGGTATCATGGCATGGTTTTTGATTGGTTCGCTGATTTTTTATACCTGTTTTACGGTTTTTGCGGTTCCCTTTACCAGTCTTACCTATGAGCTGACACCAAACTATAATGAGCGGACTACGGTGATGGGACACGTCACTCTGTGGACTAAGGTCTCTGAGTTTACTTACCAAGGTTTAATTCCTGTTGCAGGGATGCTTGTGACCTGGGGAATCTTCGGCACGCAGGTTGATTCGATTCGTGCGGTTATGTGGGGGGTCGCGATTCTCATGATTATGCTTTTTGGTTTGATGCCTGGGCTTTTCGGAAAAGAGCGCTACTACAAAGCTAAGGTTATAGGAGAGAAAGTGCATGAAGTAGCGGGCTTTTGGAAGACTGTTGGCCAAACGTTTAGCAATAAAGCCTTTGCGGTTTTGATCACCCTTACACTGTTACAGATTATTGCGGGCTTCTTCGGGAGCACTCTTGATTACTACCTACTTGTTTACTACATGTTCGATGGGGACATAGTGGTTGGTTCGCTCTGGAAGTGGTATCTCTCTATGTCTTACGCGGTTTGTGGCTTTATTGGGATTCCTGTGATGCTCTGGTTTAGTAAGCGCACCAGTAAGCTAATTACTCTGCGTACAGTGTACGTTTTGGTCATTATCAACGGGGTGATCCGCTGGTTTGTTTATAACCCTGGATTACACCAGTTCATCTTCTTCGATGCCATTTTTGGTTCACTCTACTGGATTGCTGTTGGCACTGTTATGCAGTCAATGATGGCGGATGTCTGCGATGATGACGAATTGAAACACGGTGACCGCCGTGAAGGTATGTTTGCCGCCGTTTTCGGTTGGGTGAGTAAGGCCGCGATCTCCGCAAGTATGCTTATTGGTGGTGTCTCACTAGTGATGGTCGGTTTTGATGCGGATCTTGGTGGTAATCAAACCGAGAGCACTTTCTTGGGCATGCGTATGGTGATGGTGCTTGGCGGCATGATTCCCAATGCAATTGCACTTGGTTTACTGTCGCTATACCCGATCACTAAGGCAAGAGCCGAGCAAACTCGTCGTGCCTTAGAAGAACGTCGCGGAACTGTCTGATCCAGGCTGGTTATTATCTATATAAAATATGGTTACTTTTAAAATTATGAGAAAATTACCCCTAATGAATCTTCTTGCGCTTATTGCAGCTAGCTCTGCGTATCTATCGACTGGTATATCATCGGTCGAGGCTGCGAGCGTGGATCCATCGCGCCCTAATGTAGTCTTGATTGTATGTGATGACCTTAACGATTATGTGGAAGGCTTTGGTGGCCACCCTCAAACGAAGACACCCAATATGGCAAAATTGGCTGAGAGTGGTGTTCGCTTCACATCTGCTTACAGTAATGTTCCAGTATGCGCGCCCTCAAGGGGCAGTTTCCTGACCGGCATCTATGCGCATACTTCGGGAAATTTGTTTTGGGCGAAGTGGTATGATAATCCGATCTTGAAGAACTCGAAGACTCTAATGGAGTTTTTTAAGGATGCAGGCTACACTGTCGAAGGCTCTGGTAAGATGATGCATTTTCATCGCCGTTCGGATTGGACAGAGTTTGCAAATAAAGCGGATTATGGTCCTTTCGCTTTCGATGGTAAAGATCGTGTGGCACATTCGGACGTCCCCATGCCTTACAATGACATCGGTCCTGTTGATGGATCATATGGGCCGCTTGAGAATATTCCATTCGAAGGACAGGATAAGCCTGGTAGTGGTTGGGTGACCGGTGCGTGGAATGATACGAAGCACTTTAATTATTCGGACCCTGATAATCTGGACTTAACGCCCGATGAAAAAAATGCCAAGTGGGCCAGTGAGCGTATCTCAGAGTTGGCTCAAGCTGATAGCGGGCAGCCGTTCTTCGTCGGTGTTGGTTTTATTCGTCCACACACTCCACTGCACGTACAACAGCGCTACTTCGACCGTTTCCCGATCGATGAATTGACTATGCCGATCATTAAGCCCGGTGATGCGGAAGATACGCACTACCTCGACGTTTTTAAGGACACAATGAAGGGGCCCAAATATTTCCGTGATCTAGTAGCGTCGTATCCAGATATGGAGACCGCGATCCTCACATTTACGCAGGCATATCTCGCATGTGTAAATGCAGTGGATGAGTGTATTGGCCAGGTGATCGATGCGGTTGAGAATAACGGGCTCAGTGAAAATACAATTATCATCGTCACCAGCGATCATGGTTGGGATATGGGGCAGAAAGATTTTCTCTTTAAGCATAGCCCTTGGGAAGGGAGCACACGTATTCCGTTGATAATTCATGCCCCGAGAGTCGCGAAGGCGGGGGCGGAGGTGAAGCAACCGGTTTCCCTGATTGATCTGTATCCCACGCTGATTGATTTGTGTGGTATTAAAGGGGATAATCGAAAGAATGAAAAAGGCGTGCCGCTCGATGGTTTCAGTTTACGGCCTCTACTCGAAGAGCCTGAGGCGGGTCAATGGGATGGTCCCGACGCAGCCCTGAGTATGGTGTATGGCGGACAAAAGGCCGGAAATTTCAAGCCTGAAGAACGCTGGAATCCCGCAGCGCAAAACTGGTCACTACGCTCCGCTGACTGGCGCTATATTATTTATAATAACGGGATGGAAGAACTCTATAATCACCAAATCGACCCACTTGAGTGGGATAATGTCGTCAAACAGCATCCTGAAGTTGCGGCCAAAATGAGGGATGAGGTTAAACGTATCACTCATTTAGATACATTAGCCATCCGAAGGTAGCACTTTTAAAATCGTAGAAAGAAATAATCACCATGAGACCTCAGATTAAATTACTCCACATCCTAACTGTGCTAGGTAGCTTGTTGCTGCTTTCAAATGCACATGCTTCGAAAAAGCCGAACCTTATAGTCATCATGTGTGATGACCTTGGGTATTCGGACTTAGGTTTCAATGGTTGTGAGGATATTCCCACGCCGGGGATTGACCGCATCGCAGATGAAGGTGTGAAATTCACTAATGCATATGTTAGTTACCCAGTTTGCGGTCCCAGTCGAGCTGGTTTTATGACCGGTCGCTACGCGCAGCGTTTTGGTTTTGAACGTAATCCACAGTATGATCCCACCGACCCAAACATGGGCTTGCCTCAGGAAGAGATGACGCTGGCAGAGTCTCTGGAGCAGGTAGGCTACCATTCCGGTATTATCGGTAAGTGGCACCTCGGTTCACACCCTGCGAATCACCCTTTGAACCGTGGATTTAATGAGTTTTACGGCCACCTTGGCGGCGGCCACCGCTATTTTCCCGAGCTATTGACTGATCGTGACATCTTCGAGCCTATGAGTGACTATGAGAGTTATTTCACTTATATCGTTCGTGACCACCAGACAGTGGAGACGGATCAGTATTTGACCGATGAATTTTCAGATGAAGCCGTGGATTTTGTGAAGCGTAATCAGGACAAGCCTTTCTTCCTTTTTCTATCCTACAATGCGCCGCACCTTCCGCTTGAGGCAACCGAAGAGTATTTGTCCCGCTTCAATCATATTGAAGATCCCAAGCGACGTACCTACGCGGCAATGGTGAGCGCAGTTGATGATGGGGTCGGTGAGATGCTGGCTACACTCGATGAACTCGGAATCGAGGAAGACACGATTATATTCTTTCTTTCTGATAATGGCGGTGTTTCCAAAAAAAATGCGTCCAATAATAAACCTCTTCGCGGCCAGAAAGGTGATATTTGGGAAGGTGGCTTTCGGGTACCTATGGCAGCGCGTTGGCCATCTGCCTTTGAGGCGGGCATTGTTTACGATTTACCGGTGATATCACTGGATATCTTTGCTACGATTGCTGGTTTGAATAACGCACCAGCTAATCAAGGGCGGCCGCTGGACGGCGTTAACCTAGTGCCATTCGTCAATGGTGAGGATACTGGTGTACCGCATGAAGCAATTTACCTGCGTAAATATGACCAACAGCGTTACGCGATTCGGTATCACGATTACAAGTTGGTCATACCCAAATTGAATGCGAAACCTCAATTATATGAGCTTTCTGAAGATATTGGCGAAACCAATAACATTGCTAACGCTCACCCCGAAAAGCTGGAGCAGTTGGATGAAATGCTCAAGGAATGGACATCTGAGCTTCAGGACCCAGCCTTCTTAGGGCTAACGCATTCGGATGCCTGGATCAAGAAAAGGAACAAGCAGAAGTAGGTTGTAGTAATTTTCATGTATTGGCTATGTTGTCCTCCATGTTTCAATCTTCTCTTTGGATGATTGTCCGAAGGTCGTTTTCTTTCATTGATTAAAATATGAATACCCTACTTAAAATGGCTGCGGCGGGCGTGCTTACGCTCTGTTCTTTGTGTATTGGTCAGACGGCGCAGGTGCAGCCGAATGTATTGATTATACTAGCGGACGATGTTGGCTTCGGCGACATCCCCGCGAACTATCCACACGCGATGGTGCCGATGCCCAACATCCAGCGTTTAGCTGACAATGGTCTACGTTTTTTGGATGCGCACTCGACTAGTTCAGTCTGCGCGCCGACTCGCTATAGCTTGTTAAGCGGTAACTATCCTTGGCGCGGTCGTCGGCCCTACGGTACTTGGAATTACAATGGTGGCACACAGTTTAAGAAGGGGCAGCTAACACTTGCGCAAATCCTAATGGGTGCGGGCTATCAAACTGCCATGTTTGGTAAGGTGCACACGGGGGCACATGTGTATCCGAGAGACCCAAGTGCCGGATTTGACGAAAGCTGGCACCCGTCTCTAGATACGATTGATTTATCTAAGCCACTGGTTGGTGGGCCTAGGGATATGGGTTTTAATTACAGTTTTACCACACCTGCGGGCATTCAGGATAATCCCTATGCCTACTTTGAGAACGACTTGATGCTAGGCGATCAGGAAAGTTTGGTGGAGTGGAAGGCTGGCGAATATCCGAATGACAACGGGGTTTCCAAAATCAGTCCAAAACATGATGGTTTCGGTGTTCCAAGTTGGGAGAGTAACAATTACGCGATTGATATGGTGAATAAAGCGACCGCCTTTTTAGATCGCCATATAGCCGAGAACAAAGCCAGCGGAAGCGAGAAGCCCTTCTTCATGTATTTCTGCACCGAAACGGCACACATTCCTCACTCACCACCGATTGATTTTTTCGGAATGCCCGTTAAGGGGCAATTCCCCTCAGAGCACCTTGATATGCTCTACGAACTCGATTTGATCGTTGGCAAGCTTCTTACTGAAATTGAGGCTCACGGAAAGTTGGAAGATACCCTCGTTATTTTCGCCAGCGATAATGGGGGCCTAGATTATTCCGATCATTTGGGCCACGATGCGAGTGGTGGCTACCGTGGTAAAAAAGGGTCGATTTACGAAGGTGGGCACCGCATCCCGATGATAATGAGTTGGCCTGCGGGAGGTGTTTTGAGTGGAGAGGTGTATCCGCATCTAACCGGTATTCAGGATTTGTATAAGACTCTGTGTGACCTGCTCGGCCTTGAGGTCCCCGAAGGGCAAGCTCGCGATAGTATTAGTTTTAAATATCAACTGGAGGGTAGTATATCGACGCCTCATCGTATCAGCTTAATGGCGCAGACAATCAAGGGGAAAGGTGACCTCGCTTACCGGCATGAGGCTTGGAAGTTGATTTTGAAAAGAGATGGGCAGCCTCATGAGTTCTATAATCTGGAGCAGGACCCCTTCGAGACAGACGACTTAATGGGGAACCCCGAGTTCTCCGCTAAGATACAGCAAATGCATCGGGACTTTTTAAAACTCAATCCGAAGGGGCTGATTTACTCAGATTCGAAGAATACTAAAAAGAAAAAGAAAAAGTCATTTACCGAAGACTAGAGGCATCCTCAAGCACTTTCGGTGCCTTTTCACTGTACCCTCTATATAACTAAAATACATACAAAAAACCTTATAATCACCACAGTCTGTTCCGCGCTTTTCACCGCACTGATCTCAATCATTTTCGCTCAAAATGCGGCCTCATCGGAAGCGCCCAAAATTCTCTTTATCGCCATTGACGATATGAATGATTGGACGGGTTTTCCGTAGTGGTGTGCTTGGGGTGGCGACGAAGTCCTAGCGTGCAATGTAGCATGAATCTTCTGGTTGTGATTGTTTGTCAGACGAATTGCAGACTGATCAGTAAACCCCATCTGTTAACTTCTGGGGTCCCAGGTTGAATTAGCCATTATTATACATATTTTATGGACTTAGAGACCAATTTTTAGCTGAATAATTTAAAGATGCTAGGAATCTTCGAGGCTTGGAATTACGCAAAAACAGGCTAGATCGCGTCTTCTAATCCTAGAGTATTTTGAGATGAGTAAAATGTCAGACAAAAATCTGAAAAGTAGGTTGACAACACTGCCTGTGGGGCCAAATTCAATTTGTAGTTAAGTAATCTGTCATTTGAATTCAACCCTAACGCAGACACCCATTATGTATAAAATCAAATTAACTCTATGCTTTGCTGCTGTTGCACTGGCGACGTCTGCTTCGGCGCAGTCTCTCCTTATTGGTTGGGATGATGCGACGGCTACTGGTAACAACACGCCCGCCTCGAATGACGCGCAAGATCATGTCTTTCTTACCGGTGTGTCAGGTGTTATCAACGATGGGCGCGAAGCAGTCACTTACCAAGGTTCGACTGATGGCACTTTCGGCTCTTTCGGCACGAACGAAGCGACGGCAACAAACGGCCGTTACGAGATTCGTGGTTCAGGCACGAATGCAGTGGATCAGCGTATCGCTGTTACAATTACCAACGGCACGGGCGCAGGTCTGGCTCTGGACGCTTTGGTATTTGACTTCTCACGGCATTTTGAGGGTTCCCCGACAGCCTTTGATGTGGAATACAGGCAAGGCCTTAGCGGCCAATCATTAGGTAGTTCAAACGTCACTCTATTCAGTGCTAGTAGTCTTGCCATAACTGGTGTGAATGCAGATCTTCCTGATTACTCAGCAACGATTGCCGGTAACGTAGGTGTGGGTCTTCTTGATACGAATATTTTGGGTGATGGTCTATCTGCAACCTTCTGGATGATTGGTTCTGGAGCTTCCGGCTCTGGTAATGGGATAATTGATAATATCGCTTTCAGTGCAATTCCTGAGCCTAGCAGCTATGCACTGATTGCTGGTTCGCTCGCATTGATTTCGATCATGGTTCGCCGACGTAAGTAGGTTAGGGGTTATTACAAATTTTGGCGTCACCTTCACGGGTGTCGCCTTTTTTTGCTTCATTGTCGATTTTCGGGATGGGGAGGCCGTCAATGGGGGAACGCCGCGACCTCTTCAATGTCGCGCATCTAAAGACGTGGGAGAGTAGGGCTGGCGGCGTTGGGCGCCTCCAGCAGGGTCTCGACCCAAAAGGAGGGCACCCGCCTTGCCAGAGCAACTCTCTGCTCACGCTAAAGGACCAAACTTTTGCAAAGCGGTATTAGGCGAGAGCTGGAAAATCTCTGTTTTGTACGGCAAGGTCGAAGGCTTTCAGGAGGACCCAGTCGTTCGGGTTATCGATTTCGGTGCGTCCGGCGTTCGCCTTCATCATAAGGGTGCCTCCGTTCTGGACGTAGGCCGACCTGGGTGCAGGCTTTTGATTTAGAGAAAGCACTCGCCGCGCGCGACAAGCCCGGTATGCCAGGACCTGATCAAGTCGCTGCACGGATTGCGCACTGGCGTAATATTTAGGTGCGCGTTCTGCCAACCCGCATTAAGGAAGGCGGGACTCTAATTCTTTCAAGAAATCCCAACTAAATAGGCCGCTGCCGTGGCCGTCGCTGAAGATAGGACGGATGGCATAGTTGCCTTGAAGCTCCCAGCCTTTGATCGTGACGCCCGAAAATTCCTTCGGGCCGTCACCACCATATTGATTCCCAAAGATGTCTTTCTCGCCAATGTTTTGAGCGCTGGGTGAATGTTTCCGAAGAAACTCTGAGGGGAAATAGCTCTCGCTGCCGTCGTCCCAGACAATGGCCAGTTCGCTCCCAATTAGCTGAATGTCCTTTGGCTTCACGCTTTGTAAAAGCCTGCCGCTTTGAGCTTTTCCATTAGTGTAACCGCGGCACCTTCACGGTTAAGAATGTAGAGGTGGATACCGGGCGCGCCGCGTTCGAGCAGTTCGCGAGCTTGGCGATAGACCCAATTAATGCCCACTGCTTCGACTGCGGCGACATCACCGCCTGCGGCGAGCAGCTGCTGATTAAGTTCGGCCGGCATGGATGCACCGCACATGGCACAGAATCGAAGTGCTTGTTCTCGGGAGCTCACGCACATGAGTCCAGGGATCACGGGCACCTCAATATTTGCTTGGCGTGTACGATTAACAAACTCGAAATATTTGGCGTTATCGAAAAATAACTGTGTCGTCACGAAGTGCCCGCCCGTATCGACTTTGCGTTTCAAATTGAGCAAGTCGATATCAGGGGAGGGCGCTTCGGGGTGCATTTCCGGGTAGCCCGCCACACCTATAGTACATTCAGGGAAGGTTTCGTGGATCAAGCTGACGAGTTCATTTGCATGATGCAGGCCATCCGGGTGCGGCTTGAAGTCTGTTTCACCCTCTGGTGGGTCACCGCGTAGTGCCATTATTTGGCTAAGCCCAGCTTCGCGAAATTCAGCAATGATACCTCGCAACTCCTCCCGCGAATGTCCCACGCATGTCAGGTGGGGCATGACGGCGTAGCCATAGTCTTCGCTCAAATGGCGCGCATATTTCAGCGTGCGACTGCGTGTGCTGCCGCCTGCTCCATAGGTGATCGAAGCAAAATCAGGCGAGTAAACCTTGAGGGCTTCAGCGGTGCGCAGTAGTTGCTCCGCTGAAGTGTCAGACTTCGGTGGGAAGAACTCTATCGAGAAGAGTGCTTTACCTGACTGTAGGCGGTTTTTGAGGGAGACAGCTGTCATTAACGTATCAAGTTATAATGATATGATGATATGTAAAGTTAATTGGTTACCTAATTTAGATGCTACTTTCCAGAAGGTCAATGAATCGGGCGATTCTGCAGCTAAAATTCACGAGGCGTAAGGTGGTGGACTGCCCAAATTATTATTATAATTAATTCAAGATGTGAATTTACCCATCAAGTATCTCTGGGGAAGTTACTTAACTCACTTATTAACAGCATTTTTTACTAAAAAACTGCTAAAAACTAGCTTGACTGGTGGAGTATAGTGGAGTGATATGGTGCAAAATGGTGAATCAAGGCACAATGAGCGCACTCAATTCAGTGAAATATTTTGGAGAATATCGTCATAGTATGGATGATAAAGGGCGTCTCACGATCCCTTCCCAGTGGCGTCCTCAGCTTGAGTCCAAGGATAACAACTTCCTCGCCCTGCCTAGCCTGACCGAAAAGTCCGTCTCCGTTTATCCTCCCATGATGATCGAGCAACTCCACGAGCGCTTTTCCGAGATCAGTATGGGGGATCAGAAGGGCCAGCGTGCCATACGCCGGATCATGTCGATGGCGCACAATTTCTCTTGCGACAAGCAGGGGCGTATTAATTTGAACGAAAAGCTCATCAATCACGCCGACTTGGAAAAGTCGGTCGTCCTGCTTGGTGAGGCTTCAAAGTTCATGATCTACGACGAAGCCTTCTACGACCAACTCATGACAGATGACGAGGACACGGAGGACCTGGCCGACATTGCAAAGGGCTTCGGATTTTAAATAGGCCATTAAATACAAATAAAATATGAGAAACGTCTTCGAAACCATCGCCCGAGAGAACTTCCGTACCTCTGGTTACATCTCTCATCCCCGCCGTGAACGTCGTAGCTCTTGGACTTTCAGCACCACACCGCGTGGGCCTTCCCATTCGACCAACGCTGTCCGCGATGCGATCCAGCGACGCGAGCGAGCCCATCTCAAAACTCAAAGCAAACCTTCCCTTTTTCAAAACTGCATCAATGTCTTACTCCATCGATGATGCTATAACGCCCACCACTCCTAGTGGTCACGTTCCCGTCTTGCTTCGTGAGACCGTGGAACTGCTTGCTCCGAGCAACGGCGCTAAACTTTTAGATGGGACTTTTGGAGGAGGCGGGCATACCCGCGCATTTTTAGAGGCGGCTGAAAATGTCACTGTCGTTGCTCTGGATCGTGATCCTGCTGCCTTACCTCGTGCTGAAGCTTTGAAAACAGAGTTTGGTGACCGCTTTCGCTTGCATCACATCAACTTTGGCGACCTTGCCGATCTAGATGAGAGTGGCTTTCATGGCATCTTATTTGATTTCGGTCTTTCCTCCTTCCAGCTCGATGCCGAGGAGCGTGGGTTTTCTTTTCGCTACGATGCACCTGTCGATATGCGGATGAATCCAGAAGAGGGGATCAGCGCTGCAGAATTTTTAGAGACGGCGGAGGAGTCTTCGCTCGTTCGCGCTGTGCGTAACTACGGTGAAGAACCACGTGTACGTCGCGTGGTCAAAGCTATCATGGATGCTCGCGGCACCGGTGCCTTGCAACGCACGCAGTCTTTGGCCGCGCTAATTAGCGAGGCGGTCGGTCCCACGCCACGTGGTCGCAAAGCCGTGCACCCCGCGACACGTAGTTTTCAAGGTATACGAGTTGAGGTGAATGACGAGTTGAGCGCTATAGAGCGCGGACTTCCAGCTGCGTTTGATCGCCTCTTACCCGACGGCATGCTTGCTGCGATTAGCTTTCATTCACTCGAAGACCGTATCGTTAAGCGCTTTTGTCGTAAGATGGCTGGCCGCCCCGAGCACTCTCACGATAGCCGCACGCAAGACGAGCGCGAAGTTCGCGCAAGTATGATCTCCACCCGCCCGATCAGCCCTAGCGAATCTGAAATAAAATCTAACCCTCGCAGTCGTAGCGCGCGCCTACGTGCAATCCGTAAAATTTCCTAATCAAACCTTATTATGTTACAAATATCTTACAGAGCACGCAAACATGTCATCTTACTGATTCTCGTAATGGTTACGGTTATTGTTGGCAGTGCTTTTGCTATCGTCTGGATGCAACAGCAGATCTCGCGAACCGCCCGAAGTAGCAAGCATTTCGAATCTCAACTCGCTGAGACCTCCCGCAAACTCCGCTTCCTCGACGAGCGTATCGCAGGCTATCATCAACCAGTCGTTTTGCAGGGTAAAGTGGCGGGGATCCTTCGTCCATCAGTCGAGGATCAGGTCGTCTTTGTCGAAGAGCGACAGCTTGCTACTGGTCGCGCCTATGCAGTTTCGCAGCCCTACGAAGTTTCTATGGATCTCGCTCTGCTTGATCTCGATAGATCCCGTTAAGAAAATTTTCACCCTGACCAACGAACTATGCAAGTTACCTCAAACTATTACCGTTGCCGCGCACAACGCGCTGCATTCGCAGAGTCACTCACAGTACACGAAGAGAGCTCCTCGCCCGTTGAGCGCATATCCTCCACTAATTCTAAGCAGTCTACACCGCTCCGTCCGTCTCGTCAGACGCTACGCGGCTTTGCAAATCTCTTCAAAGCCCAGAATCAAAACCGTGTCGCTTAGAAAATAACTAATGAGTAAAGCTTTCGTATCCAGTGGGCGTTCTTCACTTATATCACTTGCGGTCGCTTGTGCCTTTTGCGTCTTACTGGGGCGCTTATTCTACCTACACGTTTGGAATCAAGCAGCGCTGCTCGAACACGTCGAAGGTAACCGTAAAATGGTCAATGTCGTCGAAGCGCGTCGTGGCAACATCGTCGACACTCGTGGTAACCTACTTGCGACCACGCGTTCCACTTATAATATAGGCGTTGATCCACAGGCTTTTGGCGAGAGCGATCGTGTGAAATTGGTAGACCTCGCACGAATCCTAGGTAAACCGCTGCCAGAACTTGAGGCGAAGATTGACCGCAAGACGCGCAAAGTATCGAATGAAACAAAGGAAGTCCGCCTCGTACGTTGGGCAGTGCTTGCTAAAGATGCAGACGAGGGCACACATGATGCGGTCAAAGCACTGGGGATGCGTTCTGTTTACGGTAACCAAAGCCACGCCCGCGCATATCCAGCAGCTCAGCTCGCGGCACACGTTCTTGGCTATGTGAATAAGGAAGAAACACCTGTAACCGGAATCGAGCGCTTCTTTGATTACTATCTGCGAGGCCAAGACGGCTGGCGCGAAACCGAGCGCGATGGTAAACGCCACGAACTCGCGCAGTTCCGCGAGCGCGAAGTAGAGCCATCAGACGGTCTCAATGTAGAGCTCAGTATAGATTTAATGATACAGCACATCGTTGAAGCAGAGATCGCACGAGTCGCTGAGGAGTTTAATCCGAAGGGCATCAGTATTATCGTCAGCCAACCGGCCACAGGCGCAGTATTGGCGATGGCCAACTACCCAACTTATGATCCCAATGAATTTTATAACACCAAGAAATATCCGATTGCCAATCAGCGTAATCGTGCGCTGACCGATGTATTCGAGCCAGGCTCTACTTTCAAAATCGTGCCCGCAGCCGCAGCGCTCAATGAGGGCATCGTCCATCCTAGTGATATGTTTCAGACAGGTGTGCCGCAGGTCAGCTATAAAGGCCGCACACTCAAGTTACCTTCCGATCACCATACCTACGAGAGTCTTTCCATGCACGATATTGTGGTCAAGTCGAGCAACCGTGGAGCCGCGCATCTTGGTCTTATTTTAGGTGATCAGCGCCTGCATGATTACTCAGCAGCCTTCGGTTTTGGGGAAAAGACGGGCTGCGACATTGGAGGCGAAATCACTGGCACGCTTCACGCTACCCGTAACTGGGATGGCTTGACCATCACACGTCTTCCTATGGGGCATGCTATCAGCGCTACGCCCATGCAAGTGCACTCTGCCATGTCAGTAATCGCAAACGGTGGCGTGCTCATGGAGCCAATGCTAGCTAATCGAATCTTTGATTCTGATGGTCAAGATGTGGTTCGCTTTCAACCCAAAGCTAAACGCCGCGTAGTCTCAACTGAAGTCGCCCAAATCGTTGCTAACATGCTCGCCGACGTCGTGGGGGAGCAAGGCACTGCTCGCCGCGCCGCGATCGACAATTATGATATCGCAGGTAAGACCGGCACTACGCAGAAAATTGTCAACGGGCGTTATTCCAAGCAACACCACGTTGCTTCCTTTAGTGGCTTCTTTCCAGCCGATAAACCATCGCTAGTCATCACCGTCGTCGTCGACGAGCCGCAGTCACGAGGCGTTGCTTACGGAGGGTCTTTCGCTGCGCCTACCTTTCGCAACATTGCGGAGGCCTGCATTGCATATTTGGGTATACGGCCTGCGCGGTCAGACGCCTCATTCGTAAACTTACAACCTTCAATTTATGATCGGTCTAGCAGAATTTCAAATTAGCACCTTACTCTCAGCTGCCAGTTCACGCCAATCTTACTCCCGCCGACTTGAACAAACCGCGTTCAGCGATCAAAAAAGATCACCTATGAACCCAAGCGTTAGTCATTTGCTTAATTGCGTGGATACGATTCGTCGTAAACTCCTTGAGGATAGCGCAGTAACTTGCCTGATTACGGATAGTCGCCGCGTAGTGCCAGGGGCTCTCTTTTTTGCGATCGGTGGTCTGCGCACAGATGGTAATCTCTTTGTTGAAGAAGCTGTTGATCGCGGTGCAGTGGCTATCATCACTGAGGAAGATCTTGGGCATCACTTCCCGATCGACTATATTCAAGTCGCTGATGTTCGTCAGACTTTGGCGCTTATTTCTCGGGATTTCTACCATGCACCCGATGCTAAACTCGGCATCACGGGTATCACTGGTACCAATGGTAAGACCACTGTCTCTATGCTCACTCAGTATCTAATTGGCGGGCAAGATCAAGTTGGTCTAGTCGGTACTATTCGCTATGATCTGGGCAAGCGTACGCTCCCATCTTTTCGTACTACACCAGAATCGGTGGATGTCTACGCTTTACTCGCGCAGATGGTAGAGAACAAATGCACTGAGGCCGTGATTGAGGTTAGCTCCCATGGGATTGATCAGAAACGTATTTACGGCCTAGATGTCGGCGTAGCTACGTTTTTAAATCTTACGCAGGATCATATCGACTACCACAAATCCATGGATGCATACTTTGAAGTAAAAAAGCGTCTATTCACCAGCGAAATGGGGCGCCAGCCGCGTAAAGCAGTCATAAATATAGACTGTCCATACGGTAATCGCCTATTCGGCGAACTACCCGATTGTGTCGAAGCTACTAGCTTTGCAATTGAAAAAGATGCTACTTTTCGTGCAGAAAACGTCGCGCTCTTCGCTGACCACACAGAGTTCAAACTCACTTGGCCAAAGGGTCAGGTGCAGGTCAGCTCGCCCTTACTTGGCCGCTATAATGTGAGCAATTTATTGGCAGCACTCGCGATCGCTTACATAAAAGGCCACTCCATCGAAGCGATGCTTGGCTGCGCCGCTTCCTTTCCGGGTGTGCCAGGTCGCATGGAGCGGATTGATGAAAACCAGCCATTTAATGTGCTCGTCGATTATGCTCACACCGATGATGCCATCACCCACGCCTGTGCTATGCTGCGAGAGATAACGCCTGGTCGCCTTGTAATTGTCATTGGCTGTGGCGGGGACCGAGATCGCACTAAGCGGGCGCCCATGTTGCGCGCAGCTATTGAGGGTGCCGACAAAGTCTTCGTTACTTCCGACAATCCACGCACTGAGTCGATCGATCAAATCTTCGCCGACATGCATGTTGCCAAGGACAGTGAAAGTGCCCACTTTGCCAAGGACCGCAAGCACGCTATCTCGCTGGCGCTAGATTCCGCTGAAGCCGGAGATTGCGTTTTGATCGCAGGGAAAGGTCACGAGGCTTTCCAAGAGTTTGACGGCACAGTGATTCCTTTTGATGATCGCTTAATAGCCCGTGATTTGATACGTCTTAAAAAAAATTCCTGACGATGCCATCTTTTGATCCACAACACGTAGCCGACTGGACGGGTGGATCATGGTTAGACGAGCCGAAAGTAGCCATCGAAGGCTTTTGTTTCGATGCGCGGCAGATTAAGCCGGGGCAATGCTTCGTTGCCTTGAGCTTTGGTGCTCGTGATGGGCATGAATTTCTCGAACAAGCAGCCAAGGGTGGGGCGGTGGCTGCGATCGTTGAAACTTCCAAGTCAATTGCACTCCCTCAGTTGAAAGTAGCCGACTCACTTGTCGCCCTCGGTGCGATTGGAGCTGCCGTGCGTTCGATATTTTCAAAGCCCGTCGTTGGCATTACTGGAAGTTGCGGCAAAACTTCGACTAAAGAAATGCTACGCTGCTTACTCGGCGAGGACAGGACTCATGCGACAGCGGGGAATTGGAATAACCGCATCGGTGTGCCCATGACACTTTTCGGGCTCGATTCAAGCTCACATGACTTCGCCGTAATCGAAGCCGGTATCAATCAGCCTAACGAAATGGGGCATCTTGGGAAAATGATCCAAGCCAACCTAATAGTACTAACAAATATCGAAGCCGCCCACCTAGAACTTCTCGGCAGCTTGGAAGGCATTGCTACTGAAAAGTCGCTCTTAGCTGAAAGCGCCAAACCTGACTCGCCGATTATTTTACCCGCCGATGCCTTGTGCTATCACGCTTATAAAAATTTAGCGCACCGTGCTGTTGTGCTACTGCCCGAAAGCGCCGCCGCTCCAGATTTACCATGCAAGCAGATTGTTCGCTATAAAATCTCCGAACAAATGGAGGATCGAGGGGCAACTTTATCACCACAGGTATTTCGGCAAGTCACCATTGATGGTCGAAACTATCCAATTGCGAGTCCTAGCTTAGGCATGGCGACCAACTCGGCGCTGGCCATCGTCGCAGCTAAGTATCTTGGCATCGTTGAATCTGAAATTCACGAGCGTATTGAAGCATGGCGACCTACCGGCAATCGCGGATGCATTCAAACGTTTGGAGAGCAGACTTTTTATATCGATTGCTATAATGCCAATCCTTCGTCGATGGCCGATGCGCTCGATGCCTTTGACCGAAGCACGCCGCAATCTATACCACGTTTTTATATACTCGGTGCCATGGATGAACTCGGAACGACGGCTCCCGCCCAGCACGAAGCCATTGGGCGCTTACTTAAACTCCGCCCGGAAGACCGCGCGGCCTTCGTCGGTTCCAAAGAGTTGACTGAAGCCTACGCCTCAGAGATTTCAGCAGGACAATACATACGTGCTGAAAGCGTAGAAAAAATTAAATCCACCATTGCTCAATTTCAAGGAGCCATCTTTCTCAAAGGTAGCCGTTATTACTCACTTGAAAAGCTACTGCCTTCGGCAAATTTAAACCCTAATCCCTAATTCCCCGCAATGCTATCTTACCTTGCAGAATTTGAAAATATCTTTGGTCCACTCCGACTTTTCCGCTACCTGACACTACGTGCGGCGTTTGCTGGACTGACCGCCATGAGTATTGGTTTCATCCTTGGACCTTGGATTTTTGCCAAACTCCGTCAGCTAAGTGCCAAACAAGTCTTCCGCGGGGAAGACGAAGTCGGCAAACTCGCGGAACTCCATGCCAGTAAAGCGCAAACGCCAACTATGGGTGGCCTTATGATCTGTGTATCAGTCGTCGGTAGCGCTTTATTATGGGCGCGTCCCAATATCTATGTCTACACTGCGATCATCATCTATCTCGGCCTCACCGTAATCGGCTTTCTTGACGATTATCTCAAAGTCTCCAAGTCCAACAGCAAAGGCCTACCGGGTCGTTGGAAACTGTTTGGCCAGGCGCTACTTACTGTCATCGCCTTAGTTTGCCTGTTGAGTGTACCCGAATCAGCTTCGAAGATGCGTGAGTTATGGGTGCCATTCTACAAGGATGTAGTCATCTCGGAAATGTCACTTTTCATTCTCGTACCCTTTCTTTTTCTAATCCTTTCCGGTTCGAGTAATGCGATTAATCTAACCGACGGTGTCGATGGTCTAGCGATCGGTTGCACCGTTACAGTCGCGCTTGCCTACGCGATTATGGCCTACGTGGCGGGTAACGTTATCATTTCGGATTATCTCTTCATTAGCTACATACCTGGTGTGGGCGAACTCGCTGTCGTTTGCGTGGCATTGCTGGGGGCAAGCCTCGCCTTCCTTTGGTACAACTCCCATCCTGCCGAGGTTTTCATGGGAGATACTGGTTCACTCGCACTCGGGGGACTCATCGGGATGATCGCCTTCATGGTGCATCAACCGCTAACTTTGATCATCGTTGGTGGTATCTTTGTAATGGAAGCGGGTTCAGTGATTCTTCAAGTCGGCTCCTTTAAATTGCGTGGCGGCAAACGTATCTTCCGTATGTCACCCATCCACCATCATTTTGAGCTTAAGGGCTGGCATGAGAACAAGGTCGTCATCCGTTTCTGGATTCTTTCTCTCATCTTTGCCATGGCTGGGTTAGCAACTCTGAAGCTGCGCTAGAACATTCTCCAGGAAACAGATTGTAATATTTCGAGTCAGCCACCTTGGTCAACTCCTCTACTAGCTCTGGAATGTCATCCTTACGCTCGATGCCACCCCGATAGTTTACGAGGATGCCCTGTGGTGCTCATTATCCTTGTTTAACGCGTTTCACCGGTGCCGTGGAGGACGTATTTATAAGTGCATAGCTCATTCAGACCCATGGGACCTCGCGCATGGAGGCGGTCGGTAGAGATGCCGATTTCGGCACCTAAGCCGAACTCAAAACCGTCAGAAAAACGGGTCGAGGCGTTGTGAAAGACGGCAGCTGAATCGACAGCAGTAAGGAAAGTCTGTGCGGCGGCAGCATCTGCCGTTACAATGCTATCGGTATGACCAGAGCTGTTAGCATTAATCAAATCGATAGCGGCCTTTAAGTCAGGCACGATGGCGATGGCGATGATCAAGTCTGTGTATTCAGTGGCGAAGTCTTCGTTGGAGGCATCGACGAGGGGCAGCCCGCTGGCGGAAAGGAGGGCTTTGGCATGCTTATCGACGCGCAGTTCGACACCGTGGTCATAGAGTGCTTTGGCGAGTTGGGGCAGTTGTGAGGCGGCATCTTGATGAATAACGAGATTCTCTGCGGCGTTACACACGCTGGGGCGCTGACATTTTGAATTAATCAGAATATCCTTGGCCATTTCGGCATCGGCGGTGGCATCGATGTAGACAGAACAGACGCCTGTGTAGTGCTTGATCACAGGTATACGGCTATTCTCTACAGTGAAGCGAATAAGGCTTTCGCCTCCGCGGGGAATGATACAGTGGATGGTATCGTCCTGTTTGAGCAGTATGTTGAGCGCGGCGCGGTCCGTGGTAGGAATAAATTGAACAGCGTCTGGGTGGATGCCGTTGGCGCGTAGCGCGTCTTGGACGATTGCTGCCAGTTTCATATTGCTATGAAAAGCTTCCTTACCGCCACGTAAGATGGAGGCGTTGCCTGACTTTAGGCATAAAACGGCGCAATCTACGGTTACATTAGGCCGAGACTCATAAATAATTCCGATGACGCCAATGGGGACGCGGATCTTGCGCAGGTCGAATCCTTTTGGGGGAGCAAGACGATCGATTTCGACGCCAACGGGGTCGGGCAAGGCGGCGACTTGGCGCACGCCTTTGGCCATCGCGGCTATACGCTCGGGCGATAAGGTGAGCCGCTCTGTCATGGGCGCAGTGAGGTTGAGGCTTTTGGCTGCTTCGAGGTCGAGCGCATTGGCTTCAAGTATGGCGTCGGTCTGCGTAATGAGGTCTTCGGCCAGTTCGAGAAGGAATTTATTTTTCGTCTCCGTAGGAAGCGCAGCCAGTTCGAGCGAGGCTGCACGTGCCCGTTTTGCGATATCGACGACGAGTTCGGTGATCTGATCCTTAGTCATGTAGTGAGGGGCATTCTAAGCTGTGAGTGCTTTTGTTAAATGTTAGAGAGTATATCTTGCCAAACATTTTCGGTAAGAACGCTGCCTTGTTCCTGTACGACGGCAGCTCCTAAAATGGAGCCGAGTTTGGCGCATTCAGCGAGTGGGCGCTTTTGCGACCAGCCGTAGAGGAAACCAGCTGCCCAAAGATCGCCAGCTCCAGTGGTGTCGATTACTCGAGCGGCATGAACGGGCTCTATTTTTTCAACGATGCCAGCGTGGGCAATGTAGGATCCGTGCGCACCGACTTTGATGGCAGCGATCTCACAGAGCTCAGCTAGCTGGAGCGCGATGCCAGCATAATCACCTTCGATACCAGTGTAAGCACTGCCTTCTTCCTCGTTAGCGAAAACAATGTCGACATAATCGCTCAATAGGTCAGGAAGAATGGATTTGGTGGCATTGACCACTTCAAAGCTAGCGAGGTCGAGGCTGATGGTGCAGCCTGCCTCCTTGGCGGATTCGAGCACACGGCGCATGAGGGCTTCATTGAACAGAAGGTAGCCTTCAATGTGGGCGTGGGCGCAGTCCACGAAATCAGCTACGGATATTTCTTCAGGGGCAAGGGTCATGGCTGCTCCGAGATCGGTGCGCATGGTTCTTTCCCCATCGGGAGTGACGAGGGAGAGACAGCGGCCATTCGGCACATCGCCTATTTTGAAGCGCGAGGTATCGCCGCCGAGATTGGAAAAGCTGTCTCGGTAGTAAACGCCTTCGGTGCAGTTGCCAATCTTGCCTAAAAAGCTGGTGGAGGCACCCATGCGCGCGAGGGCAAATAGAGTATTGCCTGCCGATCCGCCAGGTGTAGCTATGGCTTCTTTAGGTAGGCTCGCGATCAAGCTGGATATGGTGGGCGCATCGACGAGTACCATACCGCCTTTATCGCCATCTATTTGCGCAACGAAAGATTCGTCTACGAGGACGATGGCGTCCACGATGGGACTACCAATGCCGATAAGGGTGGGACTGTTGTGCATACTTATGAATTAATGATGGAGCTTTTGTTTACTGGGTAGTCGCCGGAAGTGTGAGCAGTTGGTCGCCTAGATCTGGTCTGGCTTCGATCAATATGCTATGGTCTTGTAACTATTTCGGGATGTTAAAAATAAAAAACCGCCGCTCCGGGTGGAGGGGCGGTCGTTTGGTCGCGTAGGGTGACGCAACTAAAGTGCATCGCGGATGCGAGCATAAATCACCTGTGATTCAGCGAGATTACCTAAATTACCTACACGGATGCGGATCTCAGATTCTTCTTCCACCTCAGCATCAGTCTGTTGACTTATGCGAACTGTGATTTTTTCGTCACCTACCTTACGGGAGTAGATTGTAATTACGGATTCTGAATGCAGCTCACCTGTTCGGAAGTAGCCTAAATCATCAAGTTCGCGGATGGCTGTTTTGAAAATTTGACCAATTGGCTTGTCGATAGGTGCATAGAAGTAGCCAGCGCGGAATTCAGCGAGTTGTTCTTGCCCCGTTAGAGGATCGATAGCGACCGGGGTGGTGCAGCCAGTAAAGATGCTAGCATAAATTGCGAGGAGGGTGATGAATATTGCTTTCATAATTTATAGATGATTTATTGAATATACTGAAGATGTAATCAGAAGCTTTATACATAAGATTTCGTTTTCATCACGAAAAGCAAGCCTTCCGTCGCGTAGACTACCGAATTTAATGCCAGTTTCTGCCTAAACGAGTCTTCCGAGATGAAAAAGTCTAAGCATTGATGCTGACCATAGGGCGCTTTTCTCTTGGAGTCTCCACTCGTATTTCAGCGGTTATGTTGAAGTCAGCGTTTAATTATTAGGCAAAGCCTATTTTGGTATAGCCGATCGCATTTAATAAAGATTGAGGCTCGCCCCCGATACATCGAAAGCGAGCCTCTCATTAACCTAATAATACCAACAAACTAATTACTTAAATAAATCTGATAATATTAAAAACACGCAACTTATGTTAAAGTTCCCTTTTTGCGTAATTTTTTTCAACTAGCGATATCGAGTAATCGAGCTATGTTATCAGCTTAAGTCGTCTAGTTATCGTTTTTTAGAGCAATCTCACCGTCTTGGAAAAGAGCCTTCAGTTGCGGCTCTTTCTGAGCTAGCGATGCGCGATCTATGATAATACCATCAATGTTTTTGATCATAACGTAGCCTCGCTGCAGTGTAGCTTGGAGGCTTCCATTTTCAAGACGGTGCTGAAGGCTCTGGAGTTTTTCCCCATTCTTAGAAGCAATCAAAATCTTGGCGCGTTCTAGGCGCCTTGAGAAATCCTTTATGTGCTGGTAGGCGATGCCAATACGGGTTTTTGGGTGCTGCTCGACGATGCGTTGTGCATATTTACTAAGAGCTTGCTGCTCGGTTGTAATACGACGCGCTAGGTTGCTGCTTAGGCGGCTTTCCATCTCGTCAATCCCCATACTTATGTGTTTTACTCGGCGATCGGGAGCAATTATGCGCATGTGTGCAGAGAGATCTCGCAGTTGCGAGTTTTGGTCGTTGAGGTAGCCCTTCACCCAGGCAAGTAAGTCGCTCTCAGCGTCTTCACAGCGGGAGCGTGCTTCAATGTAGAGCGACGAAATCAACTCGGCCGCGGCCGATGGAGTTTCCGCGCGTTTATCGGCGGCATAGTCCGTCAACACGGTGTCGATTTCGTGGCCGATTGCTGAGATCACAGGCAGGGGACAAGCCGCTACTGACCGCGCGAGGGCTTCTTCGTTAAATACCCAAAGGTCTTCAATGCTGCCTCCGCCGCGCGTTATCACGATGAGGTCAAAACCCTCACTCGCGACCACATGTTCAAGCATTGCGGCCACTTCTTTGGCTGCACCTTTACCCTGAACCCTGGCAGGAAAGATCACCACTTCACCTGCGAACGCACGGCGACGCAGGATGCGAAGAAAGTCTCGTATTGCGGCACCCGTCGGCGATGTGATTACTGCGATCTTTTGTGGAAGCGTTGGAAGTGGCTTTTTATGTTCTGTATCAAAGATCCCCTCTGCGGCTAGTTTCCTTTTGAGGCGTTCGTAATCTAATTGTAAGCGACCCTCGCCGCTTTGGATCACAATCTTGGCTATCAACTGGTAGCGACCATGGGGCTCAAAGACAGATATGTCGCCTAGCAGTAGCACCTCCATGCCATCTTGAAGTTCGAATGATTGCCGCGCAGCATCCCGCGCAAATAGGGCGCAGGGTAACTGACTGCCCGTATCTTTGAGTGAAAAGTAAATATGCCCCGAGCTTTGTTTTCGTAAATTAGAAATTTCACCCTTCACCCAGACGCGGGAAAAGTTTTCTTCCAACTGTCCTTTGATCAAGCGTGTCAACGCGGCAACTTCGAGCACTTGCTCAGGGGGTGGTGTCATTAAGCTATCTAACATTAGTAGGATTCTTTCGGCTCCACATACGGGTGGCAAGTATGACCACAATTAAAATTACAGTCCCAGTGATCGCCCAACCAAGCTGCCCTTTGAAAATTGCGCCCCCAGTCATAACGAAGCATACCGTCCACAGACTCGTTGTGGGAATAGAAACGAGCAAATAGTCCCGAAAGCGCATTCCTATGCTACCGAGAATAATATTTTGTAAAGCGTAGGGGATGCCTGGTGTAAGTCGCAGTATCAGTCCAAGGCGGACCGCGTCATGCTCGCTCATTTTTGGCAGGGCTCGCTCAAGTAGAAGATAGCGGCGCAACAATCGTTTTAGCGGTCCCGCCGCGAGTCCATAGGTCCAAATCGAGCACAGACTCTGCGCGGCAATGGCCAGCGCTACTGCCGCGGGCATACCGTAGTGCGGTGCCACGACCACACCGAAAAGCACTAGTGAAGCGCTACTCGGAAATCCCAGGCCAGGAAGCGTCGCCAAGACCACGAACAAGAACCAGGGATTCTCTTTGAGAAAGATGTGTCCTAGGTCTAGCAACTCCAGCCAGTAGATGGCCTCGGGATGTCTTTGCCAGACTAGCATGACTGCCATTGCCGAGACGACAACAAGGACCAGCAGCAGCGCAGGTTTGCGTTGAAGTCTTCTTTTAGGGCCTATGCTCTCTGACATATCTAGGAACTTGGAGTGCTGTATCGGCAGTGGCAAGGCGCTGAAGTCACTTTTAGTAACTGTAGTGGATCAGTGAAGCCATTTTGTACAAACTATTTCAGGTTTTCATATTTCGAAAACAGTTCCTGCTTCCCCAACTATTGCCTGCAGGCAACGCTGGCTTGCCAATAATTGGAAAGCACTTAAGGTATGTGTTTGTGGAAGAGAATACTGAACTAAAAGAGATTAATACTCCTGCCAACTAATGGCTGCCAGTCCACAAGATCAAGGGCCTACACGCTGGGAAATCGTCGGCGACCGATTGCTTAATTCCTGCCGGGTGTGGGATCTTCGCGAACGTCGCTACCGCCATCCTAAAACAGGTAAAGAGGGCGATTTTTACTATATAGACTCCCGTGATTGGGTCATCGTAGTCGCCCGAACGCCCGCAGGGGATTTGATCATGGTGAGACAATTTCGTTGGGGCTCCGACGAGTTATCATGGGAATTCCCAGGGGGCATCGTCGAGGAAGGCGAAGACCCTGTTGCCGCCGGCCTGCGCGAACTCCAAGAGGAGACAGGCTACGCCGCCAAGAATGGTCGTCTTATCGGCCACGCACGCCCTAATCCTGCCATATTAAATAACTTGTGCCATATCATACTCGCAGAAGATGCCGAGCTTCATCCATCCGGAACTGATTGGGACGAGCACGAAGAGATTGAAGTCCGCGTCCTACCTGAAGCGACCGTTATGGACTGGGCGCGCGACTGTAAGATCGGGCACGCCCTAGCGCTGAATGGTCTCTTCTTTTATCAGTTGGCAAAATAGATGCGGCCTTTTTGTCGTATTTCCGCCAATACTCCACCAAGGAACCTTCTTCCTAGGCTGATGACTCTTAATTTGTTTCTGTAAATAATGAAAAGCCTTCCCCGATTTTTTCTCGTCCTCTTTCTATTTCTTATTGTCGCTGCTGGCATAGGTTACTTCAGCGTCACACGCCCTGCTTTTCAGAAAAAACTAATCGAGAGCAAGTTACCCGCAGGTAGTTCGATCAAATTTATGCGGATAACCTCCAGCAGCATTGAGCTGACTGATTTAAAGCTGCAACTAGCCGATGGTACTACCGTGAAGCTGGAAAGTTTACGATCTGGTTTCTCGCCACTCGCTTTAATCTTAAGCGATATGATCGAACTACGTGGGCTTAAGGTAGACGGCTTAGTCGTCAAGTTACCCAAAATCAATACGCCCACAGCGGCTAGCGACGAGCCTCTGGCGAATGGTAGCTTTAGTTTAAATGATGCCCCTAAAAAAACCGCATCACCTGCCGCCCAAGTTACTAGCTCGCCCACCGATGCACTTTACGCACTGAGCGAGATCGGGCTGCTCTTCGACATTGATTCGATCGACCTTAACGGCTTGCTCATTGATTCCTCTGGTAATCGCTTTGGATTGGCGGTCAATGCCGGCCGCATCGCGCCTGGCTCGCAATCAAGGCTTGAAGTCGAGTTGAAGCTTGAGTCGAAGCAAGCTCTGCAAGGCGGCCTTCAAGACTTCGGCTCGAATATCCACTTGGTCTTTACGCAAAAGCAGTCCGGTGGCTTCAATTCAGTCCGCGCGGAATCTTTTACCTCGGGCAGTGATGTCGATGGCAGCAGCTTACTTTCTATCGTTCAAACGCTCGATCTTTCAATCAACGGCTTTGAAGAGACTGCCGAAATTGCTCTCAGCTTTAATGTCAATTTACCACACCCCGAAGTCTTCGCGCCCGACTTAGTTCAACTACAAGGCCTCTCGCTTCAAGGTGAGTTGAATGGCTCCGCCCAAGGCGTTGCCCTTACACTCGAAACAGCCGATGTAGTTGTGGCATCGAATGGCACACCAGTCGCCTCTGTTAAATTTAATCAAGCCCTTAATCTTGGCGTAGAGCAAAAGTTCGTTGGAGAGCTAGTGCAGGTCAACATAATCAATCTTCCACCCGAATGGATTAATCCATGGCTTGGCAATGGAATGCAACTCTCAGGCCCAGCCTTATCCACACAGATCATTTTGTCAGGAGAGGAGAGTGGGGCACTCGAAGTAAAAACACGTGCACCGATTGAATTTGGCGCCTTCGCACTTTCACAAAACCAGCAGGTGCTCCTAGATAATGTCACGCTCCGTATGAACCCAAGGATACGTGTCGAGGCAGCTCAAAACATTCGCTTCGATCTGGGTGCTTTTCAATTAATGGATCGTTATGGCGACTTCATTAGTGGCACCTTGAGTGGCTCTAAAAGTGTGAGCACGGACGCCACTACACTTGCAGATTTAGAGACCAAGGCCAGATTCCAAGTTGGACTCTCCGGATTCCTACAGCAGCCTGCTTTCGATGGGATGGGTAGCGTAATCGCAGGCCAGGCCAAAGTCGAACTCGACTTTAACGGCACAGCCGAATACCCCGTGCAGCTTCAAACAGTGATCACTGGCTTGCGTGCACGTGGTCTTCCTGGCTCTCGCCAAGATTATCGTCTGGCTACCCAGCTCAAAAAAACCAGCGGGGGCGCCTATGCATTCGATTCTAATTTGCAGGCTGGCTCTGTGAGCCGCCCGAGCACCAGTTTACAACTGGCGGGTCTAGTTGATACCAAACAGAAACCTTTACCATTTAAGTTAAGCCTCAGTTCGCCGCGAGTCTCACAGTTTGATATCGACCTGCTCATAGCTGCTATCCTAGCAAATAATTCCATTGCGAGTGCACCGACCTCTAGCGCACTCGCCGCCCCTCGCGCAGTAGAACCAAAGACACCTCGCCCACCGTGGGCAGATCTCAATGGCGAAGTCTCGATCAAGGTCGAGGAGCTAGCGTTTCAATCTGGGCAAGTCATTACTGAGCTAAAGGCCCAAGTAAAG
>QXZH01000015.1 GCA_009886465.1 Opitutaceae bacterium
CGGTAGAGTTTCCGAGAGCTATCAAAAAATAACGTAGCCCTGCGCCCATTTAACGAAGAATACCCCAAGGTTACTCGAGGCATGCGCCAACATGCAGGGGAAGAGGGCGCGTTTCGGATTCCACGGGCCAAAACGAACGGCGTAAAACCAGAGCGAGTTGGCAAAGAGGATGCCCGTGCTGAAAAATGCCTTGCCGGTCAAAGTCCACTCAAAGCCATCCTCGCGACTCCAAAGGTGCCCATGGATGATCGCAAAAATCATTGAAAATCCCACTGCGCTGGCGATCAAAAGCGACCTCCCCTTGTTATCGATGACGAGGTAGCCGCGAAAAATCACCTCTTCGACCACGCCCGCAGCGATGATCGCAAAGACGAAAAACCAGACCATCTCACTCTGCTCATCAACGACCCCGAGGGCGATCTCGCCGCTGGTTTCCACCCCGAGCAGGAGCAGCGCACCGAGCGTTCCAATGACAAAGGCGCCGAGTGGTGCTGCCACCGCGCCTGGCATGGCGCCGGCATTCGCTTCGCCCGACTTAGCCGCCTTGTAATCACCCCAATAGATTTGCCCCACGTAGGCAGCGACGCCGACGTAAAGGAGGATCATTAAAGGATTTTCGTTCATAGACTGCGCGATAGCGAATGGGTCATCACTAATAACGAATCTATTCGCGACTAGTTATCCAGACTAGATGTGCCTCGAATCGTCTTCGTCTTTTTTGACGTAGCCACTGTCTTGCCGTTCGTGATTCACCTTATTCTTTTTCAAGTAGGCCTCGTGCACATCCTCAGGAGTCATGCCAAGCACTTGAGCAAGCGAGATAAGGAAGTGAAAAAGATCGACCACTTCGACCTTCGCGTTTTGCTCATCGAACTCTTGATATTTTGCCCACCACTTCCAAGGCACCGAATCGATCAGCTCAGACATTTCCTGTTGCATGGCGCGGGTGTAGTTGAGCACCCATTTGGCCTTATCTTCGTCCGACATGCCGTCAGTATTCACCCCAATCCGCTTATTCAGCGTATCCTGCATCGAGAAAATTTCATCAAATTTATCCATGCCACGATTCGTAAAAGTCGATACCTCTCCTAGCAAGCGCATTCCACTACCAAGCAACTTTCTAACAACAACTAGCAACTATTCGCACTTAACCCTTGCCCAAAAAAATCGACTTCTTTAAAAACAATTGTCGTTCCCCCGATGCGATCAAACGCTTACGCACTCCGTGCCGCTAGAGCCGCAGAAATCGCCCCGACTAGGTCGACGCCTTCCGCATGACCCACTACTAACAAGGCTATGACTGCTCTAGCCGACAGGTCACGAATACAAACCAACACACACGAAACATGCCAGAATTCGAAGAAGAAAACGTAAATGCCTCCCCAAGTGAGAGCTACACGCCCAGCACCGACGCCTCTAAAAAACCACGCACTCGCCGCCGTAGCGGTGGTTTCAAAACTGAAGTCGCCAATGTGAGCAACGCCAACATCGGCGAAGTCAGTGCTAATCAGGCACTCAAAGAAGAAAAACTTAGTGGCACGCCAAGCGCTTCCCAGTCCCATGAACCCCGCGAAACAGGTGAATCGCAGGGCGACCGCGAAGATCGACCACGTCGCGAACGCAAACCTCGTGGACCGCGTGGTGAGCGTGAACCCCGCGCGCCGCGTGAGCCGCGCACTGACGCTAACCCTCAGCCAAGCCCTGAAACCCTTGCTGCCATTGCTAGTGTAGAGGCCAAGATCGCTGAGCGCCGTGCCGAGCGCGATGCCCGCCGTGCCGAGCGCGACAAAACCCGCGCTGTTAAAAGTGAGCGCAGCGCGCGCAAGCCAAAAACCCCAGGCGGCGGCAAACCCGCCTCCAAGAAGAAGGGCTTACTCGCATCCATTTTAAGTATTTTTGGACTCGGCTCCAAAACTGAGCCCGCGAAGAGACGCAGTGGTAATCGCGGCGGACGGCAGCGCGGTAAAGGCGGTAATCGAGGCGGCCAAAACCGCGGACGCGGCGGTCAAAATCGCAGACGCGGCGGCCAAGGCGGTAATCGCAACAACGGTCGCTCCAAGGAAAACTAAGAATCTTAACCATTACCCTAGGTGGCATTCTCACTCGCAAGCGCCGAACGAAACCAACCCGTCCGTAAGCTGATGCAGCACACAGTTAAACTCAGTTGAATAAAATCATTCATGGACGTCTTTAAAGTTAGCGGCAACGGCCCCCTGCGCGGTCAAATCGAGGTCGGCGGTGCGAAAAATGCCGCCCTTCCGATTCTCGCCGCTACCTTGTTGACCGAAGAGACCGTCGTGTTGCGCAATGTCCCTGACCTCAGCGACATGCGTTTCATGCTAGAAATACTCCGTCACGTCGGCGCTGAGACCGTCCAGCCAGAGCCCGGCACTTGGGAAATCACTTCTAAAAAGATCACTCACATCGCACCTTACGAACTCGTGCGTAAGATGCGCGCCTCCGTCTGCTTGCTTGGCCCACTGGTAGCGCGCATGCGCAAGGCCGAAGTTTCCATCCCTGGCGGTTGCGTGATCGGTCCCCGCCCCATTGACCTACACATCAAAGGGCTCAAAAAGCTCAACTGCCAAGTAGATATCTCCAACGGTTACGTCCACGTCGACGCCTCCAACATCGAAGGCGGCCCCATCTTTCTGGGTGGCCGCAGCGGGAGTACCGTTACTGGAACAGCCAACATCGTGATGGCGGCTACCCTAGCCCCCGGAACCACACGCTTAGAGTGCGCTGCCTGTGAACCAGAGGTCATCGATCTCTGCCAGATGCTAGTCAAAATGGGTGCAAAAATCGCAGGCATCGGTAGCCCTGAACTCGTTATCACAGGCGTTGAAAAACTCCAAGGCTGCGAACACAGCGTGATCGCCGACAGGATCGAAGCCGGCACCTTCGTCATTGCTGGAGCCATCACTCGAGGTGACGTCACGGTCAAGGGCATCGCGCCCAAACTACTCGGCGCTTTCCTAGATAAGCTCGAAGAAGCCGGCCTCCCTCTGGAGCTGGGCGAAGACTACATCCGCGTCTTACCCTATACTGGCTCGCTCAAACCAGTCGACGTCATCACCCTGCCGCACCCCGGCTACCCGACCGACCTCCAAGCGCAACTTGGAGCATTGATGACTCAGACCGAAGGCCTCTCTATCATCACCGAGCGCATTTACCCCAACCGTTTCATGCACGTGCCCGAACTGCAGCGGATGGGTGCAGATATTTCGATCGAAGGCCCGAGTGCTATTATTAAAGGAGCAAACAAACTCTCTGGCGCTCCCGTGATGGCCTCTGACCTACGCGCCTCTGCCGCACTCATTCTAGCCGCGTTTGCTGCCGAAGGCGACACCTGGATTCAACGTATTTACCACCTCGACCGCGGCTACGAGCGCTTCGAGCACAAGCTGGCCGGCATCGGTGCAAAAATCGAGCGCCTTAGCGACAAGGAAATGCCCAAAGAGCTGCTCGAAGACTAAGTTTCTGGGGCGCACTCCTAAGTGAGCAACAAGGCCGAGAGCGAAGCCAAGCGAAATATGTCGCATCCGCTCCCTTGCCTAATCCAAGTGGGATGCTACAATTTTCCGACTAAACATTTGCCACCATTAGGTAGCACGTTTCATTCATAATTAATGAATTATTTGAAATACCACGCACTCGGTAACGACTACCTCATCCTTGATCCTAAAGACGCTAGCGAACTCCCGGCAGAGGAAGCCATCGTTCGCACCTGTCACCGCAATTTTGGGCTTGGCTCGGACGGCATCCTCTACGGCCCGCTTGAGACGGAAAAAGCTGACTTCGGTTTGCGCATCTTGAATCCGGATGGCAGCGAAGCGGAAAAGAGCGGTAACGGGCTACGCATTTTTGCCCGCTATCTTTACGACACGGGCGCAGTAAAAAACGACGCCTTCACTGTCGATACACTTGGCGGCGTAGTCACTTGCCAGATCGCCGACGGTGCGGCATCCATTACAGTGGACATGGGGGAAGTCCAGTTCGGCATAGCTCCTACTCCAGCCGTTGGCACCGAACAAAACGGTCCTAACATCGGCCAGTCGCTAAGCTTTAACGGCAAGACACAGACCGTTTATGTCGCGGACATCGGCAACCCGCATTGCGTTCTGGTGCAGGACGAAATCTCCGCTAAGCAAGCCCACGAAGATGGCGCCTTGATCGAAGTGCACGAAGCCTTCCCTAACCGTACTAATGTGCAGTTCCTCAAAGTCGTCGACCGCAGTAACATCCAGATCGAAATTTGGGAGCGCGGCGCAGGCTACACCCTCGCCTCCGGTTCCAGCAGCAGCGCCGCTGCTGCCGTGGCACACCGCATCGGTCTCTGCGACCGAGACATCACAGTGCATATGCCTGGCGGTAAAATCGCCATCCACATCGACGATAATTTTGCTATCCGCATGACTGGCCCCGCAACCCGCGTGGCGAGTATGGACTTCGACGACGAAGCGCTCGGCTTTAAGGTCGAAGGATAACAAGGGAGGGAGGACTCGCTACAACGTGTCCTAGTTACCGCACTACATCCACCAGTTCTCGCAGCGAATATACAACAAGCTTCCCCGTCGCCGCAAGGCGCTCGGGCGAGTGATGCCCATGCGCTAACAAAATGCAGTCGGCACCAATTGCCTCAGCCACCTCGTGATCGTGCAAGGTGTCGCCGATCATCACAACTTCATCTGGCTTCCACGGAAGCTGCTTGATCCACTGCTTGCCCCGAGCTATTTTGCCCTCGGCATAAATATTGTTGGTGCCGACTAGACCCATGAAATGCTCGCGTATACCATAGTGCTGGATGCCGGATTCCAGGGCTTCTTGTTTGGCAGCGGAAAGTACCGAGTGCGTCATGCCTGACTGGGTCATCGCACTCAAAACTTCATGGGTGTCTGAATGGAGGATACACTCTTCAAACCACCGCTTCTCATAATCGCCGATGAACTCTCGGCTCACTTGCTCGAAAGTATCCACATCGGTATCAAAGCCCAGGTGTTCATAAAAGTGTATCACTGGAAAACCAAAATTCTCTCGATAATCATCCGTCGTAATCGGTGCGCGTCCACGTCGGGCGAGTAGCCCATTGAGCACTTCCACGCAGAGCCACGTGTCGTTGAGCAGAGTTCCGTTCCAGTCCCAAATTGCGTGTTTATAAGGCATTTTTCAATGGGCTAAATACATACTTTTTGCATACGAGCTTGTTCGCGCCCATACGCTTGGAAAGGCACTTTCGGCAAGAGCAAGTCCATGCGCTACTAAATACTGAATAATCATCAGTCCAGCATGTCAGGTTTACGCTGAAAGAGCACCACGGGTACCTGCAACAGCGCTAGGAAGATGAGGGTTCCTTCAAAGCCAGGCACCCCAAGTCGCTCACCTCGAGCATCCGAAGCCATATAGGCAAATATAACCACCACCACCATCACGAAGACAAAAAGAGCTGAAAGACCCACAAGTAACCCAAAGCCCCAGCGCCAGGACTTATCCGACAAGCGCGAGAATGGGAGGCTGAGCACAATACCATAGGCGATAAAGTAGACGCCCTTAAAGGTCTCAAAGACCCCCGCTCCCTTAAACAACGCAGATAAACCTAGGATGAGCAGCAATAAGGCAAGTACATGTCCTGCAATACGCCCATAGCGGAGTCCGAGAGCAGTGGAGGCGCGACGATCGGCGTCGAATTGCTGTGAGTCGTTCATTTTATAAATTAAGTGGAGCACTTATGTATTATTGAGAATTGAGAGAAAGCAAGCTCTGCAAAAGGTAGGCCCGAAACTCCGTGCTATTTAGATCAGGGCAGTTCCACTTCGGGCAGCGTTTGCAGACGCTTTTTCGTAAACTAAACATGCACCCATCTCAAGCGCGCCAGGAATAAACAGCCCATTTTATGCGAGATGGTGCAATCGACTAAAGTAGTGAACAAATTATCATTTAGTCTTGCCATCTGCAATTCGCCTTTCAATGTTACTTGCAATTACAGAAATTTAATCAAAAGAACACTATTATGGCCGTTAAAACACAAATCCAAAAAATTAAACGCACCCCAGAAGGTGATCGCAAAAATCTCGATCTCGCCATTTCCGGCATCAACAAGCAATTCGGTCCTGGCGCGCTCATGCGGCTCGGTGAAGCGACTAAAATGGAGATCGATGTCATCTCGACCGGCTCCATCGCGATTGACCTCGCCCTCGGCATCGGCGGCCTTCCTCGCGGTCGTATCTGCGAAATCTACGGCCCCGAAAGCTCTGGTAAAACCACTTTCTGCCTGAGTGCCATCGCTCAGGCTCAAAACGAAGGTGGCAACGCCGTCTTCATCGACGTCGAGCATTCGCTTGATCCCCGCTACGCTAAGACGGTTGGCGTTGATCTCGACAACCTTATGGTCTCGCAGCCCGAAAGCGGGGAAGACGCACTCAACATCACCGAAACCCTCATCCGTTCCGGAGCCGTCGACCTGATCGTGGTCGATTCCGTCGCCGCCCTCGTTTCTAAGAACGAGCTCGACGGCCAAATGGGCGACACTACCGTTGGACTGCAAGCCCGCATGATGAGTCAGGCCATGCGTCGTCTCACGGGCGCTATCAGCAAATCACAATGCGTTGTCCTCTTTACCAATCAAATCCGCGAAAAGATCGGCGTGATGTTCGGCAGCCCCGAGACACAGCCTGGCGGTCGCGCACTCAAATTCTTCTCCTCCGTGCGTATGGACATCCGCCGCATCGGTCAAATTAAGGAGAGTAATGGCAAGGTCGTGGGTAACCGCACTCGGATTAAGATCGTGAAAAACAAAGTCGCGCCTCCTTTCACCGAAAGCGAGTTCGACATTATGTATAGCGAAGGGATCTCCCACTCAGGCTCACTCGTCGATTTGGGCGTCGAGCACAAGATTCTCGAAAAGAAGGGTTCTTGGATTTCTTACAAAGGAGAGATGATCGGTCAAGGCCGCGAAGCCGCGAAGCAACACATCAAAGATACCCCCGAGCTCGCGAATGAATTGACCGCACTTATCATGGAAATGGTTCACCCGAAAGCGGGCGAATCGCTAACCGGCGATAGCGAGGAAGCGACACCCGACGCTGCAAAATAGGCAGCGCGCTAGCGACAGCCTGTCTGATTGCCTGTCTGATTGCCTGCGTGATTGCCACCCTAGTATCGAAGCTCTGTTTCTCACAGTCTTATTAAAATGTGGCTAAATTACGGGATACTCCCCTCAAACTGCGAAGTATTTAAGGGTTTCCATGTCCACAAACTCCGACACCGAGGCGTGCGTTGCCTCGAGTTTGATCTTAGGCGCCACGCCAGCTTCGTGGGCCTCAATCCAGCGGCCAAGGCAAATGCACCAAAAGTCGCCAACTTTAAGCCCCGGGAACTTATAATCTGGCATCGGCGTCATCAGGTCGTTCCCGCGTGATGCGCTGAATTCGAGAAAGGGCTCCGTCATTTGCGCGCATATAGAGTGCTGCCCCGCATCGTCACCGCAAGTGTCGCATTTACCGTTGCGGTAAAAGCCCGTCAATGGATCGAGGCTACATTCGATCAATTCGGTGCCTAAAATATTTCGCGCCATAATCGTCTTTTTTGTTAAACCTATATATTAGCCGACCTAAATCAGAACGCAAGCGGCTAAGTATTAGACGCCCTGCCCCAGCTGAACTTCTTCCACGATTCCATAAAAGATGGACAAGTCCTGAGTCCGTCTACGAAAATATATATTCATTATGATTATTCGCCAAATACCAGAAAACTTTAAGCTCATCTATTCAAAAGAAGACATTGCCTACTCTGTCTATAAAATGGCTGGTAAAATACGGCACTGGGTTAAAGACACCCACCGAAATGATGGGCAACAAGTACTCGCCATCTGCATTCTACGAGGCGGCGTTTTCTTTTTCTCCGACCTGCTCAAAGAGATCCCTTATACGGTCGAGCCTTCATTTTGCAGAGCAATGAGCTATTCGTCCGAGAATAATACCCAAAGCAATGACTTCCGACTCGTGGTCGAACCCGCGGAGATGGAAGGGCGCCACGTCTTGCTGATCGACGACATCTGCGATAGCGGCGTCACTTTGAAAAACTTACATGCCTATGCGCTCGAGAACGGAGCTAGGATGGTCAAAACCGCTGTCCTGATTCATCGCAACCACGAGGCATCCGTCTACACACCTGATTACGTCGGCTTCGAATATACCGGCTCCGAATGGTTTGCTGGCTATGGCATGGAAGACAAAAACCATAATTCAAATTTTCCAGAGGTCTACATCATCAAAGGAGAGTCTAAGGAAGACCACGAGAACATTTCGCAATAAAGTAGGCTGTAAGAGTTGCTCCGTTTGCTTATCCAATATGATCAAGGAAACCTCCCCTCTATTAGGGGTAGAAGCGACTTACGAGTAAGCTAACTACCTTTTCCGAGGCAAGCCACTCTTGTTGTAGACGGCTTTAGACTTTCGTTTTTTGAAAGGTTTGCTCTTGGCCGCGCCGCTTTCGCCGCCGCCGTGTTTACCACTCTGCAGGGTTTCGATTTGGTCGCGAATGAGGGCGGCTTTTTCGAACTGTAGTTCGCGAGCGGCTTCGAGCATTTCTTCTTCCATCTCCGCGATGACTTCCGCCACGTCACGGTCATCAGGTTCGGCAAGCAAGGATGCATCCTCTTCGTCTCGATCGTAGCGACTACCGGGGGCTTGGAGACTCTCATCAATGCTCCGCTTCACACCAACGGGAATGATGCCATGCTCCTTATTGTGAGCAAGCTGCCTCTCGCGGCGGTAACTGGTAGTGTCGAGGGTGGTTTGAATGGATTTGGTAACCACATCCGCATATAGAATGACGCGTCCTTTTTCATGCCGAGCGGCACGGCCTGCGGTTTGAATTAGGCTAGTAGCGCTACGGAGGAAACCTTCTTTATCCGCATCGAGTATGGCGACGAGTGCGACTTCGGGAAGGTCAAGGCCTTCGCGAAGCAGGTTGACCCCTACGAGCACATCGAAGTCGCCCTTGCGCAGACGACGGAGAATCTCCACGCGCTCGATGGCATCAATATCAGAGTGCAGGTATTCAACATTAAGCCCAGCCTCGCCCAGGTAGTCGCTAAGGTCTTCGGACATACGCTTAGTCAGGGTAGTGGCGAGGGTGCGCTCGCCCGCCTCAGAGGCTTTGCGGACTTCGCCAATAAAATCTTCCACCTGCCCATTGATCGGACGGATCTCCATCTCGGGATCGACAAGTCCAGTCGGGCGAATGACTTGCTCGGCAATCACTTTGGATACATCAAATTCGTGCTGTGCGGGTGTCGCGGAAACGTAAATTGTTTGTCCAGTAATTTCCTTAAATTCTTCTTCTTTTTGCGGACGGTTATCCATGGCCGATGGCAAGCGGAAACCGAAGTCGACAAGGCGCTCCTTACGTGCGCGGTCGCCGTTATACATGGCGCGAACTTGTGGCAGTGTGACGTGACTCTCGTCGACAAAAAGAAGGGAATCCTTAGGAAAGAAATCGATCAAACAGAAAGGGCGTGCGCCGGGCTTACGCCCCGAGAAGTAACGGGAGTAGTTTTCGATGCCGGTGCAAAAGCCCATCTCTTGGAGGAGCTCTATATCATACTCGGTACGCATGCGTATGCGTTGCGCTTCAAGCAACATGTTTTGCGACTCGAAATAGGCGATGCGCTCATTGAGTTCTTTTCGAATGCCTCCTATTGCACAGTCGATCTTATCCTTGGGTGTCACGTATTGAGTGGCTGGATATAAATCAAACATCTCCAGCGCCTCGCCCGTCTCGCCAGTTACCGGATCTAGCTCTCGGATACTTTCCAATTCGTCGCCCCAGAACTCGACGCGGATGGCGGACTCCATGTAGGCAGGATAAATATCAACCACATCACCGCGCACGCGGAAGGTGCCACGCTTGAAATCGATGTCGTTACGGTTGTAGAGAATCGTAACGAGATTTTCCAGAAAGTCGTCGCGTGACAGTTCGAGGCCTGCACGCAGGGGTATCATCATGGCTTTAAAGTCTTCGGGCGAACCAGCACCATAGATGCAGGACACGCTTGCAATGACGATGACGTCGTTTCGACTAATCAACGAAGACGAGGCAGAGATGCGAAGTCGCTCGATCTCTTCGTTGATGGAAGAGTCTTTTTCGATATAAGTATCGGTCTGCGGGATGTACGCCTCAGGCTGATAGTAATCGTAGTAACTAACAAAGTATTCGACCGCGTTGTCGGGAAAGAATGCCTTAAACTCGGAGTAAAGCTGGGCGGCCAACGTCTTATTATGGGAGATTATAAGCGCAGGGCGCTGCAGCTCCTGAATGACGTTGGCCATCGAAAAGGTTTTACCCGAGCCAGTGACGCCTAGCAGCGTCTGGCAGCGATTACCCGCGCGGATAGACTCGACGAGCTGCCGAATTGCTTCCGGTTGGTCGCCCTGCGGAGTGTAGTCGCTTTTTATTTTGAAATCCACAATGCCAGAGAAGGCTTAGTTCCCGTCAAGCGCAAGACGATGCATCGAAAAATATGGGGGACACATTCCCGTATGGCAGCCCAAAATCCAAAAGTTCTGAATTGGACATCTTTGACGGGCACGCAAAGCAAAACCCAAAAATCTATGTGCAATAAGAAGGTTGAAAAACAAACGGTAGCCTATTTAGCTAGTTATTCGCTAAGTCGCTTCATTTGGAGCGCTTGCTTAAATCGAAAGTTAGATAACTAAAATTAATTAAAAATGCCAGTAGCCACACCAACACAATACGAAGCGATGCTCGACGCCGCCCAAAAGGGCAACTACGCCTATCCGGCCGTCAATGTGACTTCGATTACTACAATTAATGCCGCGCTCAAGGCCTTTGCCGACTCGAAATCTGACGGCATCATCCAAGTTTCCACTGGAGGCGGCCAGTTCGCATCTGGCCTGAACGTCAATGACGCAGCTTTTGGAGCCATCGTACTCGCAGAAGCGACGCATATTCTCGCAGAAAAGCACGATGTGCTCGTCGCTCTCCACACAGACCACTGCCACCCAGAAAAAGTCGACGGCTTTCTCAAGCCACTCCTTGAGGCATCGCGCAAACGTATCGCCGAAGGTAAGGGCCCTCTCTTCCAATCACACATGTTCGACGGCTCTGTTGTCGAACTTGATGAGAACTTAAAGATCTCTAAAGAACTACTCAAAGAGTGCGCTGAGCTCGACATCATCCTCGAAGTCGAAGCTGGCTGCGTAGGTGGCGAAGAAGACGGCCACGATACATCCGGCCTTCCCATCGAAAAGCTCTACACAACGCCTGAAGATATGGTCGAAGTGTACGAAGCCCTTGAGCCTATAGGCCGCTTCATCTTCGCAGCGACTTTTGGCAACGTGCATGGAGCTTACAAACCCGGCTCGGTTAAACTCCAGCCCAAGATTCTTCGCGACGGGCAGAAGGCTGTCACTGATAAGCACGGCTCAGATGCTTTTATGGATCTTGTATTCCACGGTGGTTCTGGCTCAGAACTTAGCGATATCCGCGAGACACTTGAGTATGGTGTCGTCAAGATGAACATCGATACGGATACACAATATGCATTCACGCGCCCGGTCGTCACTCACATCTGCGAGAACATCGAGGGTGTACTCAAGATCGATGGCGAAGTCGGCAACAAGAAGGTTTATGATCCTCGCGGTTACCTCAAAAAGGCCGAGAAGAACATGGCAGATCGTTTGATCCAAGCAGCCGAAGATCTCTGCTCTACTGGTAAAACAATCTGTGGCGCTGTCTAAAACTCAGCCATGTTAATTTTCAAAGCCGGATTCGCATCTGCGTCTCCGGCTTTTTTGTTTCTATTAGGACAGAAGTTTTCGCCTCCTCAGGAGCTTACGGTTGAGGAATGACCCTACGCCCTTGCACACATTCCCAGACTTACGGTTGAAAGTTTAAGTCTCTCATCGTTAGGTGATTCACTTGAAACTTGCCGCGATTACCAAGATTCTTTGAAATATAAACCTATGATAAAAAGTCTTTTTGTACCCCGAGAGTCACACCCCGCCGAAACGCGCACTGCTATTGTGCCGGCTACGGTCAAAAAACTAAAAGAGCTTGGGCTCGATGTTACTGTCGAAAAAGGCCTAGGTCTGAAGTCGGACTTCAAAGACAGTGACTACGAAGCCGCAGGTGCCAAACTGATCAGCGATGCTGCTGCTGCATACGCTGCCGCTGACATCGTAACACGTGTGCGTAGGCCACAAGGCGCGGAGCTTGATGCGTTGCGCCCTGGCACCCTCCACATTAGTTTCCTCGACCCCTTCAATGAGTCCGCGCTGATCGCCGATCTAGCCAATCGCGAACTCGCCGCGATCAGCATGGAGATGATTCCGAGAACCACGCTCGCGCAAAAAATGGACGCTCTCTCCTCGCAGGCTAACTTGGCTGGCTACGCAGCCGTCATCATGGCGACCGATCGTATGCGCAAGATTCTGCCGATGATGATGACGCCCTCTGGCACTATCTCACCTGCCCGCGTCTTAGTAATCGGCGTTGGCGTGGCAGGCTTGCAAGCCATCGCCACGGCAAAACGTCTTGGTGCACGCGTAGAGGCCTTTGATACTCGCCCCGCGGTCGAAGATCAGGTGAGGTCTCTAGGCGCGAAGTTTATCAAAGTCGACCTTGGGGACACCGGGCAGACCGACCAAGGCTACGCCCAAGAGCTTACTCCAGAGCAAATGGAAACGCAGCGCCAGGAAATGGCCAAAGCTTGCGCCCGCGCCGACATTGTTATTACGACAGCAAAACTCTTCGGTCGCAAGGCACCCCTTATTCTCGATGCAGGCGTACTCGCACAAATGCAGGCTGGAAGTATAGTGATCGACTTTGCCGTCGAATCTGGCGGCAACGTACTTGGCTCAAAAGTCGGCGAAGAGGTCCTTACCGTAAATGGCGTCCGCGTGATTGGCCCCGAAAATCTAGAAGGCTATTTCCCGAAAGACGCGTCATGCATGCTCGCTTCTAATTTCTATAATCTCATCGAGCACTTCTGGGATACTGAGGCAAAGAACTTTCAGTTTTGCGAAGACGACGAGATTATGAAAGGTTGTCTAATTACACGTGGCGGCCTGATCGTTCACGAGAGTTTCAAGGAAGAGTAATTGAAACTCTAACTTGTGCCAACAATTTGAAATTTGTCGCTAATTCAGTGGATCACTCTTGATGCAAAACAACGACCCTACTTACAACCCACTCGAAGATATTGATCAGATTATCGTCACCGAGGCTGAGATCCAAGCGCGCTTGATCGAGCTAGGGAAGGAAATCAACGAAGCCTACGAGGAGCGCGATGTTGCAGTAATTGCTATTATTAACGGAGCTATCATCTTCGTAGCTGACCTCATTCGCCGGCTGAGTATCTCAATGAAACTCGACTGCATACGTATCGCTAACTATCGTGATGATGATAAGTCGATGCAGAAGCCAGAGATCATTGATAAGATCCGCCTCGACTTGAAAGGCCTCGATGTGCTCATAATCGACGACATCCTCGACACGGGTAGGACTCTTTCGCACGTCACTGAAATCTTCAAAACAATGCAGCCAGCCTCACTAAAGACCTGTGTGCTACTCGATAAAAAGACCACCCGCAGTGTCGACTTCGAGGCTGACTTTGTGGGCTTCCGTATCCCTGACGAATTCGTAGTCGGATATGGCCTCGACTTCGCCGAGCGCTACCGCCAATTGCCATGTATTGGCGTGCTTCGTCCCGAACTTCAAAATCCACCCGAGTGGTCCTAGCGTGTACGCTCTAGGCATTGACGGCGGAGGCAGCCGTACCCGAGCACTCCTCTGCGATACCCTTGGACAAATTATCGGCCAAGGCCTCAGTGGGGGAACAAACCCAAGAACCTCTACAACCGGAGAATTAAAGGCACATTTGCAGGAGGCGATCGAGCAGGCAACTCGATCGATCGATTCTTCAAAAATCCTTGCCGCACACTTCGGTCTCGCCGGGGCGGGAGACGCCGGGACAAGGGCTAAGGTCCAAGCGATTACCAAAGAACTTCTCTGCAAGGAAACCACCTGCACGATCGGACATGACCTGGAAATCGCCCTAGTGGGTGGCCTTGGAAGCAAAACTGGTATTGTTCTGGTCGCGGGAACGGGCTCAGCCTGCTACGGGTGCACCTGCGATGGCCGCAGCACAAAGTGTGGTGACTGGGGTGATCTAGTAGACGATGTGGGTAGCGGGAGCTGGATCGGTCTGCGCGCGCTACAAGTATGTGTCCGCCAAACTGATGGCCGACTCCCCGAGAGTCACCTCAAACAAGCGGTGATGGATTTTCTAAAGATTGAGCACATGAATGCCTTCAAGACGCGCATCCACGATTCAGGCCTGTCGCGGAGCGAGCGCGCCCAACTCGCTCCGATTATCCTCGATTTGGCCAGTGCGGGCGACGAGGTTTCGCTTGCGATCGTGGCCGAAGGTGTAAGCGCCCTTTCCAGCTGCGTATTTATTACGAGTCGCCAATTAGACATTAAGTCGCCTACCGTTTTATTAGCAGGTGGCCTTCTCCAGCACACTTATTTTTCTAACTCGCTGGAAGCTGCGCTGAATACTCGCATCCCAAATGCAATTATAACTCGGCCAATTTTTAGCCCTACGGCAGGTGCCGTATTAATGGCGCTGGAAGCTGCCCGCTGCGAAATAAGCGAGGGCACTCTCGAGAATCTCAAAGAGACCTCATATTCTTAAAACTAAAAGCTTTATATGCGGCGCCTAGCTTGCCATGCTTGAAAGAGCATTTGCTGACTACGATGAAGACTGTTGCCATAATTGAAGATCAAACCGCTATCCGAGAGATGGTGAGCCAGGCAGTGATTGATAGAGATAACTTTGATGTTATCATCGAAAGCGGGGATGGGCGAAAGGGCTGCGAAGCCTGTCTGGAACAAAGGCCAGATTTTGTAATCCTAGATGTCATGCTTCCAAATCTCAACGGCACCGAGATCTTACGGGTCTTCCGCGAAAAGCTTCCAAATACGCAGATTTTAATCTTTTCTGGCTACCAGAGTCCTGGCCTTGTGCGCGAACTTCTGCAGTCAGGTGCGCACGGGTTTGTGGAAAAATCCGCCCCGCTCTCCGAGCTTCGGAAGGGAATCGAGATCGTGGCTAGCGGCGGCAGTTACTTCGGGCCCGAGGTCGCACTGCTATTGCGTGAGGCCATGGCCAACCCTAAGTCGAACGACTCAGGCGTCAATATTTTGACTAAGCGAGAACGCGAAATCCTCCAGTTGATCGCCGAAAGTCATAGTACACGGGAAATCGCCACAAGGCTCGAAATCAGCGTCAAAACCGCGGAGAACCATCGCACCAACCTGATGCGTAAGCTCGACCTGCACAACGTGGCCAGCCTGACACGCTATGCGATTAACAATGGCTTGATCTCGATCGGTTCCTAAGAGCCTAGTCCTTGCAGGCACTCCGCATTGTTAGGTCTTACGCGACATTGTCTCTTGTAGCCGATCTTCCAAGATCTCAAGTAACATAGGGTGCTCCCCCAGCAGAGGCGTATTTTGAATCTGCTCAAAAGTGCCTTCTGCGATCAAGCCCTCGCAGATTTCGGCCACATCTCCGCCCTCCCCCGCGTGGCGACCAGGGAGTATAAAAAACATAGCGAGGATCAGACACCCGCCAGCGAAATCATCGACTGAACCGAGCTTTTCTAAAAGCGGATCATTAAACGCATAGGCGCCACCCTCTCGCCGTTCCATCGAACAAGGTAATACTACGGACGCGTCTAGTTCACTTGCCAGTTGCCGCGCCACCGCGTTTCGCACACGATTGACTTCAATGATTGGCGTTCCGTGATCGACAAGTGCCACCTTCGTATTTGGTGAAGGCTGCAAAGCACGAATTTGATCCGCTAGAATCTGCGCAATACGAGGATCTGGTACATCGAGATCCTCTCCAGCAAGAACGGCCGCAATTCGGACCTTCAGGTCGGGATACTTGCCAAACAATTCATCGACGACTTGTGGCAGGTAATCGGTAACCGCTAGGCTAGGCCCGAGGAAGAGCGGCAGGCAGATAAACTCGCGATGCCCCGCTGCTAGGTATTCTCGAAGGCGACGTTTCACGATAGTCGCAGGAACGCCGTTTAGTTTATCTGCCTCGATCTTATGCGAATGCAGTAGACTGACTGCCTCAACTCGCAACGCCGTGCGCCTAGATAAGGCTTCAGCTAGGCAACGCAAGCCGAAGGTGGCTTGCGGGCGGAGCGAACCGTTATCAACCAGAAATACAATAGGCGAAGTCATAGAAAGATGCAAATAGGCAGGAAAATCTATTCATAGAGATAGGAAAATGTTTGCGAGATACAAATCAAACTGCCACATACTATAATTATGATTAATACTGTCCGAATCCTCCTTACCCTAATTTTAACAGTTTTCGCCCTTAGTGGCTGCGGTAGTAAGCAAGCGCCATCGCAGTATAGCGACAAAGTTGGTAGTCTTGGTGATATGGGTTTCATCCCAGATGGTGATCCTTTCGATGGGAGCCCAGACGACGCTGGCCTCCAAGCGCGCAATGAAGGCGATGATATCGGCGACGATAAGTACGGCGACTTTACTATGGTTGAGGGCGTGTTGCCTTCCATTTACTTCGGCTTTGACTCCGCCTCTGTTGGCGCTTCAGAGCGATCAAAGCTTCAGCAAGCAGTCGAGTATCTAGAGCAGAACTCAGAACATCACCTTCTAGTTGAAGGCCACTGCGACTGGTACGGCACCAGCGAGTATAACCTGGTATTGGGTGATCGCCGGGCAAACAGCATTGGGGACTATATTGACACACTTGGTATCAAACCAGAACGCATAGAAAGACTCTCCAAAGGAAGCCTTGAAGCAACTAGTGGTTTATCCAAAGCGCTGTCTTCGCAAAATCGCCGCGCAGATCTCATCGTGCTAAAGAAGTAAGATAGCACGAAGTGCCATGAGTTAGAGCTTACTTTGTCCCGACTGCCGCTCTAGATGTCTGCCAAAAGCACGCATCACCCGCAAATGAATGAGCGCCTGCGTATTCGCGTAGATCCACCAGGGGAGCGTTGGTGCGAACCCGTGGATGGAGGCGATCACGCTAGCCTGCTCGGGAAACAAGCGAAACTCTAATCGCCCGGGCGGATCGACATCGCGCGAAAGTTTACCCCCTGATATGTAAAAGGCACAGCGCCGCTCATTCCCTTGTGAGTAGGGTGAAGGTGTGAGTTCTAGAAGGACAATCCCACCTAGGGTGGCGAAACGCACAACCCCCTCGGAATTATTAGTCGCATCGATCAATCCACGGAAACGCCGACTGAGAAATTCACCATATTCCGTGGCTATCTTTTGCGCACTCCAGTTCGTAGGCAGGGGCATGCGTTGCACCGAACGCACACGCCGCGCTTGTTTTATAAACTTACGATCCGACGCTTCGGTCGCACTGCGCGGATTCGGCTTTGGCATCCCTTTGCCATCTACGCTTTTGCGAAAAGAGGCCTCAAAACTAACAAATTTATTTTCCAGCCGTGCGCTCAGGACGCTAGGTTGCGCTTCGAGGTCGTGTTGCAGACTTTCTTGTAATGGCCCCACGAGGGCAGGTGGCACGCCACCAAACACGGAAACCCAATGCTTTGAGAGTCCAAAGCAATTGTAAGGAAAATTAAAGAAGTAAGCGCGCTTGCCGAGTAGTTCGGCAGTTTGGCTAATCATCTCGCGGTAGGTCATGGCGCAGTGCCCACCCAGATCGTAGGTCTCACCCGCAAGTTCAGTTTCTTGCAGGCAAAGCCTGAAAGCTTGGCAGACATTCTCGATATCTATTGAATGGGTCTTCGAACGCACCCACGCTGGCAGTAACATAATAGGGAGTCGGCGAACTAAGTTGATGAGTAATGAGAACGAGGACCCACCCGGACCAAAAATCAAGCCCGCGCGCAATACGGTGACTTTGACTGAGCGAGAACGTAATACGTTTTCCACTTCAAGTCGGCTGCGAAGATGAGGCGAAAGAGGCTCATCCGTGTTTGGGATGAGCCCACTCAAATAAACGACATGCTTAAGCCCTGCAGCCTCGGCAGCGCGGATGAAATTGTCTGCAAGTAATAAGTCGGTATCTTCAAAGCTACCCTGGACGAGCCGACTGGAAGGTGCCATTGAGTGCACAAGATAAATGCCGCAATCACAACCAAGCAATGCTTTGGTCACTTTAGGGAGTGAATAAAGGTCACACTCGCGCCACTCCGTGCTGCTCGCATCGGGGCTTTGTTCAGCCACGGAGGCACTGCGTGTGAGTGCACGAAAACGATGGTCGCTCTTTAGAAAATCGCGTAAATGAGAGCCGACAAAGCCACTAGCACCTGCGACGGCGATTAGTGGCTTGTGAGACTCAGTTACAGGATCCATCGGCAGGAGAGGTGTTGGTCATATATGGGCGCTTGTTATGTTTAAACGAAACCACGGTGGATGCAAACCTTGTCTCCTATTCGCCTGCTTGACTTCGTCGCAGATGCGCTCGACTTTCGATTATCTAATCTAAAAGTCATGGCTACCACAACTCTCAACTACGAACCAATGGTCTTCACCCCCAAACAGAGCGATGAAGCACCACTCACTGCGATCCAAGAAGAAGTGCTTACTCTTAAGAAAGAACGCAACGCACTGATCCTCGCGCACAACTACCAGATTGATGCGATCCAGCGCGTGGCCGACTATGTGGGTGACTCACTCGGACTCGCCTACAAGGCAGAGCAAGCCGACACCGATTGCATCGTTTTCTGCGGCGTTCATTTTATGGCGGAAACCGCCAAAATCGTCAATCCGAACAAGCCAGTGCTCCTCCCCGAGATGGACGCAGGCTGCTCGCTCTCTGACTCTTGCCCTGCCAAAAAGCTAGCCGCCTATAAAGAGGGCCATCCCAACGTTTACGTCGTCGCCTACATTAATTGCTCGGCTGCAGTTAAAGCACTCTCAGATGTGATTTGCACAAGCGGAAACGCTATGAAAATCGTCGGCAGAGTGCCTGCTGATCGCGACATCCTCTTCGTGCCCGATCAAAACCTCGGGCAGTGGGTTAGTAAGCAGACTGGCCGCGCCATGCAACTCTGGCCAGGCTCGTGTTATGCCCATGTGCTCTTTACTCAGCAAGCCATCGAACGCCTAAAGTTAAAGTTTCCCGACGCCCTCGTCGTCGCTCACCCAGAGTGCACTGAAACTGTTCGCGATAATGCGGATGAGGTCTGCAGCACCGAAAAGATGATTGGTTTCTGCCGGGATTGTGAAGCCGAGGAAATCATCGTCGTGACAGAGACCGGCATGATCCATCGCCTCCAGCGCGAGATCCCAGACAAGACTTTCATCGCCGGCCCCACGGATACTTGTGCATGCAACGATTGCCGCTATATGAAAATGAATACTATCGAAAAGTTGCGCGACTGCCTTCGCGACATGTCGCCCCAAATCGAGATGTCCGAAGACATCCGCCTTCAAGCCTATGCACCGATCAAGCGTATGCTGGAGTGGAGCAAGTAGAGTTGCAAAAGATTCAGATATCGCCGGCGAATCCGACCATAAGCGCACTCTTTACCATAAGACATATGGAATCAAAATCGGGTGCTCTAAGAACTACTCCGTTTTCGAGCATACAGACTTGGTTATAGGACAAATGCAGTCTTATTTCATGACATGACCACCGCAAAAAAAGCGACTGCGACCTATCGAAACGACCTATTGCGTGCACCACTCGCGGGTATCCTTGAGGCAGGCTGGGCGACCTTCGCGCTCGTCATCGCCATCCGCTACTTCGAAGCGAGCGAAACGCACAAGGCCTTCATCGCGGGTGCCGCCCCCATTGGTTTCCTTCTCACGCCGATCACGCTCTATCTCGCCGCCAGCTTCCGCGCCCGCCCGAGCTTCAGCTGCACCTTCATCTTGGCTACGGCAACCTTGTTGCTGTTAGGCGCAAGCATCGTTCAATCGCTCCTCTTTTTCACGCTCTTCGCCGTCTTGAGTCAGGTCGCTGCCGTACAGCAAGGCCCCCTAATGCTGCAAATCTACACGGAGAACTACACCCGCGCGGAGAGGGGTAGTCGTATGACCTGGCCATTTATTTTGACCGCCCTCTTTTCAATTGGCTTCGCCGTTGCAGGAGGTCGCCTACTTGACCTTAAGATAGAAGCCTATCGCTGGATCTTCGCCGTCATGGTCGTCGCCTGCGGCATCTCGGCGGTGGCCTGCGCCAGAATTCCTAGCAGCTCCCTCTCTCGCGATAATGTAGGGAACCCTTGGCAAAGCTTCAGCCTGATTTGGAAAGATCGCTTCTTCGGCTTCGTCCTTGGCTGCTGGATGCTCCTCGGGATGGGCAACCTCATCGCCCTCCCCGTTCGCATAGAGTATCTGGCTAATCCAAAGTTCGGTGTAAATGCTAGTAATACCACGATCGCCGTCCTTATGCTAGTGGTGCCCGCTGTCGCTCGCGTGCTCAGCACCCGTATGTGGGGCCGCTTCTTCGACCGTCTCCACTTTGTGACAACGCGCAACCTACTCAACCTGTTCTTTCTCGCCAGCATCGGATTCTTCTTTTTTACGACTAATATATATGTTCTCGGTCTTGCAATGGCTCTCCAAGGCCTTGCGTTTGGGGGTGGTAGAATCTTTTGGAGCCTCTGGGTGACCAAAATAGCGCCTGAAGAAAAAGCCTCGTCCTACATGAGCATCCACATGGCACTGACCGGCCTGCGCGGCTCGCTCGCTCCTTTTATTGGCTATGCCATTCTCAGCCGCTCTAGCCCAGCTAGCGTAGCCATCATTGGGATGATTCTAATTGCAGCATCAATCATACTGTTCGAACTCATCCGCGGACATACGCGCTTGCGCGAGACGGCCGAGGGATCAACTCTCTGCTAGCGCAAATTAAAAGATTCCGTATTGCTCTGGGCAAAATCTCCCGCTTTATCTTCCACACAATGTCAGCTAAACCCCTCACCATTTCTATCGGCACCGACCACGCGGGCTTTCCACTTAAAGCACCGATTATCGCTTTTTTAAAGCAACGAGGGCACACCGTCATCGACTTCGGTTGTGACTCCGACGAACCCTGCGACTACCCGGACTTCATCCGTCCCGCCGCCGAAGCAATCGCTTCCGGCCAAGCCGACTGTGGGATCGTGCTCGGTGGCTCTGGCAACGGCGAAGCTATGGTAGCCAACAAGGTTAAAGGCGTTCGCTGCGGTCTCTGCTGGGATGAGTGGTCAGCGAATGCGACCAAGACTCATAACAAGGCCAACTGTATCTCTATGGGCGCCCGCCCCGTCCCCGAAGTCTTAGCCCTAAAGATCGTCGGAATCTGGCTTGACGCAGACTTCGAAGGCGGCCGGCACGAACGCCGCGTGACCAAGATCGAAGGCTAATTCATTTCAGTCGCGGCTTGAAACCTGCGCTAGCTGTGCTCTCCTATTACTTTAAGTTTATTTAAACACAAATTCCCTATGGCCGATAAAGATAAGTCGAAAGACAAAGAAGAAAAATCCATCAAAATTCAAGAGACCTTCCTCAAAGAGCGTAAAGTCTTTCTTTGGGGCGAGGTGTCCGACAAGTCCGCACGCGATGTCACGGAGAAGCTCCTTTACCTAGAAATGGATGCGCCTGGCAAGGAGATCACTTTTTACATCAACACTCCTGGCGGCTCCATCACTGCAGGCATGGCAGTGTATGATACAATGAAGTTGATTAGCTCGCCGATCAAAGTCGTCGTTACTGGCATGGCTGCTAGTATGGGCTCAATTCTACTCTGCGGTGCAGATAAAGGAAAGCGCTTCCTCTACCCGCACTCTCGGGTACTCATCCACCAGCCACTCATTTCTGGCCAGATGGTCGCCGTCGCCGTCGACATACACATTCAAGCCCAAGAGATGGAGCGCCTCCGCGACGAGCTCAACGCCATCCTCGCCGATTCCTCCGGCCAGCCGCTCGAAAAGATCCAAAAGGACACCGACCGCGACTTTTACATGACTGCGGACGAAGCTATCAAATACGGCCTAGCTGACGGGATTATCGAAAAAATTTAACCGCTCCGTTGATTGCTTCGCAAAATAGTGCAGCCATTTCGAGTCGTTCGTCATCTGTCATTAACTAATGGAAGCGGTGCCCGCCTCTAACACCCATTCTAAATGTCAGAAGAGGACAAACGGACTAAAGCTTGGATCGGCGATGCTGTCTTGGCACTTTTTGCGCGCGAATGGATCCTGAAGCAAAAGGACATCTCCGTGAAAGAACGTGCTGAGGCCTTCATCCAGATAACCTCAAACCAATTCCTCGCCTCACTCGGTGAGCCCACCTCAGTGGAAGCCGAAATCGGCGTCGTCTATGAAACAGATGGACTACACGCCGCCTTTGGCTTCATCGAGCAGAGGATCTTGCCGCTCTTTTTAAAGCGACGAGCCAAGAGCAAGCAACCTGGCAACTACAGGGGCAAAAGCTAATGTAAGCAACCCTAGGTGAAGCGCTCCAAAGAAGCCATTAAGCGCACGCAGGGTGCCCTTGCTTCATACTACTTTTGCACGAGATCCCAGCCATCGTTTTGGATCATGGCTTCGGCTTTTTTAAACTTGAGAGACTTCTCTTCAGGTCCCTTGCGAATAGTCACAATATCATTGCGACCGACCTTGGGAAGTTCACGACGAATTGGTTCTATCTTTGGCAGTTCGACTGGCTTTTCATCGACTGAACCAGCTTGAGGCTCCCCTGCGGCGGCAGTAAGAGCGCTGGCACCTTGCCCCGAGCCAGTGCCCGGCCCTGCAACCTGAGCGACCTTAGACATGCGGGCGAGCATGTTGCTAAAAGCTTCTTGGCTCGTCGCGCTACGGAACACAGAATTACAAATCTCCGTACGCACATTCGTCATTAACTCTTGGAAGAAGACATAAGCCTCACTCTTGTATTCGTTAAGCGGATCCTTCTGGCCGTAGCTACGGAGATTCACGCTTCGGCGTAACTCTTCCATCTCGGTAAGGTGATCCTGCCAACGGCGATCAAGAGAGCGAATGATGAGATAGCGTTCAAGGCCGACGAGGGCTTCTTGCTCCTCAAACTCTTCGCGTTGATCGTAGGCTTCGTTAATCTTACCAAGAATATATTCGTGCTGCGCTTGCGCTTCGAGGGCCACAATTTCCTCGGGCTTGAGTGAGATCGGGAAGTAAGCATTGAGCCAGCCGAGAAAACGATCCATGGCTTCGGTGTCGCTTGCCTTAGCCTCATCTAGCTCGTTGAGGCGCTCTTCGAGTTCTTCCTCAATCATCTCGAAGACTATTTCACGAGGCGTTTCCGAATGGATTGCATCATTACGTAGCCCATAGATAACTTCGCGCTGTGTATTGAGCACATCGTCGAACTGAAGAAGCCGTTTACGCATGGAGAAATTCTGCTGCTCGACTTTTTTCTGCGCATTTTCGATCGACCAATTGAGCGCGGGGTGCTCGAGCTCTTCGCCCTCGGCCATAGATTTTTCGAGGACACGCGAGATAGGGCCTGCATTAGCGAAGAGACGCATGAGGTCGTCTTCAAGCGAGACGAAACATTTGGAGAGACCAGGGTCGCCTTGACGGGCGCAACGACCACGGAGCTGACGGTCAATCCGCCGGGACTCGTGGCGCTCGGTGCCAATCACGAAGAGACCGCCCAGTTCGGCAACGCCTTGACCGAGCTTAATATCAGTTCCTCGACCAGCCATGTTGGTAGCGATGGTGACCGAGCCTTTCTGCCCAGCTTTGGCTACGATCTCGGCTTCTTGCGCGTGAAACTTAGCGTTCAAAACACTGTGTACGATTTTGTTGCGTTTGAGCATGCGAGAGAGTAGCTCAGATGCTTCGACTGAGGCAGTGCCAACTAGGACAGGCTGACCTTCTTTATTAGCCTCTTGGATCGTCTCAATCACGGCATTGAACTTTTCCCGGCGTGTCTTGAACACGACGTCATTCAAATCGACACGTATATTAGGTTTATTCGTAGGGATCACCATGACGGTGAGGCCGTAAATTTCGTTGAACTCGGAGGCTTCCGTTTCCGCCGTACCCGTCATCCCTGCGAGCTTATCATACATGCGGAAATAATTCTGAATCGTAACCGTCGCATAAGTCTTGGTCTCTTTTTCAATAGTGCAGTTCTCTTTGGCTTCAACCGCTTGGTGGAGTCCGTCTGACCACCGTCGCCCAGGCATCACGCGGCCAGTGTTTTGGTCGACGATGTTTACCTTGCCAGCTTGCACCACGTATTCCTTGTCGCGCTCGTAGAGGCTGTAAGCGCGAAGTAACTGGCTTATACAGTGAATGCGTTCGCTGGTGGTCTGGAAAAAAGTTTCGGCCTCAAGCTTGGCGCTTTGTTTCACCTCAGCGGAGAGATTTTCCTGCTTATCGATCTCGATAAACTGGGTGGGCAGATCGGGCAGCATGAAGGCGTCAGGATCGTTGGGGCTCATAAGGGTGCGACCCCTTTCAGTGAGATCAGCCTGCTGCTGCTTTTCGTCGATCACGTAGTAGAGCTCTTCTTTCAGAGCGTAGCGCTGCTCTTTGTTGAAGTCGCTGTTCATCTCGAGATCGAACTTATCGACCGCGCGGCGGAAGGCGGGCACCTCGTTCAGGCGGTGGAATTGTTTATTCTTGGGCATACCAAGCTTCACTTGATAGAGGCTAGCCACGGCGGCATGTTTGTCCTCTTCGCTAGAGCTCTCACCCTCCAGCACTTTTTTAGCCTCCGCCACGAGCTTGTTGCAGAAAGCTTGCTGCTTAGAAAACAGATTCTGGATGGTGGGCTTGACTTCGTTAAAGGGCAGCGGGTTATCGTCCTGCATTGGACCCGAAATAATGAGCGGCGTGCGTGCTTCGTCGACGAGGATGGAGTCGACCTCGTCAATGATACAGAAGTAATGGTCGCGCTGAACCTGGTCTTCCTTGCGACTGGTCATCCCGTTATCGCGCAGGTAGTCGAAGCCAAACTCAGAGGCGGTGCCATAGGTGATGTTACAAGCATACATCTCGCGACGCGTCTGCGGGTCCATCGAGTTTTGGATACAGCCCACAGTCAGCCCGAGAAAGCGGAAAAGATGCCCCATCCACTCGGAGTCACGACGGGCAAGGTAGTCATTCACCGTGACGAGTTGGCAATTCTGGCCCGTCAACGCGTTGAGGTAGAGCGGGCAAGTCGAGACAAGTGTCTTACCCTCACCAGTTGCCATTTCCGCAATACGTTTTTCGTGGAGCGTAATGCCGCCGATAAATTGGACGTCATAATGGACCATCTCCCATGGTAATTGGTGGTCGCAAACATCGTAAGACTGGCCACACATCCGGCGGGCAGCGCTCTTTACTGCAGCGAAGGCTTCGGGTAAAAGATCGTCGAGACTCTCACCACCCTCCTGGTTGCGCTTCATAAACTCAGCAGTCTTATCACGAAGCTGCGCGTCGGAGAGCGACTGGTATTCGAGTTCGATGGCGTTTATACGCTCGATAATGGGCTGACACTTTTTGAGGTATTTACCATAGTGACGGCCAGAGAATTTCTTTAAAATGGAGGAGATCATAAGACCTGTTGACTGCGTTGGAGAACGAGATTTGCGTGCGTTGCGGATTCACAGAGGACATCCAGAATATGAAAGTTCGCCAACATGGTCAAAGACCCAATGAGTGGCAAGTGTGTACTACGGTCATAAGGGATTGACTCTAGAGAGCTTTCTGACGGTTTAAAGGAATGAATATCGTTTGTCTCGACTTAGAGGGAGTGTTGATTCCTGAAATTTGGATCGCGTTCGCGGAAAAGACCGGAATCGAGGCGCTCAAGCGCACGACTCGCGATGAACCAGACTACGACGTGCTGATGCGCTACCGCTTGGACATTCTTGACAAGGAAGGCTTCAAGTTAGCCGATATCGAGGAAGTCATCGGTACGCTTGACCCAATGCCAGGTGCCTCGGAATTCGTCGACTGGGTCACTTCGCAGACGCGCCTCGTGATCCTTTCCGACACTTTCCGTCAATTTGCAGGGCCTCTCATGGCAAAGCTAGGGCACCCAACTCTCTTTTGCCACGATCTAGTGATCGATGAGTCAGGTCGCATCGCGGACTATGCCCTACGCCTCAAAGACCATAAGCGCAAGGCAGTCGAAGCCTTCAAGGCACTCAACTTTGACACCTTTGCGGCGGGCGATTCCTACAACGATCTCTCTATGATCGATGTGGCTGACAACCGCGCACTCTATTGCCCGCCCGAGCGCCTTACTATTGAACGCCCAGAGCTACCCGTCGCGCGCACCCATGCTGAGCTTCGCCAAATCATTGAAGGTATTCTGTAACCCCCCCATAAAACGACGACAATCCATGCTGGTTCACACTGTATTATTCTGGCTGTGCAAAGACCTCGACGACGCGCAGAGAGCCAAGTTCCGCGTGGGGCTTGAAAGCCTCAAAGAAATCGAGCACGCCGATTCGGTCTTCATCGGTAGGCCCGCCTCCGTAGTCGAGCGCCCCATGTGCGACGGCAGTTACGACTTTTGCCTAACCGTTATCTTGAAAGACGTACCCGCACACGACGCCTACCAAGCGCACGAGAAACACCAGAACTTTATCGCCGCCCACAAGGACCAGTGGCAAAAAGTCAAAGTTTACGACGCTGATTAAAGCGTTCACATGGACAGTTTTTTAACTCAATTCAATGCGATCAGCCCCATAGACTGGTTCGAATGGCTTGGTATGGCAACGGGCATCACGGGTGTGTGGCTTAGCATAAAAGTAAGGATTGGTGCTTGGCCATTCTTCATCCTTTGCTACGGCTGCTATGTATATCTCGGGCTATCTGGCGGTTTGTTTGCATTTGCCGGCATGAATATCTCTTTTATCGGAATTTCGATCTATGGCTGGAAACAATGGTCGAATGCGTCGTCTAAAGATGCGTCAAGTATTACTATAACACGCACCGCACCAAATCACTGGATCCGAATAGCCATTTTCCTTATAACTGGGACTTTCATAGCAGGTTTTCTCGGCAACTTACTTGACGGTGCTCGACTACCCTACCTCGATGCATTTGCAGCATGTTGTGGATTCACCGCACAATGGATGCTTGGTCGCAAGCATATCGAAACGTGGATTTTCTGGATCATAGCTGACGTAATTTACCTAGGCTTATTCCTAACTACTCAAAACTGGCCAACCGTAATTCTCTTTACGATTTTCATAGTGCTAGCAATCAGAGGGTGGGTCGAATGGAAGCCACTACTAGATAAGTCTATGGCGCAAGGCACCCGATGACCCGTATCGTCCTAACGGGTGCTGAGTGCACTGGTAAAAGCACTCTCGCGCAAGCACTCTCGGCCCACTACAGGGAGCCTTGGACGGCTGAGTTCGTGCGTAGCTATGTGGACCAACTCGACCGTGAATTAATCCAAGCAGACCTCGAAGAAATCTTTTGCGGACAGATCGCCACCGAAGATGCTGGCTGGGCGAAGTCGCAACGTTTCGTCATCCACGACACCAACTTGTTATCGTCGATCATCTACGCCGATCACTACTTTGAGACCACTCTCGATTGGGTCAACGAGGCCTTACTAGAGCGCAAATATACACTCTACCTGCTTTGCTCCCCTGAGGGCATCCCATGGGAAGAGGATCCTGGGCAGCGCGATGGCCAAAATGCACGCGAAGAGCTCCACTCGGCATTCAAGGAGAGCTTGGAGAAATTAAAGCTGCCCTATTTTCAACTCAACGGAGATGAGGCCCTACGCTTTAGCCAAGCGATCAAAGCGATCGATGAGGCACTGGCCCAGTAAGGTGCGAGTTAACTCCCGTCGCACAGCCATTCTTTCTGCATGCCAAAAAGCGCGCGCGCCGCTCTAATTATTTCACCTTTGCTGCTTTCTTTTTGGCAACTTTTTTGGCAGCCGTTTTCTTGACTGCCTTCTTAGCTACCTTCTTAGCAGATTTTCTCGCCACTTTTTTCGCAGCAAGCTTCTTGCCCGCCTTTTTCGAAGCAGATTCTGTCGAAGGCTTCGGCACTACTTTCCTAGTTACCTTCTTGGCAGCCTTTTTTGTCGGCTCTTTCCTAGAACTACCTTTCCGCTTGGGTTCTACAGTCTTCTGCTCCGTCTTAACCGAAGCTTCTGGATTTTTGTTCTCGGGCTTCAAACCCTTCTCTACGGGTTTACGCTTACTCTGCTTTGGCTTGGAATCCCCCTTCTGACTTTCTTGGGAGGGTGCGCCTTCTGCTTGATCCGGCTTCTGCTCACGATTTCGATTACGCCCGCCTCGGCGGCGACCTCGGCGGCGCTTATTTTTACCGCCTGGCTCAGAGTCTTCCCGATTGTTCTGCTGTAAGGGCTTCCTCTCCTTGCGTTCGTAACTCTGCGGATTGGACTCAAAATCTTCGATGGCAGCGGCAATCTTATCCTCCATCTCGTCGTCGGTGTATGGGATCGTCCGATCAACCAGCGCTTTTTCCTGAGTCGGAATCTTTGGCTGCTCAGGCGGGCAGTAGGCAGTCGGCGGCAGCACGACTTCGGCGTAAGGATCTAACGACGCGGCCACTTCTGGCAAAACCTGGTCGGAGTGCGCACTACTGCGCGGATGTAGCACCAGCTCCGCGGGCACATTAGCAAAGTTAGGATCGAGCAAATGTTCGACTGCGCGCGCCACATCCTCGAGGTCAATATGAGTCTGTTCGCTGCTCTGCACAGAAAGCGCATCGGGCTCAGGATTTTGACGAAGGATCAGATTCGTCACGCGCAGGCCAGCGTCGCGGGCACTGTCGAAAAGCGCGCGGTTCATCTCGCGCAAGCCGCCCTCGAGTAGAGCGTTAACCGCACTTGCTGGAGCGCCACTCTTGTTGGCAGGGATCACGTTGATCAACTGCCCGCGGAAACGCAGGAGATTAGGCAAAGAGAGACGCGTCAACATAACGGGCCCGAGCAAACCGATCCTTAGGATGGCTTCGAGATTGCCGATGGGTAGTTTCTCGAACGCAGCACCGGGGGTGACATCAATCGCGTGGATTAAAAGATTGAGCGAATTCTCTTTTTCAAGAATTTTTCCCAGCGTCTCAGTGACTCCATTCAAGTCAGTCAGATCCACTGGGTGAGCGAAAAAATGAGGGTCCGAAAAAGTGATTTTAGAAAAGTTATTTCCGATCCCATGAACGCGATAACCTTGGCGAACCAAGCGTTGGATAAGGCTTAGCCCAAGAGGAGTCTCGGCGCCTGTGACGATTGCAATGTCCATAAACTGTAAGAAAGCGACTCGGCAAACGGAGAACGCCCGACTGGGGTTCGTCAGTGACGCATGCGCGAATGAAATGTTGACAATAGATGAGTCGGAGCGGCGTCCGCTGGCAATGGAAATCGGCGGAGATTTAAAGGTCTAGTCCCAAAAATGTGACGACTTTAACTATACGGAGTCCAACAAGCACAATCGCCAGATTAACCAATTCGCCCAAGCTGAGCACGTACTAGATCTGCGATCTTTTGCATAGCGGATACCGGAGGCAGATCAGCAAAAGGCGCAACCGCACTGGTCGCCTTGGTTAACTCCGCCTCAAATACGGCCACCACTTCGTCAAAAATTGGAAAGTCCTGTAGCCGCGTGGTAAAATCGGCAGCCACGGTCTTGTCGCCATCTTTAAAACGAGCGATTAAAGAATCGCGTTCTTCGGCAGGGAGCTTTTCCAACAAAAGCAGCAGTGGGAGTGTGAATTTACCCTTGGCGAGGTCGGTGCCAAGTGTCTTGCCGATCATTGACTCGTCGGCGTAAAGATCGACAAGGTCATCGAATATCTGGTAGGCGATACCAAGATGGCGGCCAAAGAGCCCCGCGGCTTCGCTAAACTCGACTGGGTGCCCAGCGACTGTCGCACCAAGGCGACAAGCCACTTCGAAAAGTTCCGCGGTTTTAAGCTGGATCAC
>QXZH01000016.1:0-3935 GCA_009886465.1 Opitutaceae bacterium
TATCTTATCGGATGCAATTTAGAGTTTTAAAGGCTTCTTCACTTAATTCTCGCTGGCGTGCGGCCATTTCTGGCTGTGTCAGGTCTTCATCATAGGAGGGCACCATTGCCTTCATACGTGCGTGCCCTTCCGGCGTCACGAGGGAGTCGGCGAAGCAGCGTTTGATGACTTCCAGTATAATATTAGTCGATACCGATGCGCCAGGTGAGGCGCCGAGCAAAGAGGAAAGGGAGAGGTCTTCAGTTGTGAGAACTTCGGTTCCAAAGTGGACGATACCAGCGTCACCGTCTTCCTTTTTGATGGCTTGCACGCGGATACCTGCGTCGATGAGGCGCCAATCTTCTCCTCTTGCGTCAGGAAAGAAGGCTTTCAGCTCCTTCATGCGTGTCTTCATGCTTTGAGTGCCTTGCTGGATCAGATAGCGAACGAGTGGTATATTATGCAGGCCCACTTTAATCAACGAAGCGATATTGTCGGTGCGGATGGAGCCGAGGAGGTCGGTGAGCCTGCCCTCGACATGGAGGAACTTAGTGGTCCAAGCGGCGTAAGGGCCAAATAGAATTGATTTTTTTCCATCAATTATCCGAGTGTCGAGGTGCGGCACAGCCATGGTAGGCGCAGCACCTGGAGAAAGCCCGTAAACCTTTGCGAGGTGCTTATTGACGATCTCTGGTTTGTCACAAATTAGCCATTGGCCCCCGATGGGGAAGCCTCCGAAGCCCTTGCTTTCCCTAACGCCCGACTTCTGAAGTAGTGGTAAACTGCCGCCGCCTGCACCAATGAAGACGAACTTGGCCTTGGTGGTTAATGTTTGTTTTGTTGTGAGATCCTTAACTTCGACCTTCCAGCCCGCACCGTCTTTGGTAAGGTTTGTAATTCGGTGACTCGTCGCGTAGCCGCAGCCTTCTTGCTGGCCTAGCCACTCGATAAGTTTCGCGGAAAGGATGCCGTAGTTGATGTCGGTGCCACGCTCCATCTTAGTGACTGCTAGTGGTGTGTGGTCGCGCCCTTCGAGGAGTAGGGGTGCCCACTCACGAATCTGCTCTCGGTCTTCGGTGTAGGTCATGCCTTCAAAGAAGTGGTGCTTTTGCATTTGCGTGAATCGCGACTTCAGGAAGTCCACCTGCTTTTGTCCGTAAACGAAGCTGAGATGAGGAACTGGGTTGATGAACTCTTCGACTTTATCAATCATGCCAGTCCGTGTCGCGTAGCTCCAAAATTGTTTCGAGTGCTCGAACTGGTGAAAAATTTCGAATGCTTTACTGACATCAACTTCGCCGTCGGATCCGTAGTCAGGGGTGTAACTGAGCTCGCACAGACCGGCATGGCCGGTGCCCGCGTTGTGCCAACCGTTGGAGGCTTCTTTGCCAAATTCTTCGGTCATCTCGTAGAGTTGGATGCTAAGCGCGGGGTTTAACTCCTTGAGCATCGCGCCGAGAGTGGCTGACATGATGCCGCTACCGATTAAAATAACGTCAGGATCTAAAATCTGATTTTTACTTTTCATGGAATCTATATGCGTCAGCTAATTACTTGATTTAGCGAGTGGCGCAAATCGCAACAAAACGTTCTTTGGCCACATTCCAGTCAGAGGTATCAGTGGGTTCATAGCTTTCAACAGGGAATGAATCGGCTACCATTGCGCGACCTTCGGCGAGCGTATTGATAAGATCGTCGGCCATCATTTGCGCCATGATGTTACCTAGGCTTGTGGCTTCGATAGGACCTGCGTGGACTCTCGTGCCGAGGGCATTAGCGGTGAATTGATTGAGCAGTTTATCCTGACAACCGCCGCCCACAACATGCAGACTGCAGGGGGGGGTCTCGGTGTAAGTGATTAGCTTTTCCCAGACCGTTGCGTAGCGCAGTGCTAGGCTCTCGTAAATTGTGCGGATGATTTCGCCTTTTGTTTCAGGAATGGCCTGACCCTTTTCCCGGCAGTAAGCTTGTATTTTCTCGGGCATGTCACCTGACTTGGCAAAACACGCGTCGTCTGGGTCAATTAACGAACGGAAGGCTTGGGCTTCAGTGGCGAGGGAAGACATCTGGTTATAAGGAAGGTCTTCGCCCTGTGTCTGCCAATGCCGTTTACATTCTTGTATAAGCCACAAGCCGCAGATGTTTTTCAGGTAGCGAATCCTACCGTTGACGCCGACTTCATTAGTAAAATCATCGGTATAGGAACGATCGTTGATCACTGGCTTTTCGAGATCCAAGCCCATCAAGGACCAAGTGCCGCTACTAAGGTAGGCCGGCGTTTCAGCCTGGCTAGGCACTGCAGCCACGGCACTTCCAGTATCATGACCGGCAACCGTGACGACTTTCACACTGTGCAGTCCTGTGTGTTCTGCCACATGGGCACTCAGTGCGCCTAACTCTGAGCCAGGGTCGCTGATACTCTTGAATAGTTTGCACGGTAAACCCAACGACTCGATTAATGGATAGTCCCAGTTTCCCTCGCTTGGATTATAGAGCTGGCTTGTACTCGAAATACTACGCTCCTGCGTTTTATTACCAGTCAGCCAATAGCCGATGATATCTGGCATAAAAAGTAAATCCTCGGCTTGTTCCAGCGCTGTACTTTTGAGTAGAACTTCCGAGTAAAGCTGAAAGAGAGAATTAAAAAAAAGAAATTGGACGCCTGTGGCTTTGTAGATCTGGTCTTTAGGGACACGCTCATAGGCTTTTTCCATTATGCCATCGGTTCGGTTGTCACGATATTGGTAAGGTAGACCCAACATCCTGCCGTCTTTGTCAAAGAGACCGTAGTCCACGCCCCAAGTGTCGACTCCTAAGCTAACTATAGCATCGCCATAACGTTCGGCGGCGAGTTTTAAGCCCTCTAATATATTTCGGTAAAGTTCTGTGATGTTCCAGTGCCACCCAGTCGGTAACTGCACAGGCGCATTATTGAAGCGATTGACATCGTGCAGTTCAATCCGCTGCCCATCAAATACTCCCGCTAGCACACGACCACTGCCAGCTCCTATATCAACTGCGAGGTAAACTTTCTCTTGTTTCATAATTGGGAGTGCTCACACATGGAAATATCTGCCTTAAGCGGGCTCAGCTATAGTTAACTTTATTCCCATCGATCGAATCTTTTGTTCAAATTCGATAGAGATACCATGGTCACAAACAATGTGATCGATATCCTGAGTTGTGGCAAAAAAATACTCCGAGCGAACCTCAAATTTACTGGAATCAACCAAGAGTATAACTTCCTCAGCTAGTAAAGTGAGGCGTTCTTTATAGCTAGCTTGCTCCTCAAAGCCTTCACTCGCCCCACGTTCCGCATCAAACCCAATGCAGGAAACGAAAGCAGCGTGTACTTTGTGGCGGCCCAGTGTTTGCATGCTATCGCCTCCAACATAGGTGTTCGTTTTGGGATGATAACGCCCACCAGTTGAGACTAGCTCAATGGCTTCTTTGTTTTTCAACTCTTCCATGACAGCGTGCGCGTTGGTAATGACTCGGTAGGGTTGATCCGGGAGTAGGGCAATTAAAGCTAGAGCGGTCGTGCTGCTATCAAAAGCATAGGTATGCTGCGGTTGTATTAAAGATAGGGCTGCCTTAGCGACTGCTTGTTTAGCACCAGTATTTAAATTTCTGCGTTCATTGAAGGAGCGAAGCTCAAAAGGGCTTTTCTGATTGCTCGCTCCGCCGTGAATCCGTGTCAGTTTACCTTCGGTTTCAAGGATCTGTAAGTCGCGGCGGATGGTTTCATCGGTCACCTCCAGTGCTTTGGCCAAGGCGATTGTTCTTACTACGCCCTGGGCCTCTAAACGTCCAAGTATTTGTTGATATCTTTCAGGGGCGAGCATGTCATTATGTTTGAAGATTTATCATAAATGGCAAGAATTATCTTGTAATTTGTTGGTTTAACTGGTTTTTGTGATGAATTAGTAGTGATTAACCAAATATAACCAAATATA
>QXZH01000016.1:4035-18332 GCA_009886465.1 Opitutaceae bacterium
TAACCAAATATAACCAAATATATCCAAATTTGTAATGAAGCCTGAGTATAAATACGTAAAGAACAACTGGGACAACAAATACGCTGATACGCTAACAACCAGGGAACGTTTGGTCTATCGCTCAAATATACTGGGCGATGACCAGCGCATAACCAATACCGGCGGGGGAAATACATCTTCTAAGCTGATGGAAACGGACCCGCTCACCGCCGAGCAAATAGAGGTATTATGGGTAAAAGGATCCGGCGGAGACTTGCGGACCTCTAAGTTGGCGAATTTCTCGTCGCTCTATCAGGATAAGCTCATTGCGCTTCAGTCTATTTATGGGACTACTGAACCGAACGGAGTGAAGACTCCTGTTGAAGATCAAATGGTGCACATGTACCCACATACGACCTTCAATTTAAATCCACGCCCGTCTTCGATAGATACCCCCTTACACAGTTTTATTGGCGCAAAGCATGTCGATCACATGCATCCAATCTCCTTCATTGCGATTGCGGCCTGCAAAAACTCGGAGGCATTAACCAAGGAAATTTACGGAGATAGCTTGGCCTACCTTCCATGGCAACGCCCTGGATTTGAACTGGGTCTAAAAATGCAAACCGTCTATCAGGAGAACAAAGCATGCGTTGGTATTAATATGGGGCAGCATGGTCTCATCAATTGGGCAGATGACGATAAGGCTTGTTATGAATTAACCCTGGATTTGATCGAAAAGGCAGGTGCTTTCATTGCTTCAAAGGATCGCGGAGATCAGACTTTTGGTGGTCAGAAATATACCTCACCCAGTGATGCCGCTGCGATAGAAATGACAACTGATCTCCTCCCATTCTTACGGGGCGCGGTTTCGCAGAGGACTCGCTTTATCGGAACAGTGCACCGTGACGCAGCGGTGCTTGAATTTGTGAATTCAGTTGATGCTCAACGTTTGGCTGAAATCGGCACATCCTGTCCGGATCATTTCCTTCGAACAAAAATAAAACCAATGTTCGTAGACTGGGATCCTGAGAGTAATGACCTCAGCTCGTTGAAGTCTCTGATCATTGAGGGCTTGGATCAGTATCGAGCGGACTACGCCGAATATTACGAGGCCTGCAAGCACGCAGATTCTCCCGCAATACGCGACTGCAATCCCACTGTTATTTTGATTCCCGGTTTGGGTCTGATCGCCTTTGGTAAAAACAAATCTGAATCACGGGTGACCGCAGAATTCTACAATTGCGCCATTGGCGTAATGCGTGGTGCTGAGGCCATTGATTCCTACATCGGCCTGCCACGACAGGAGGCCTTTGATATTGAGTATTGGTTGCTCGAAGAAGCAAAACTGCAACGCATGCCAAAAGAAAAGGAATTTGCTCGTAAAGTGGTTGTGGTGATTGGAGCTGGTTCAGGTATCGGTAAAGAGACTGCTTTACGATTTGCACGTGAGGGTGCCCATGTGGTTTGTGCCGACCTAGATGGCGATGCCGCACAAGTCACCGCTAATGAAATTGAAGCTGAGATTGGTATAGGGATTGGTATTGCAGGTTCTGGAATATCTGGATGCGGCAATGTGATCGCCTCCGGAATTGATATAGGCGATACAGCGAGCATCGATGCTTGTTACCAATCTGCTATCTATGCCTTCGGTGGTATTGATGTCATTGCCCTAACTGCAGGCATTTTTCTCGCACCTAATGTCGACGGGGAATTTTCTGTGAAACAATGGGAGTTAGTCTACCGGGTTAATTCAATTGGCCCCTACCTAGTTGCTGATGCTGCCAAGTCGATTTTTCAATTACAGGGCGCGCACTTAAAAAGCTCAGTCGTCATCACAACCTCGGTGAATGCGGTCGTTTCTAAGAAAGGTTCAGTTGCCTATGATTCTTCCAAAGCTGCTGCCAACCATATCGTGCGTGAACTTGCTGTCGAACTCGCGCCTTATGCGCGAGTGAATGCCGTAGCGCCGGCGACCGTCGTTAAAGGTTCGCAAATGTTCCCACGTGACCGCGTCATGGCTTCGCTCGCCAAATATGATATTGATTATTCTGAGGAGGAATCAACAGAAGACCTCCGGCTTAAATTGGCGCAGTTCTACGCAAGTCGAACCCTGACCAATGAACCGATCACTCCCGAAGACCAAGCGGAAGCCATCTATTTCATGTCGAGCGATAAATCATCCAAAACAACAGGCACAATCTTCAATGTTGACGGAGGTCTGCACGAAGCCTTTCTGCGTTAACACCTTCAATTCCACGCCTTATGTCGAACGATAAACTCGAAAAATTAGTTGAACTCTCACGTGAATTTGGTCGCGAGGATCGTGGCTGGGCTATTCTAGGAGAGGGTAATACCAGTGTCATGGGTGATGCCGATAGTTTTTATGTTAAAGCATCTGGCAGTTGTCTAGGGCTTGCGAATCGAAGTGATTTTACTGAGGTCAATATAAGTCAAGCCCTCGAGTTTGTTGCGAAACCCTCAATGACCGACGCAGAAGTACAGGACGCTCTTGAAGCAATCAAAGTGGATCCGAATGCAAAACGGCCTTCTGTTGAAACATTTGTTCATGCGGTTTGCCTAAGTATTGGAGACTGTAATTGGGTTGGGCACGGCCATCCAGAGTCTGTCCTTTCGATCTTATGTAGTCAATCCGGAGCAAAACCTTACTTAGAGCATATTTTCCCTGATGCCATTGTGGTATGCGGCCGCAATTTTGCGGTTGTACCTTATGTCGATCCCGGCTTCAAACTAGCTCACGGTGTTCGCGATGCCCTTTTGGAATTCAAGGGAAAATATGGCAAAGCTCCAAAAATCATTTTCCTTGAAAACCATGGTCCCTTTATCCTCGGGCAATCGGATATCGATGTTATCAATACTATGCAAATGCTAGATAAATGGTCGAAGGTCATTCTTGCGAACCAACTCTTCGGAGGCAGTAACTATCTCGCGAAGGCAGAGTCGGACCGCATCGAAAATCGCCTCGATGAGGCCTATCGGCGTAAGCGTCTGCTAGAACAAGAGCGTTAGTGCTCTATAGTCGGCCAAGCTTTCTAGTCCTGACCTGTGTATGGCGCTGTATTTTTTACCGACTTGGGTAGGCGTATCCTAAGAAATCTTGATGGAGGTATTGCCATAAACTTTAAACAGTAACTGGACTGGCCTCATTGTTAAAAATAAAAACACAGACATCGTGCCTGTGTTTGAAGGTGATTTTGGTGAATTGTTTATTCTGGCTGCTTCGAATGTCCAGAGGCCATGGGCTTAGCTAGGATTTAGGAAGAAAGAATCCGCGCTGTTGATCACTGATTTCTAAGGAGCATTTCTCCATGACTTTTAGCATGTCCTCCCAAACCATCCGCTTGGTCTTGAGTGTGCCATTGCGGAGGAGGTAAGAAGGATGGAAGGTTATCATAACGGGAATAGTCTCGAACTGATCCCAAGTGCCGCGGACGGAGCCCATCTTGCGCGCTGGGTCATGGCCGAGGAGACCTGACACTGTGGTGTTGCCGAGAGCGACGATGACCTTCGGTTGGATAATTTTGATCTGGGCTTTGAGATAGGGTAGGCAGAAACGCATTTCGTCGAGCGAGGGTGGACGGTTGCCATAGGGTTTATTGTGCTCAGGGCGCCACTTCAAAATGTTGGTAGTGAAGACGTTCTTGCTAGAGAGCCCCATCGCGCTAGTGATTTTGGTCAGTAGCTGGCCAGGCTTGCCAATGAAGGCTTCGCCTTCGCGCTCTTCATCAGCATCAGGGGCTTCGCCGCAGAAGAAAATATCGGCCTGAGATGAACCGGTGCCGAAGACGATTTTCCCGTCTTCGCTAAGGTGTTCTTTGCAGACTTCGCATGCGAGCACGCGGTCTTTTAGCCATGCTAGTTGGCTAGTCGCGTCGCCCTCGGGGAGTTCGATTTCTGGAGACTCAGGAAGTGGGGCCACTTTAGGAGTTGTAACGGTTTTAGTGACAGTTTTCACGGGGGGAATATGGCTGTCTTTATCCTCCTCTGGCAGTTTAGGATTTTGAGCGGGTCGACCCGATTGCAAGTCGGGTAAACGACTTCGCTTGACCACGTCTTTTTGGGACACGATCAACTGCATCGTATCGTCTTCAACAAAGACTCGATTCACACCATCGCGTTGTAATCGTCGTAGCTCATTTGCAATTGCTTCAAGACCTGAGGACATAAAACAAATGTTGCTGATGGGCTTGGACGCGTCGAGTCACTTTTAAGGACTTTATTATAATTGTAGCAAACAAAGTTCTTTAACTAGCCTGCCTATCGAGTTTGCATCGGCGAAGGGCTACAAACTGAGCGAACCTAGGAAGGAATGAGATAATGCAAATACTGATAGCGAAAACAAGAAAGGCCAGAGGCTGAGCTGTATTTAATATAGCTGCTGCCGCTAAAAACCAGCTAAAGGAGATGCCGATTACTCGTGGTTTTAGGTCTTTGTGGTGTAATAATAATTGAATGATTGATAGTCCCGTGGCCGCTAGCGCAAGACGATGAGAGACTCCGTCTGTTGCTAATAGGCTTTTTGCGACTAAAATAACTATAAATAAGGCTAATATGAGGATTACCCAGAAATTTGGGTGCTTGAGAAGTTTAGTGCGCACTTCAACTTGTATATTCGCATACACAATGGTCGCGACACTTGCCATGATGATCGAAAGCGCCCAGACGTAACTTAAGCTGTTGATCGGTGCCTCATAGTGACGGACTAAATATTCTAATGTAAAGCACTTAGTAAAAAGCAGACTCCAGAGTGCTAGAATAAAGGTTGAGCGACTGGTAGTGTAAAAAGAGTGTATCATGTCTAAGTGGTCTTTATAGTAGATAGCGTGTTTTTTGAATTTGTTCAAGTAAGTGCTATTATAATTCCTAGAAGATTATTTAATCATCAATACGTATTTAGTTTCCAATCATGCCATCGGTTTCTGTGCTGCAGAAGGGTTAGCTTGCTAAACACGCTTGCTCTTCGTCATTTAGGTCTTTGCCTAATCGCCATGATGATGGAGCAATTAAAAAGCGATTTGGAGTGTATCACTGGCAAGCGAACGATCGAAGCAACTGAAACATTGTCACAGATTTTGGTTAGGCTTGATGGGGCGGCAAAATCCACAGATGCGCCTGAACGACTACAGCACTATCTAAGCAAGCGCAGCTATATTAAGGCTCTAGCATGGATTGAAGACCCTTCAACCCCGCATCATGCATGAGCAAAAAACGCAAAATTAGGACCGAAGGTGGCGACGCATTAGTTGCGAACCCATTTACAACTCTAGATGGGACCGAATTCCTTGGAGACGAAAGAAGGCCTCGCATTTCATCGCCGCAAAAGAAGTCCGCGAAAAAGAAGTCGAAAGGTCGTGTTGAGATACGTCGTGAGAAGGCGGGTCGAGGGGGAAAGACAGTGACCACGCTCAAAGAGTTCCCTTTGCATATTCCCTTAAGCACGCTGGGGGCGATGACACTTGAGCTTAAGAAAATCTGTGCTTGTGGTGGCACATTGAAAGGTCGCGTAGTCGAACTGCAGGGCGATGTCTGCGAGCAAGTATGCGCGGAACTCAATCTTAGAGGCTATCAAGCCGTCCGTGCTGGTGGGTGATCGTCACTCATTCAGCATTTAAATTATCTTACTGTTTGATTTGCTTGAATTTAGCCAGCGGAAAAAGTCCTCATCCTTTAGTATTAGGTAATCACTTTGATATTCAGGGGCGAGTTCGCGCTGGTAGGCATCTTCGGCAAAACGCTTACAATGGAGCAGGACGCGCGCGGTATGCCCGGGTGCACGGACTATACGCCCAAGTGCTTGATGAATACGTCGCATGGCTGGGCGGATGTAAATATCGCGAAAGGCTTCGTCTCGCGATAGGCTAACATGGTCTTCCATTTTCTTTTTTTGGATGAGGTTTACCTCTGGAAGTGCTGGCCCTACGATCATGATTTGTTCGACACGTCCGCCTAGTTGATCAATCCCCTCAGCATAACTACTGCCAAGAATTAGAAAAAGTGCGTCGGCCATCAACAACCCTTCATCGATGAAGGTAGACTGCTCGGTAAGGTTCACACCGCGTGGTTGTCGCTTTATTCGAAGCTCAGGAGCGAGCGCTTCAATATAGGCCTGTATGTTTTCTGCATAGAGGTAGGATGCGAAAAATACGGCGATTGTTTCGCCCGCATTATATTGGATAAGCTCGACAATTGTGCGGGCGGTCGTCTCGTAATAACTTTCTCGCTTGCTGAGGCGTGTGTCGATACGGCAATCGATGGCTACATCGTAAGCTTCGTCGCGCCAAGGAGTCTGCGCTTGGGCTATGGTGACGGACTCTTTATCTAGCCCGCAGCTTTTCTGATAGCTCTTAAAAGGCGATAGGGTAGCCGACATCATGATGCTGCCTCCAAAAGGCTTAAGGCACTCAGCTATCCATTCGCTGGCGTCTAGGCAGGTGGCAGCGACGACTCCGCTGCGAGGCACCCAGTGCAGGTATTGTTGCGAGGGCGAGGAAAGCGTTTCGCTTAGTTTAGGGATGCTTCTTATTAGTTTGATTGCGAATGGAGCAGTGGCATCATAACCGAAGGTTGCTAGTTTTAGCTGTTCAGAAAAATCTTCGCAGAGATCTTGGCAGGCGTAGAAGTGGTTGCCAGTCAGTGTCTGTTTCGGGCTGAGGCTTTCGATCCAGCGGCAGATCTCTGTCGCTGTGGCGAGTAGGCGGCGAGAGGCTCCATGGGCACGTAGCTCTTCGATCGCAAAGAGCAAGTCGGCACTAGCGAGTTCTAGACTCAAACAGTCGGCAGTGCGGTCTGGCAAATTATGGGCTTCGTCGACGATTAGTAAGGTGCGCCCTGGGTCAAAGCCCTGAGCTTCCATGAAGACGGGTCGGCTATCAGGGGAAAAGATATAATTACTGTCGCCGATCCATATTTCGGCAAAGGGTAAGCATGCTTTGGTCAATGTGTAGGGGCAGATGCCTGTGGTTGCGCCAATTTCTTGGGCGCGGGCTATTTCTAAGCTACCATCAACGAACAGTTCGGGTACTCGAATGTCGGCTTCTCGCCAGTTTTGGCCGAGTTCATCATCGCAGCGCGAATCGCCTGTGCAAGTGTGGCGTTCGCTCTCGATCCGATGCTCACTACGATTTCGCATTTGGATGTAGCGGAGGTCGTGACCAATCATTTGCTTGAGTTGACGGATCGTCTCAAGCTGACCAGTTGATTTACTGCTTAGGTAAATACAACGCTCGTAGAGGCCGCTTTGCATGTGTTTCAGCGCGTGTTCTAGAACGATTCCAGTTTTACCAAAGCCCGTGGGTGCCTGCGCGAGAACATGGCGCGATTGGAGCGCTGCATTGTGCAGTGTTTGAAAAAGTTCGGCTTGACCGACGCGTAGGGTATCAAATGCGGGTTTAATCTGAGCCCCACGCAATCGGTTTAGGCTACCACGGCGCTCATCTAGTAATGGGATCAGTTGATTGAGTTGATTTTCAAAAATGGAATGCTCTGATGGTCCTAGCGAAACGGATTGGAGTGCCCCGTTTTCGATGTTGATAAACTGCACCTCTGCGGTAATTAACTGGCCCGCATACTCGGGAAGCACTTCGAGCATCGCTTGATAAGTCGCTGCTTGGGCAAAGTAGGCGGGGTAGTCCGCGAGCAGAGTCTCCTCAGGTGCGGGGAGGGGACTGCGTATAGTTTTGACCTCTCGGACTAGAGCGCCCTCCGAGGTTGGTAAGAGTTGATCGATGCGTCCATTGAGTTGAAAGAGCCAGTCGTTGTGTCGCCAATCGGCACTCACGGTGACTTCAAAATGCGCCTCAGGATGCTCGGCTTTGATTAGGCTCTCGGAGCTCTTGTGCCATTGTCGGCCTACCGCTGCCCGCCAGAGGCTACTACCATGACCACTAGGGCTCGGTCGGTTTCGGAAAACAGCCAGTTCACCCACACTCAGGCGCACACTGCGTTGGCTTGCATCGATCTCCATTACTTCAAGGAGGTAGGGCGTGGGCGCCGCGCCACGCCAGCTTGTTCCACTTGCACGTGCAATAGCAAAGGGCACCTAGTTAAAATAGGCAGGCGAATGACGATTTGATATATAAATAAATTTTTAATTTTCATGTCCAAAAATACGTAGATTATCGTTGTATTCTTCTAAATCACAACTTGTTTTGATTTCTATGCGCATTCTGATTACTGGCGGTGCCGGATTTCTAGGTAGCCACCTTTCAAAGCGTCTAGTCGAAGAAGGTCACGAAGTCATCTGCATGGATAATTTCTTCACTGGGAATAAGCGCAATATCCAGGCTCTGCTTAAAAATCCAAATTTCGAATTGATAGATCACGATGTGATCAATCCGTTCAGAGTTGAGTGCGACCAGATCTATAACCTAGCTTGTCCCGCGTCTCCTGTGCATTACCAGAATAATGCAATTAAGACGGTCAAGACTTCGGTCATGGGTGCAATCAATTGCTTGGGACTAGCTAAGCGAGTGAATGCTCGTATTTTCCAGGCTTCCACCTCAGAAGTTTACGGCGATCCTTCCGTCCATCCTCAGTCGGAGGGTTACTGGGGGAACGTGAACCCGGTTGGTATCCGTTCCTGTTATGACGAGGGTAAGCGCTGTGCGGAGACGCTCTTTATGGATTACCGCAGGCAGAATGGCGTTGATATCCGTATCGCCCGTATTTTTAATACTTACGGCCCTAATATGTGCCCTGGCGATGGACGCGTGGTCTCTAACTTTATCGTGCAAGCCCTCAAAGGTCAAAATATCACCGTCTTCGGAGAAGGTCAGCAGACACGGTCATTTTGTTATTGTGATGATATGATCGATGGCTTTATCCGCTTTATGGACCAAGGCGAAACTGTAGGCCCCATCAATATAGGTAATCCTAGTGAATTCACCATTTTGGAACTTGCCGAAAAAGTCATCAAAATGACCGGAAGCCAATCCAAGATCATCCACGAGACACTACCATCCGACGACCCTAAGCAGCGCCAGCCCGATATTACACAGGCTAGAAAAGTCCTTGCTTGGGAGCCGAAGTATTCACTAGACGAGGGTCTCAAGCCGACGATCGCATATTTTGAGAAACTGCTAGCAGCGGGCGAGTCCCATTAATTACTCTCAAATAGCTGGAAAAAAGGGTTGCTTCATCTTGGTAAGCACCTAACTTCCGCTATTTTTTTCAAACTACCAACCAATTTTAGCTATGCCCAGAGAGCACATCATTTTAGAATGCACCGAAGCCCGCGCTGAGGGTAAACCTGTTTCCCGCTACATGTCCTCTCGTGACAAAAAGCAACAGCCTGACCGCATCGAAAAGAAGAAATACAACAAATTCCTTCGTCGCCATACACTCCACCGTGAGATCAAGGGCTAATCCAGCTCGGCGCAAAATTTGATTTTTCCTAAAACCCGCTTTAGTAGCGGGTTTTTTTGGTCGATTTCATTTGTCAACTACGTCCTGATCTAAACCCTTAGCGACTACTTGATGGATAAGTCTCATTTTTTTCAGCGTCTACTTGCGACTCTTCGCGAGGAACTTTTGCATGCCGTCAATGCGTCCAAAGATGCCGCTGAGTATGCGACCAATGAGGAATCGCGTGCCGAATCGCAGTGGGATACGCAGGGACTGGAAGCCTCTTACCTCGCGGCAGGGCAGGCTACCCAAGCGCGACAATGGGCAGAAGCCGTCGAAGAGCTTCAATCGGAGCGCGAGGATTTGCTCAAGCCCAATGAGGAAGTCTCTCTTGGAGCACTTTTCAGTTGTGACTTTGGAGAGGGAGTCGAATGGTTCTTCTTTGCAGGCACCGCGGGTGGACAGACGATTTCTACGGATGGGTATGAAGTCACTGTAATCACAGCGCAATCACCACTGGCTGGGCGATTGTTAGGTCGTAAAGCGGGCGATTCTTTTAAGTTACCCAATACGTCACTCGGGCAGGTCTTGACGGTCGAGTGATTCTGCATCCATCTATTGGTAGTATGAAAATCTACACCTATAAAAACTGTGGAAGCTGTAAAAAGGCGACTAAGTGGCTTGATGCTCAAGGGATTGACTACGATGAACGACCCATTCGCGAGACGCCTCCATCTGAGAGTGAGCTTAAGCAAATGCTCGATTATCAAGACGGTGATTTGCGTAAACTTTTCAACACCGCTGGTGGCGATTACCGAGAGCTAAACATGAAGTTTAAGCTGCCACAAATGTCTCAAGCCGAAGCCCTCAAGTTACTGACTGATCGTGGTAATCTAGTCAAACGTCCATTCGCTATTGGTGATTCTTTTGGCCTAGTCGGTTTTAATGAAGACCTCTGGTTAGACACTCTGACTTGAAACCATTATTCTGAATACTTCTATGAGTGCTATCGAAGATTTAATCAAAACTGTCGCTGCCTTGCGTGAACCAGATACTGGTTGCCCATGGGACATTGAACAAGACCATCAATCGATCGCCGAATGTCTTGTCGACGAATGTTGTGAGCTATTGCAGACGATCGACCGCCTTGACATCGATCATATGCAAGAGGAACTGGGTGATGTCCTTCTACAGGTAGTCATGCATGCTCAGATGGCCCAAGAGGCTGGGCATTTCGACTTCGATAGCGTCTGCCATGTGGTCAATGAAAAATTAATACGTCGTCACCCTCATGTCTTCGGAAAGGATAGCCTCAATTCCTCGGAAGCCGTACTCATGCAGTGGGATCAGATTAAGTCAGCCGAGCGTAAGCGTGGCCCCGCACAATCTGGTATATTTAAAGATTTGCCCAAGCAGTTGCCCGCACTAATGTTTGCCAAGGATGTTTATAAACAGATCCAAAAGATGGGATTGTCTGCCGAGGCAATCATTGATCAGACAGCAATTGATGCCGTTTCGGACACTTTCGACGAGGTAACTCTTGGCAAACAGCTATTCGAGATCGCCGCGGCCTGTCGTGCGAAGGGAATCGATCCTGAGTCGGCTTTACGTCGCTATACGCAAAAGGTCGTCGATAGTTTAGAGGAGGCTTGAATTGTGCCGTTAAGTCGGAAGCAATGTTTTGCAGGAACTATGATAAGTGCCAAAGGCTAGTGTCGCTGCACCCTTGAATATCAGACTAATAGCGCGATTTTAGCGGGTTGATCTGGTTATCCAGTGGAGTCATTGTATATTAGTGTCGGTTTCCTAGTGACGCAGCTTCTGTCTAAAATATACCAGCAGTTTTTGTCTCTAAGCACTCAACTTTCACACGAATGGTTAATTGGCTGCCACCTCCGCCAAAATACGTGCCTATAACAGGTGCGACATCTCGGTAATCTCTCCCATATGCGAGTACGACGTAAGTGTCGTCGACTATTTTGCGGTTAGTAGGATCCAATCCGACCCAGCCATGCTGTCCCAAATAAACTTCGACCCATGCATGCGAAGCTTCAGATCCACGTAAGTTTTGATCGCGGGTAGGATCAAAAAAGTAGCCGCTAACGTAACGTGCAGGTATTCCAAGGCTGCGGCAATAGGCGGTCATTGCATGTGCAAAATCCTGACAGACACCGATGCGACCTTTAATCACTTCGCTAGCGTGTGTTGTGACTTGGGTGGCCCCTGAAGCATAGGTGAATTCTGAGTAGATGAAGTCCATGAGCGCAGAGCTCGTTTGAAATACATCAGTCGAGTCCGCTTGTATGCCTAATGCCTCTCGCCAGATATGTGGGGTTTTTTCTACAAAAGAACTGTCTTGGAGGTAGATATGGCAAGATTCATCTTGGGAGCATTTATCCAGTTCACTGAGTGTATAACCATATGGCAGTGAATCGATTTCAAATGGTTTCTTGGTCTGTACCGTAAAGCGACTATCAATGGTCAGTTGTAGGTGCGGTTGGGGAATATTGAAGTGATGAACCCGATTGAAATTTAGATCTGTGTATCGAGTCAGGCGCGTTGCTGGGAGAACACTGATGAAGTTCGTTTCGACCTGTTGATGTGGGGTCAGTTTCGGACTCAAGCGGACTTCATTATAATTGTTAATGACAGCATTTGCATATGCATATTCAGTACGATGGTATATTTTAAGCCTCATCTTACTGACTATTGCTGCTGTTGTCGTTGCTGGTTATTTAGTCGCCGCCGAGCCTCATTGTTTGTGTTGCTGCGGATTTCCAAAGGCAATAGAATGTAAGTATCAAAAACCTGTTGCCCGATTTCATTAAATTGTTTTTGTAGAGAGTCTATATATTCATGGTAACCTATTTGTAAAACATTCAAGGAGCTTGAAAAATTAAGCTGTGCGAGTAAGCGACCGTTAATGCGCTCGGCTTCATTAGTATAGCTACCAATTGGACTACCAGATACAGCATGGAGATGATGGTCTAATTGTTTAATGCAAAAGCGTACCGAGCGCGGGAATGATGATGAAAAAAGAAGGAAGCTCATGGCATTATCCAAGCTGATTCCGCTACGATACTCTGCTTGAAACGCATTGAATGCAGAGCAAGATTTTAGCGCCGAAGCAAGCTTAGTGCGCGGAGTTATGCCTTGATAGGCGAGCATGTCGAGAACACGCGTAGTTTTATCCGCACGTTCAATCAACTTGCCAATTTGCATGAAATACCAGCCTTCATCATGGAGGACGGTGGCATGTATTAAGCCGGATAAAAGCATACAAAATTCGATAGTACGGCGATGGAAGGCTTCGGGCTGATTTTGCCATAGTTCCACTGCATTTTCCGATCGAATGAATAGATGAAAACGATTCAATTCCCGCCAAATTTCTTCAGAAATTTGATCGCGAACCATTCTAGCATTTTCTCTTGCGTGAGCGACGCACTCACGGATCGAATCTGGATTATCCTCCGAGAAGTAAATAAACATGCCTACATCTTGTTCCTCAGATCCCTCAAATATTTTTTCCGTACACGTCGTGTAGAGTAATGGTCGCCACTGGTCTTGATCAGAACTGTCGAGTGACTCGTAGCGATTCACTTCAACTAAGCGCGTAAGATTTTCGACACGCTCCAAGTATCTGCTTAGCCAATATAAACTGTTAGCTACTCTTGAAAGCATCGCATTTTTTAAGATTAATCATTTAGTATCCAAGTATCTTTACTTCCACCACCCTGTGAGGAATTTACGACAAGTGAGTTTTTGTTAAGTGCTACGCGCGTGAGCCCACCTGAAATAATTTCAATGGAGTCACCATAGAGAACAAAAGGACGCAAATCAACGTGCCGACCTTCTATGCTAAAATCCTCGCAGATTGTCGGATGCCGAGATAGTGATATTACAGGCTGTGCAATAAAGTTACGCGGCTCCTTTTCTATTTTTTTCGCGAAGTCACTGAGTTCTTTTTTAGTTGCGTATGGCCCCATCAACATTCCATAGCCCCCCGATTCATTTGCTGATTTTACCACAAGTGAGTCGAGGTGGTTCAGTATATAGCGACGGTCTTCTTCTCGCCAAGCGAGATAAGTAGATACATTGTGCAAAATAGGTTCTTGATCTAGGTAATATTTTATAATTTCGGGAACGTATGCATAAATTACCTTGTCGTCTGCGACCCCCGTCCCAACTGCATTGGCTAGAGCAACATTACCCTTGGTGTAAGCTTCCATTAAACCGGCAACGCCAAGCGCAGAATCTTCTCGGTAGCAAAGTGGGTCGAGAAAATCATCGTCTAAACGACGGTAGATTACATCGACCTGCTCGAGACCTTTTGTCGTACGCATATAAACATAACCGTCGAGGACGATGAGATCGCGACCTTCCACAATCTCAATTCCCATTTTACGCGCTAGGAAAGTGTGCTCAAAGTAAGCGCTGTTGTATGGACCAGGTGTTAATAAGACGCAGACTGGACCATGTTCTTGGCGCGGTGAGAGATGTTGTAGGGTCTTCAGGAGTAAATCTGGATAGTGGTCGACTGGCTTAACCTTATACTGGCTATACAGATTTGGGAAGGCACGTTTCATCGCTTCGCGGTTTTCTAGCAGGTAGGATACCCCCGATGGGCAGCGAGCATTATCCTCAAGGCAGAGGTAATTCCCTGTATCATCGCGGATCAAATCAGTGCCACAAATTTGTATATAAATATCTCGTGAGACTTTAACTCCCTGCATCTCAGGGCGATAATGTGCCGCTGTTTTAACCACAGATTCTGGGACTACCTGATCTTTGATTATTTGACCTTCATGGTAGATGTCGTGGAGGAAAAGATTGAGCGCTATCAGGCGTTGTGTCAGTCCTTCCTCAATTAATTGCCACTCTTTTTGGGGAATAATCCGCGGAATTAAATCAAAAGGAAAAATTCTTTCGGTGCCCTGATTGTCTCCGTAGACCGT
>QXZH01000017.1 GCA_009886465.1 Opitutaceae bacterium
ATCGACGCGCCGCCGCCGCACCGTCCCACGACGGAGTGGGGTGTTTGGCGTTTATGAGTTCCGCGCTCGCGGACGCAATAGCTGCGTCTGCCTCAGATTGTGCGACGAGGGAACTTTTTATCGTAGAAGCCGTGGCTGGCTCGTCGGCGTATACCCACTTTATTCCAGTCGGGCTTCCAACTACATACTATGAAACAATTTTTATTATCAATTTTTGCGCTCACTTCTTTGGCAATGACAACGCAGGCGCGGAGCACGGACACAGGTGACAGCTCTGAGGTTCGCGATCAAGCTGCTAAAGGGATGGTTGAAAACCATCCAAATTATCTAGCTGTCCATATCAAGGGGCTGGTTTGCAGCTCTTGCGCCATCGGTCTGCGTATCCATACCTCGAAGCTCGAAGGTGTGGATAAATCACAGCTCACCAAGGGTGTTGATCTCGATGCGAAAAAGCAATTGGTCTTGGTCGCCTTCAAGTCAGATGCGGCTATCGACGTCGATGGCGTGAGAGAGGCGATTTATAATGCTGGTTTTGATCCTGTTCATTACTATATTTGGACTGAGATGGGTGGCATTACTCAAACTGTTTACCCTGCATCTGAAAAGTGAGGCGTCATATTTTCCGAGGCTGCTGTGGTGGTTTGGCGCTAGGCTTCATTGCGCTGTTCCCACTGAATGCGGATCAACCTATTATGAATATGATGCCCCGCTGGGATGGAGGTTACGGCTTCCAAGTCCGTGCGGAGCATGTCCACCGATCGGATCTCAAGCAGGGGAGAGATGTGGTCGGGCGTGGCTTTACCGAGGACCTAAATCAGTTACACCTTGAAGGCGTTTACACTTGGGATCGTTCGATACGTCTCACAGCGAAGTTGCCTTATGTCGTAGATGCGCGACGTGAGGTGCTTGGTGCGGGCGGTCAAAAAGTAGTGCAGCGTGATGATGGAATCGGTGACCTAAGCCTGGCTTTGCCGCTGAAGAAGTACTTCAACCTCGATGCTCGCTCGGGTTCTTGGACACTGGCGCCGCAGTTGCGGATTCCACTAGGTAAAGAGGACGACGAATTCGAGGTCTGGGACGGTGTCTGGGGTGGTGGTCTATCATTTGGCTACGAGACGGAGACCTATCATTGGTTTATCGCGACGAGTGCTGGCTTCTGGGTCTTTGAGCAGTCAGAGCCAGCGGAGTGGAGCTACTCGCTCGACCTCGGCTGGAATGCGCGCGACGATATGCAGATTCTTTGGGAGAGTGACTTGAGTTGGGACGATGAGAATAAGTTTTTTCTCTCGGCCGGTCCCGCGCTCTATTGGCGTTGGAATGACAAGACCCATATTCGCATTGAGTGGAAACACGACTTCGTCTCGCGCGTGACCTCGGATCGACCTGACCATGGAAATGGCGACCGCCTTGGCGCGGGGGTCGGCTTCGTTTTCTAAGCCTCGCGTCGCAGAAGGAAAGCACCCGCACCATCATGGCCGGTCTCCCACGGGAGGCAGGTCATTGCTTTTTCTAGCTTAAATACACGGCCTGATTTACTCGCCAGAAATGCGTCGACCACCAGCTGATTCTCCGCGGCCTCGATACTGCAGGTGCTGTAAGTAATTCGACCACCCGCTTTGACGAACCGGGCAGCAGAGTGCAGCAGCTGAAGCTGTAACTTTGCGCAGTTTTCGATATCCTTTGGCTGTAGCCTCCATTTCACATCCGTCCGGCGCTGAATCACGCCAGTATTTGAACAAGGTGCATCGAGCATGACGGCGTCATACGCGCTTGGTAGGCTTTTGTCCTCAAAGGTGGTTGCATCCATTTCGAGTAGGTCACACTCGACGATCTCACATTTCAGGTCTTCTGATCGGAGTGTGGATAGATTCTCTTCGAGTCGCACGATTCGTTTACCAGGCAGGTCCACCGCTACGATCTGACCCTTACCTTCCATTGCGTGCGCAATGTCGTAGGCTTTGCCTCCAGGGGCGGCGCATAGGTCAAGAACTGATTCGCCGGCCCTTGGCCCGAGCAGGGCAGGCGCGATTCGCGTGGAGGGATCTTTAATATAAGCGTTACCCTTGTTAAGAAGTGGATGGAGGTCTTCCTTCCAGGAAATCTTGCCCGTGACTTGATAGAATTGTGGCCATTCTGTCGCTTCAAGACCCGGAGGAATCTGGACTTCGTCGTCGTAGACTTTTAGGTAGGTAGGCGGGATGCCTTGATTCCATTCGAGCAGTTGCGTGCTGGCTCCTGGGAACTCCCCTTGCCAATGTTCGACTAACCAGTCGGGGTGGCTGTAAAAGGCGGCAGGCGATTTTTGGGCGTTGATCTGCTCTAGCGCCGCAGGCAGCTTCCGCAAGATGGCATTGAGGAAGCCCTGATCGTAGCGATTGACGACTTGCTTACTACGTTCGACTGCGTGGTGGATGATTTTCGGATGCCGGTCGGCTTCCGCATCCAGTATTTCGTAGCCTGAAACTAAGAGAACTGCTTCGACACTAGGTTTGGTCTTTTTACGCAAAAGCTTCTTCAGCGCTGCCCTCGTACGGTGCCCATGGCGAAGCGCACCCAAAAAA
>QXZH01000018.1 GCA_009886465.1 Opitutaceae bacterium
ACGGAATCTTTTTTGGGACATAGTGATTATTGCTAACTAATGTGTAATGTTGGTATTACCTTCTATCGCAGAAAGAATATGCATGCTGAGCAAAAAACCTTCGTAAAACGTCAATCAGGCTTCGCTCTGATTGTCGCCCTTTCGATGATGGCCTTCGTGCTCATGCTGCTGGTCTCGATCACATTATTGATTCAAGTTGAAACCACCAACGCTTCTCGCGCCCTAGACCAATTAAGAGCACGAGAGAACGCCCGCCTGGGTCTAATGGTTGGACTGGGCAACTTACAGAAATTCGCAGGTGCTGATTTAATTGTTACAGCGACTGCCGATGCGCTCGGTGAACCTGGCGTGGACTACGGTCTCAATGCAAAGCACTGGACTGGGCTATGGACCTCTGATGAGAACGGTGGAGTTCTAGCTAATCCTATCTGGTTAGTTTCGGGAGATATGCCCGATCCACTTACAGGACTGGTTGCAAGTTCGGTAGCAATTTTTCCCGCGACCACAGACGACGCAGAAGTCAGAGTTCCCCTAATGCCGATTAATGAGCAAGATAACACTAATAGTAGCTATGCCTATTGGCTTACCGATGAATCAAATAAAGCACGCATTAATCTAGATTCAATTAGCGGTTCGATGACTTACTTGACGACAGATTTAGAGCGGCAAAACATAGATGAGGCTTATCTGTCTTTTCCCGCGCAGGATAAAATTTTCGATCTACTAGATCCGATTAAAAACACAGATACAGCCACTTTTTTCCGAATTCTTAATCGGGATCAAGTCCCGCTCGTTGAACCAAGTATCGATGTCCAGGATGCCTACCATAATTTCACCTTGGTCTCTCAGAGCGTATTAACCAATATGATCAATGGCGGCCTCAAACAAAATCTCACCGGACGTAATCTAGCAGAGATGAATAATCTTCTGAGTGAAGCCAACTACCTGGACGACGACTATCTCGGAGGGGATTATCTCAGCCATTTCAATATCGACCCACTAACTGGGAACGCACTCGAAAATAATGGTAATGCCAATACCCCATTAAATCCGCAACCGCGCTTCAATAGCGACAATGAATTAATGCGCTCAACCGTAGCAGACTTCTACGATTACAGGACAAACCAAATAGACTCCTCGGATGGAATTGCGGAACCAGTCAGAAATATCATGCCTGTTATATCGGAAGTCTCATTCCGCCTAGGCGCTTTTCATACTCAAAGTGACACCAAACACAGACTTCGTTTCCATGCGGACGTTGAATTCTGGAATCCTTACCCTTTCCCGATTAGGATGCCTTCCGACTCGAGTTCCTTCCGAGACAGATGCTTCATCATCATGCTAGTACCATCAGTTATAGATGAAACTGGTGCCGACACAGAACAGATGATTTTGAGTATCCGTAATCGAAATTTACCAGACGTATTCCACACCAATCTCTTCGACTTCGATGAAGATCTGGGCAGCGGGCCATCTGGTGGTGGATCTAACAGCAACACCCTAAACGAGACAGTACTACAAAGTTGGATGGAGATTGATGATGTTGTCCTCCAACCCGGTGAAGTTTATCACGCGACTACAGGACAGACTCAAGGGCTTGCTCGTGAAATCGGTGGCTATGTTTTGCCCCTCGGTGGAAATGAAAATCAAGCTGAAGACTACATCCCGGATATTGAACATGATTACCACAAATGGTCTTGGCACACTACGGCAAGCCCAACTTACCCCGTGCTGGAGCCAGATCACCTGATCGACATTGATTTACGCATGCCAGAAAATGGCGTCACAATGCGCATCATTAACTACAGCTCGTCCTTAACTAATAGCACCTCACCTATTTACGAAGACGACACGGACAATAACTGGGCAAAGCCTGTCTGGGAATTAAGAAATATTTACAAGGGATCCAACCCTCCAAGACAAACACTTCGTGGCGATCAGTATTCACGTAGCAGCAGTGGTAGTTATACCATGAATAATTTCAATATCGGGTTCCACTTCCGTCTGGCTGACGAACTCGTATTCGGCGCGACACCCGATGCATCTGACCTCGCCTTGCGCTTCGATCTGCGCCAGCCAGTTTGGGACTACGACGATCCTGCCGTCCAAGAAATCGTTGAAATCACAGAAGAAAATCCTTTCAACGTAAGTAGTCTAGCCAATCTCTACGATGGGACAGACGTGATCGCGGATGCCAATACCGACACACATGCTGGCACCTTTGAACGCGCATTTCTGTATAACGCTCCCGCCCACGAACCACTCACAGTCGGTGCGCTGCATCGACTGCCACTCTCATTTGAAACAGTTGATTATGATGCCAACGACGATGGCACAGACGACCTCGTGCAAAAGAGAATCGGCACACCATGGGGGGGCGACTTGAACCAAGCTTTTGATAAATACTTTTACACGGGTGTCCCCGTCTCGGGATGGACCGACAACCTACCATTAGGCGTCGCACACTTACGCCCCATTAGTGAATTAAGCAATGCCGAAGTAAGACAACGAGACGCGGCTGATCATCTACTCATGGCTGGAGGCTTTAACATAAATTCAACCTCAATTAGCGCTTGGGAGGCAATGCTCAGTCGTACAATCTATGACTGGGATTATGGCAATACCAACACAGTCGACCTCGAAAATGCCTTTCTAAACCTAGCCGAAGGTACAGATGGAGCGAGCAAGGCAGTCGGCGCCATAGCTGATGAAGCTGCATTCGATAGCGGCGATTCCGTAGAAGATGGGCGTCTTGCTATGAGCCAAGCAATGCGCAGACTCTCCGATGCTCAAATCACCAGCTTAGCCGAGTCGGTAGTCGATGCCCTCGATATTCATTTTGCTAATAATTCACTCTTTTCCGATGTCGCCACCTTCGTTAACTCTGGCATACTAGAGCAAGCTATCGTGGACTCAGGTATAAATGGTAGCATCGCTCGTTATTCTCCAGCATACATCTCTCAAAATCTTATCCTTGAAATGTTAGCGCCCTATCTGGTTGTCCGCGCAGACACGTTCACGATTAAGTCTTACGGCACCACCACAAATCCTCTCACAGGTGAACAGCTTGCCGAGATCATTTGCGAGGCTACGATTCAGAGGCTGCCGCAACGAGTCGATGGCGACGCTTCTCGTATCCAAGAAGAGGCTACGACAAATGGAAACTTATTTGGTCGCCGGTTCGAGATCGTTGACATCAAATGGAGCAGCGTTAACTGAGCGACTCAGACATGCTAAAAGTCCTCAAAATATTAGGTGCGACGCTCGTGCTTTCCTACACACTGACAGCGCAAGAGTCAGAGACCATTCGCGTTAACTTTAGAGTCATGCCTATTCTTTCAGGAGAATGGACGGGCATCTTTTACCAGCCTGTCGTTAATGGAGAGATGAAGGAGTTAGAGTTTCAATCGCTCTCTCGTTCATTCGAAACATACCCATATACGGGTGAGAATCCGATTATATTTTACCGAAAAGGCGGCATCGACGAAAACGGCAAAACAATTTACGCACCAGTTGGTAGAGTCTTAGCAAAATCAAAAGAACAACTACTTTTCTTTGTCACAAATAAGGCGATCGGACGTAATGACGCAATTGAAGAGTTCAGCCTAATCGGTCTTGATGACAGTCCTCAGGGATTGCCGATGGATTACATTTCCTTTCTTAATCTGACAGGTGTCGAGTTGGGCTGTAGATTCAGAAATGAAAATATTTTAATGCGCGCAGGCTTCAATGGGCCTTATAGCTTAAGGGACTCGCTAGGCAAAGACCTTTTCGTCGGGATGGTTGTTCAGCATGAAAATTCGCAACGAATCGTTATGAAGAATAACTGGCACTTCGAATCAGGAAATCGCCACATTATTTTACTCTTACCCCCAAAGAAAGCAGGCTCCTTTCGTATCAGAGCCTACCGAATCACAGAATACGTAAGAGAAAACTCTAAGTTTAATTCTGCGTCGACACCTAGGGCGACAAAGCCCTAGATACACTTTGATGCCAGCCTCCCATCAGACTCATCCAATCACTTCCCCAAGGAAATACTTTGGAATGATTACCCCGAATTCCATCAGACTATTTGCGGTTTTTATCGCTAGCTTTTTCCTGAGTTCCAGCAGCTACGCACAAGAAAACATATCCACCTTACAAGAGGTCCTCGCACGGGGGCAAGCGGCGCTTGCAGCGGGTGATTATACGACTGCTTTTAAAGCCTTTGAAACGATCCAGACCACTTTCAGCCGAGAGCCAGAAGTATCCGAGCGTGTTTTCCAGATTACTATTATGCCGCTGCATGGCTATGCCGCTCTACTCAGCGAGGAGACGGATAAGGCGATTCAACTCTTCGAAAAATTTGTCGATGAATTCCCAGAGGATCGTAGCCGTGTCAGTTTTGTGCTTTTCAATCTGGCACGTGCTTACTCAGAGATCAGCGCAGTCGATAAGGCGATCGATACTTATAAGCGATTTGTCGCGATCGATCCAAATCGAGCAGAGGCCGCTCTGGCCACTCTGGAAGCAGTGCGGTTGATGTTTGAAACAGGCCGCGACGATGAGGCCTTCACAACACTTGACAATGTCTATGCCAACCAACGTGAGGGCGTCCTGCGCACGAAAGCCCGCCTCATGGCACTGCAACAAGCCTTAGACCTCGGGCGTACCGATCAAGCACGCGAATACATCCTTAACTCGGACTGGTCAGTCGATCAAATGCCCGAACTCGCCGTGCTGGCTTTTGCCGCGCTCGAGATGGGGCATCAACTGCTTGCCTCCGGAGACTATGTAGATGCGCTCGAATGCTACCGCCTCGTACCGCCTTACGCACAGCTCATTAACGCTCAGGAGCGCCGCCTCTACGAAACCAAGACTCGCTTCGAGTCACGGCGCCAAAACGTAGGGCTCTACCAAGGCGGTCAATTTTGGACTCAGTTTTACACACGCCTGATCGCGCGCTTGGAGGCGCAACTTAAAGGTCTGCGTGAGGCGGAGGACTATTCGGCCGCGCTCTACCTGGCATTCGGCCAGGCCTATCTACTAGCCGAGCGCCCGCGTGAGGCATGGATACTCTTCGAGCACCTAGCGCGCGATCCCAAACTGTCCAAACAACAACAATCAGAGGCCCACTACCGCTGGATCCTCGCCGCGATTCAAGTCGGCGTATGGGAAGACGCCTACAGAATCGCTAAGGGCTTTGGCCGTCGTTTCCCTGATTCCCCACTCGTCCCTAATGCACTCTACTTACTCGGCACCGCCTATCAAGAAGCAGGCGAGTATCCCGATGCGATCAAGGTCTTCACCACTTTCCTCGAAAATCACGAACAGCACGACCTAGCACCTCGCACTCTTTTCCTTAGAGGCTTCAATTATAACTTCATGAATCAGCCGGTGGAGGCGCGGGCAGATTTCGAATCTTTCGTTGCGCGTTACCCCCGCCATCAACTTTCAAACGAAGCACGTCTCTGGCGCGCGCTCAGCTTCTTCGCCGAGCGCGATTACACCACGGCACTCGAAGCCCTCAAAGTCCTAGCGCCTAGGGTCAAAAACGGACGCCTCGAACCAGAGGTCGCCTACCGAATTGCATCCACTCACTATGCCATGCGCGACTACGACTCGGCGCTCAGCTCGATCAATGGCTACCTCAATAGCTATCCTCAACACACGCGCGCCGACGAAGCGCGCGTGCTCCTCGGCGATATCGAGATGGGGCGCGGCGAGCTAGCTACCGCACGAGCGATCTTTATGGAGATCAGCCCTAATGCGGGGCACCTTTTCGTCTATTCTGCCTTTCAAGCAGGTAAAATCTTACGCGCAGTGGCTGGTGCCGCCGAAAATACAGTGGCCCGCGAGCGGATGCTAAGCAGCCACATTGAACACTTCCAAAATTACCTCAATCGCGAAGACGTGCCCCTTAAAGGCAGAATCAGCGAGGCCCTCTACTGGGTCGGTTGGACCCATGTCGAGCGCGGTGAAGAAGATCTCGCGCGCATGATCTTTGAACAAGCGCTCAGCCTCTACGGCGACGATATCGATTCGAGCGACGTGCCGACTATTATTGATGCCTACGCACGCATCGAAAAACGCCTCCTTGGAGTGGGCAAGAAAGAGCGCGAAGCACGTCTCAAATCGTGGATCGAAGAAGAAAAAGTTAAAGCCCGCGTAGCCGACCGCCTGACCTACCTAGCACGCCTCAGTCTTTACCTCCAAGCGATGGTCCCGCCCGAGAGTCCGACCAACTTCATCTTTGAAATCGTTGAAGAAGTGCCCATTGATCGCATCGACGCTGAAGGACTCGGTAAGATTGCGGCTGGTCTCGTAGAGAAATACCCGCGAGTGGCCGAAGACTATTTGATCCGCTTAGAGGACGAATACCCCGATAGCCATCACCGCAGCTACGCCTACTATGCGAGAGCCCAACTATTCAGCCAGGCTGCAGAATACGAAGAAGCCCGCGGGCAGCTCGCTCGGTTCCGCTCGGAGAGTCCGATGCACCCACTGGCGATCAAAGTCTCACTCGATTACGCCGTCACACTCACTCAAACGGGCGAATACGACGAAGCGCAAACCGTGCTCGAAGACTTGCTACGCCTCCGCACTGCTAAAGGTCGCCCCCATGCAAATGCTCTGCTCGCACTCAGCCGAAATGCCGAAGCCGCTGGCGAGCTAAAACGCGCCGTGCCCTATGCTCAGCGAGTTTACAATGTTTATCGCGGCTACCCCGAACTCGCAGCCGAGGCCTACTGGATGAGTGCCCAACAGTTTGAACAATTAGGCAATCCAGTCATCGCCTACAAAACGCTCGACGAGATGCTCTCCAATCCGAGGATCGCCGAGCTACCCATCGCGGCAATGGCCGAGACCAAACGCAGCGCCCTTTTCGATGCTCTACCTGAAGGTGCCCTCGATGAAGCCGCCACCGAAACTGCCGCAAGCAACCCGGAGGTAGCCGAATGAAAACACCTCCGCGCAGATCTTTTCATTCACTTATTCTGGAGCCGCGACTTTTGCTCACGACACTCCTACTCGCGACGACCCATCTTAGCGCCCAGCTATCGCCAACTTTGAGCGAAATCCGCGCCACCTTGCAAGAAGCAGTCACCATCGTCCTTGAAGGGGGCAACCAGCAGACTGGACGAGTCACCAGTTGGGACGAGTCGCAGCTAAGGATTGAAGTCTCCCTCGGCGGAGGCACCGCTGAGCTCACTTTCCCCGCTAACGAAATACGCAGCATCCGCTTCCCAGGCGCCGAGTATAAGCGCACACTCTACGAGTGGAAAAACGATCCTGAACGCGTCGAGGATGCCCTCTCGCTCTATCGTGCCTACTACCAACAACAAGGTGCTTACCTGAGCCTCTTGAGCCAGCGCGAGCTCAGCTTCTTCATCGACTACGCCGACTTTGCCCTCGCACAAAACGAGCCGCTCAAAGCGGTCGCCACCATCGACATCATCAGCCCCTATATTGAAGACGAAGCCGTTCTTAAGCAGCTCAAAGAAAACCTCCTCCTCGGATTCTTCCAGGGCGGCATGCGCGAAGAGGCCGAAGTGGAAGCACGCAAATGGATCAAAGAAGCTGAGCCTGCGGGTTCCTCAGCGCTTGGCTGGCGTCTCCTCGCCGAGATTAATTTTGAACAAGAGGAATATGAGAATGCCTTTTGGACAGCCATGCACCCCATCGCCTTTTCCAACCAGATGCCCATGCTGCATCTCGATGTCTGCTACGCGCTAGCGATCCTCGCCGCCGAAGAACTACGCTTGAAGGAAGAGCCCCTGCAACTCGCCGCCGAAATGCGCGATCGCGGCTTGGCATGGCCCGACTATGTCGAGATGCTCAGCGGTAAAGCGCCCGAATACTTGACTGCAGAAAACACCGAGGCAGAAACAACAGTAGAAACCACTATTATTGAACAAAAGCCTCTGCAAACCCCCTCACCGATCGACCCTATTGAATCCCTCCCCACTCGAATCTACAACTAATCCGAACACAGCAACACAGCCACTTTTTAAACCACCACGAACCATGCGAAATCGAATCATCACCACCTCCTCAGCCAGCCTGATCCTTGGCCTACTCGCCGTCAGCTCCATCTACGCACAAGATGCTGCCGAAGCCGCAGACGCCACCCAAAACACCTCCCTCTTCGGGCTCTTGCAGCAAGGCGGCTGGGCGATGTTTCCACTCGGCTTAACCGCGCTCTTCATGTTCTTCCTTATCTTCTATTGCTGGAAAGAGACTGTCGGTCGCCGCTTCGTCCCCGTCGCGAGCATCGGCTCTCTCTCCGAAGCTCTGAGTAAACGCGATCTACCTCAAGTCTACAACCTCTGCCAAGCCGCGCCCACCGTGCTCACCCGTTGCCTCAGTAACGCACTTAGCAAGTCGCGCCCCGCACAAGCCGACGGTAACAAAGAAAAAATCGAAGCCTCCTACATGGATTCGATCGAAGGCGAAGACGGTGGCATTAGCCAATGGATTAATTATCTCAACGTCGTGGCGGCCGTCGCCCCCATGATTGGTTTGCTCGGCACCGTCAGCGGTATGATCAGCGCCTTCCAGACCATTGGTCAGGTCGGCATGGGCGATCCCTCCGCCCTAGCGGAGGACATCGGCGAAGCCCTTATTACAACCGCGACCGGCCTCACTATCGGTATCCCCGCCATGATCGCCTACTTCGTCTTCCGTAACCGCCTCAGCGCCGAAGTGCTCCGCACCGTCGAGACAGGTGGCGATTTGATCGATGCCTTCGTCGAACAATCCACCTACGCCGATGCCCAGCCCGCTGCCGAACCGGCCGCCGAATAAGTTCCCTCACGACTTCGCACTCATAAATGGAACTGGAACCCACGCTGACTGGCCGCTACCGCGCCAAAATAAAGGGAGTCGATCGCGCCAAGCGTAAGTCACGCTTGTCCTCGCTCCTGCAAGCAGTGTTCGTCATCGCGGTCTTCTTACTCACCGCCCGCTCTGTCACCGTGCTTGTCCTAAGCCTCCGCGAGGAGCCAGTCTTCACCGCGCCCAAGACTATTTATCTGCCCCAGCGGGAGCTTGAGCATCAGATGGCCGTGGCCGAATTCCAAAACGCCGCCGCCACACCCGCCACGATTCCGGCGCTGACCACAGAGAGTCTCTTGGCTACTATGCCAGCGCTCCCACAAATCCCCAATGTCGATTTCAAACCCGTCGAAAACGAGGC
>QXZH01000019.1 GCA_009886465.1 Opitutaceae bacterium
AAAGCAACTTTAGCTCAAGGTTGATCTAAATTATGAGCGCCAATGTTATAGTTAAATACCTCAACCTGAGGACGCTTTCTTTAATTGTTTTTTATGCCATTGTGTCGCTAGCCAGTTACTGGTTTGCCTACGAATTACGCTTCGATTTTAATGTCCCAATCAATCATGCAATCGATCGGGTTAACATGGTCGAATGGATAGTTGGTCTTCAATTGATGCTACTTTTAGCCAGCGGACAGTTAGACTCAATTTTGTCTTATTTTCGTTTGCCAGATGTGTTTCGCCTTTTCTGCGGCCTTTTTTCAAACGCACTCATATTGCTGTCAATGTGGTATGTCTATAAAGGTGTAAACGTACCCCCTCGCGCTGTCATCCTCACCTACTTCTTAATCAGCCTTCTTTCCATCGCGACTTTTCGGATTTTTATGCGCGTTAAATCTAGCCGGGGCATCGAAGATTGGCTCACGATGGACGCCTCTGAGAATGTGATTATTATCGGTGCGGGCGAAGTCGGTGCGGGCCTTTGCTCGGACTTAATGAATAAGGCTCGTCTTGGTATGCGTCCAGTCGCCTTTCTTGATGATGACGTAAGGAAGATCGGTCGCTATGTTCACGGTGTTTTAGTTGCTGATGCAGTCGATGAATTAGCCACAATTGCCAAGCGCTATAATACCTCCAAAGTGGTCATAGCATTTCCATCAGCATCGGCTAAACGTCTTCGTCATGTCGTTGAACTAGCTCGTGATGCAGGACTTTCTGTCGACATTGTGCCCGCTCTAACTGATCTTGTTAGCGGGCGAGCTGAGCTCTCTCAACTTCGTCCAATCCAGCTCGAAGACCTACTAGGTCGTGACGCAGTTGACCTTAACTCTGAAGGCATCCTTTCTTTACTACACGGTAAGCGAGTCATAGTTACGGGAGCAGGTGGCAGTATCGGTAGTGAATTAGTCGCTCAAATACTCGACTACTCTCCCCATAGCCTGCTTTGCATTGATCAGGCAGAAATTGCCATTTTCAATCTCCAACAAAATGTTCTAAAAGTAAAAGATTCAGGTGAGACGCGAGTGACCACTCAAGTAATCGATATTCTTCATGCCGAACAATTAGAGAAAGTCTTCGCTCAGCATCGCCCGGAGGTCGTCTTTCATGCAGCGGCACACAAGCACGTCAATCTGATGGAAGCTCAGCCTGCCGAGGCTCTGCGTAATAATTTCTTTGCCACCCAGCAGCTCGCACGGATCGCGAGCCAATGCAAAGTCGAGCGATTTATTTTAATTTCTACCGATAAGGCAATTAATCCTACTAGTGTGATGGGTGCGAGTAAGCGACTGGCTGAACTTTCGCTGACAGCACAACAGAATTCGGATACCAACACCACGAAGTTCATGGCTGTTCGCTTTGGTAACGTACTTGGTTCATCTGGAAGTGTGGTCACGATCTTTCGTAATCAAATCGTAGGAGGTGGTCCCATAACAGTGACTGACCCAAATGTCACCCGCTTCTTTATGACGGTGGAAGAAGCAGTCGGCCTAGTCCTGCAGTCAGCAACTGAAGGAACTGGCGGCGATATCCTTGTGCTAAACATGGGCGATCCTGTCAAAATACTAGATGTCGCGCGTCAAATGATCGCTTTGAGCGGCCTGCGGGAAGGCACGGATATAGACATTGAGTTCACAGGCCTTCAAGCTGGTGAAAAGCTATTTGAAGAAGTGCAGCATCTCAGTGAAACATTGCAAGCCACACAGCATCCTTCCGTTATGCGGTTTGTAGCCTCAAATGATTCGCAAATCAACATGAGCCAAATCTCACAAGAGTTAGAATCTGCGATGCACGACATGAATGTAGCAGTCATTAAAGCCGCCATTCAAAAGCACATACCTGAATACACGCCGTCGGTCTAGGTTTGATTGCCTAATCTATACGCTCGCACCTTTTAGCCATACGCGAGCAAACGCAGGAATAGCTCATACAAATTATGTGATAGGTCGGTTTTCTCCCTTTACGTCTCTATCTACCAGCGTATCGCTTGATACAGGAGATGGTCTCTTGAAAACCTTCATCTTTTTTTTGTAATAGAGTATTGCGGCTTGCCAAATGATCCTTGGCATACTGTTGAATGCGGTATCAAATGGATGGCATAAGGCATAACGGAAGATGCTACCATTCGTTAAGGACTGACCTTGGCCTTGTATATAAGTTTTCATGACGCACGCCTCATCCTTGTAGAGGTCAATACCTAGAAATATTTCATTCTCTTCAATGCGGAAGGTGAACCGATATTCTCCAGTCATGTCATTGAAAGGGGAAACGTGAAAGTCTTTCATGCAACGCGTTATCCACGTCTGATCGCTTATTTGTTCTAAGTCTCTAAGTGGATAAACGTGTCGATCACCAAATGTGTTGTTGACCTCCGCCACGGCGCAAAGCAGTCGCTTTCCTTCCATACGCAAATGAAAGTTTACAGGATTGAAAGCATAGCCGAAATACTTAGGCGAACTAATTAGTACTGTGTGTTGGCTGGGCTCTTCAGGGGGCAGCAAGCGATCCAGTTGCTCCAGGATCGGTTCAGAACTACCATGTAGATAAGCGCTATCATTCAAACGCAAAGGCCTTGTCTCATTGTAACCGAAAATAGAGGCCTGCGCATTGATAAATTTTAGCTCAGCCAAATCGAATCCGAAGAAGCTCATTGGGTAACTAAACTTGTGCGACTGCGGGCTGAGCCTCTCGTGTACGACGACACCGCGAAATATCTGTGAATTCAAAATCATGCTGCCCGCTTTCGATACAAAGTCCGACGACCCCAAAATGCGCAAGAAGCAATAGATAACTGACTCCTACTGAATGTCATAGATCTATTCCAAATCCCTGAGCGACTTCGACTGCCGAGCGAACGGCATCTTCGTGAAAACCATAGCCAAAATAACTTCCACAAAACCAAGTGTTTTGTTTCCCGTTATTCGCGCGAAGTTTGTCTTGCGTATCCATCGACTCAAAAGAATAGAGCGGATGGGTGAGCATAGTGCGGTTGATCACGCACGCCTCGGGTATCTCAACGCCTGGGTTGAGGGTCACGATGTAATCATTCTCTGTCTGTAGATTCTGCAGACGATTCATATAATAACTCACCGAAACTGGTCGCTCGTCTGATTGACCTGGTTCCCGCATGAAGTTCCATGAAGCCCAGAGTTTACGATCCGGTGGTAGATGCGTTGAACTCGTATGAAGCACCACTTCATTTTGCTGGTAGCGCCATGGGGTGAGTAGCTTTTCTTCCTTCTTGCTTGGATCTATCAGTAACTTGAGTGCCTCATCCGCATGGGCGCCAATCACTACATGGTCAAATTCCAGCGACTCACCCTTATGCGTAACCAGTGTGACACCATTATCATGTCGGCGAATACCCGCAGGTGCTGCGTTCAAACTCGGAGCATGGTCAAACTGTTTGAGCATTGCTTCTACATAGGTGCGGCTTCCTCCTTTTACAAACTTCCATTGAGGACGATTTGTTAGGCGTAGCAGACCGTGGTTTTCCAGAAAGTGTAAGTAGGGTTGTGCAGGGAAACGATGCACCTCTTCAATCGGTGACGACCATATGGCGGCACCCATGGGATAAAGGTAATTGTTCAAGAAGGCATGCCCGAAGCGTCGTTTTTTACAATATTTACCTAGGCTCTTGCCCTCAAGATAGCCACTGTTCAAATCTCGATAGCCAATCCGAGCGAAACGTATGAGATCCCAGACAAAGCTTAAATGCTTCGGCTTAAAGTAATAGCTAATTGACGGAAAAAGCGTCGTCAGGTTATTACCCGCATAACCATAGTCCGTTTGTTGGTCGTAAAAGCTGAAAGTCATAGAGCTATCTTCGACCGCCACGCCAAGCTGTTCTAATACCTTGGTAAAGCATGGATAGTTTCGATGATTCATTACTATAAAACCAGTATCCACGGGCATACCCGCGTCCGCACCGTCTGGGACCTTCAGCGTGCGTGTGTGACCGCCAACGTAGTCGTTTTTCTCAAACAGGTGCACATCGTGTTTGCGCCCGAGAAGCCACGCAGCCGTTAGACCAGCCACGCCGCAACCAACCACCGCTATCCTTTGAGGTTTATTATATTCAGACATAGCTTATTGCGATTCAGCAAAAAGGTAATGCACAGCAGGCCATTCACCGAGCCCAATTTCATCTAAACACACCTGCGGGAGCTTGCGCTTACCGACCAATATCATGGTAACTGTGCTTAGACCAAGTCCCGCTAGTTGAATATCAATATGCATGCTTTATTTGTATGAGTTAAACGCCGACGCAGAGTAAAACCTTACTCATATGTGTAAGTTTTACTACCAACTGACGCTTAATTTATGTAGTGACTATACGTTACCTTCAAACTTTAACTCTATCTGCCATCGCTTTCACTGTGACGGCTTGTTCGACTACATCCGATATGCATACACAGACCATTCCCGACGCACGCTACCTGCAAGCCCTCACTCAATCTGAGCCCCACCTACACGAGGCGCCCTTACCTGAATCTGAAGCCGAGGCTGCCATGCTTGAACGTGTTGAATCATTATTCAACGACTATAATTACGAGAATCTCTCCAAAAACGTGACGCAAGTTTATGCTGAGAAGAC
>QXZH01000002.1 GCA_009886465.1 Opitutaceae bacterium
CGCCAGTCGTCTTTTATCTCAGTCGTTTTTTTTTCTGCTGCAGCGGGAATGGCTCCGGCGCCAGATTTGAGAAAGGCTTCGAGAACCTCGGGGTTCTTCTCTTTTGTGGCGCGTTCGAAGAGTGCACGCAAGGTGGTCATACCTTCTAGCATGGCCGCGTTGATGCGTTCCTCGGGGGTACCCTTACCAAGCGTCACGCTGCCGTCTTTGATAGCTTCGGCGAAATCGATGAGCTTCTCGGTCGCATCATCGTTACGATTGAGGAGGACGTCTTCGACAAGTACCTTAAAGGCGGGGTCGATCTCGTCGTAAGGCATGAGCATGCCGGGGTTGACGATGGCCATGTCGAGGCCCTTTGCGATGCCGTGATGGATAAAGGCAGCGTGCATGGCCTCGCGCACGGGGTTGTTGCCTCGGAAGGAAAAGGATACGTTTGAGAGACCGCCGCTAGTGCGACAACCAGGGCAGCGTTTTTTGATTTCCTCGACGGCTTCTATGAAGTCGACGGCATAATTATTATGCTCCTCCATACCAGTGGCGACAGTGAGGATATTGAGGTCGAAGATGATGTCCTGCGGATCCATGCCGACTTCTTCGGTCAGAATCTTAAAGGAGCGCTCTGCGATGCGGACTTTTTCGTCTTTTGTCGCTGCTTGCCCTTTCTCATCAAAGGCCATGACGATAACGGAGGCTCCGTAGCGCATGACTTTCTTGGCTTGAGCGCGGAACTCGTCTTCGCCGCCTTTGAGGCTGATTGAATTGACGATACACTTGCCTTGGACGCACTTAAGACCTGCCTCGATGACCGACCACTTCGAGCTATCGATCATGATAGGCACTTTGCAAATGTCGGGTTCGGAGGCGATGAGGTTGAGAAAGCGCGTCATGCAGGCTTCACCATCGAGCATGCCCTCGTCGAAATTGATATCGATGATCTGAGCGCCCTTATCGACCTGTGACTGGACGATCGCGAGTGCGCCCGTGTAGTCGTCATTTTTGATCAGCTTCTTAAAACGAGGGGAGCCTGTGACGTTGGAGCGCTCGCCTACATTCACGAACGGTGTTTCGCCCATGATGATGTTGAAGGCTTCGAGTCCGCTGAGGCGCTGTGCGGGCACGACTGTTGGGATTACGCGTGGGCTGTGTTGGCTGACTTCTTTGATTATGGCCGCAATGTGATCGGGCGTGGTGCCGCAGCAACCACCGACCATGTTGACCAAGCCATTTTTAGCAAATCCACCAACGGCAGTGCCGGTGTGTTTCGGTGTTTCGTCGTAGCCGGTGTCGGAAAGCGGGTTCGGTAGGCCAGCGTTTGGATAGACATGGACGTAAGTGTCGGCTACGCGAGACAGCTCTTCGAGGAAGGGCTTCATCAAGTCGGCGCCGAGGGCGCAGTTAAGCCCAACGCAGAGGGGTTTAGCATGCCGGATCGAGTTCCAGCAGGCTTCGACAGTTTGACCAGAAAGAGTACGCCCAGACTGGTCGGTGATGGTAACCGAGACGATGACTGGTAGGTGCTCTTCGAGCGTGTCTTGAAAATCGGCAATAGCGTGGAGGCAGGCTTTTAGATTGAGTGTGTCAAAGACTGTCTCGGGAAGAAGAAGATCGACGCCACCTTCAACGAGCGCTTCGGTCTGTTCGTAGTATGCTTTGTAAAGCTCGTCATAACTGGCGGCACGGTATTCCGGACGGTTCACGTCAGGTGACATGGAGGCGGTGCGATTTGTGGGGCCAATCGCACCAGCTACGAAAGTAGGACGATTTTCTTTCTCGGAGATTTCGTCGGCGACCTTGCGCGCGAGCTTTGCGGCGGCGAGGTTGATGTCGCGCACGCGGTGCCCGAGTGCGTAGTCGGCTTGAGCGATGGTGGTGCTGGAAAAGGTGTTGGTCTCGACCATGTCCGCGCCGGCCTCTAAGAACGAACGGTGGATGTCCTCGATGATATCGGGGCGTGTGATCGAGAGAATGTCGTTATTGCCCTTTAAGTCGCCTTTAACATCTGCGAAAGACGAATCACGGAAGTCTTCTTCGCCCAGTTTGTATTGCTGGATCATCGTGCCCATTGCACCATCAAGAAAAAGAATGCGCTCAGCAAAGAGATCGGCCAGTAGCTGGCCTTTAGCTGTGTAGGGCTTAGTCTGTTTAGAGATACTCATCATTTAATATCAACGCATCATGATATATTGATATGTTATTGCAAGTCGAGAATACGGGTTATTTGTAACTAGTTGAACTCGATGCCTGCGGATGCGGGAAAGTCGCAATGCTTGATTGTTTTAGTCGGTCGGCATGTCTACCTGCATTTGGGCTCACGATATTAAAAAATTGTAGATTGTTATGTATAAGTCGATGCACATTAACTAGTTAATGAGAAGCCTCAAGATCATCGCTGATGAGTTAAATAGGCATAAAAAAGCCTTACGAACATACGTCCGTAAGGCATTTGGTGATGAGTTTTTTCAAATTAGACAATAGCTGACTGTCGCACAGTAAAGTCGGACTTGCCGTCTTTTTTGTCATCGCTTTTGTCGCCGCAGCCACCAGCTAAGACTGCATTGCTTTGAGTGCTGTCTGCTTTGCCATCTTTTTTGTCTGTATCGCAGCCACCACCGCCGCAGCCTGGGCCTGCATAGGCGAGTGAAGCACAAAGCATAAGTAGTGAGGTAAGTAGTAGTTTTTTCATAATTCTTTAATTTTTTATTCTAGAAGGAATATTATAAAAGCAAACTCTTAAGCAGATTGCAAGCGATCTGGTAAATTTTACATTAGCTAGATGATATTTTGTTTTATTCGCCTAGTGTCTCAATTTACTGCCCACTCGCACAAGCAAAGATCCGTCGAGTGAGGACTGCGCAGGAGAGGCTAATAAGAGCAGAAATTAATGGATGATGTTTTTGCATGAAGTTTGTGTCTTAGCATCTTATGGAAACTGGTTAGGGAGCTTCTGTTGGGAACTCGACAAATTTGAAAATACGCACAGGTTTGATAAGCATGCTTAAAAGAACCACTGATCGCAGATGGACTAGTCTCGGAGCTACGATTGTTGTCTTGGCTGCGAGTGGATATCTGGCTTTTTTCGAGAGCACTTGGAGCACGCTCTGGCCAAGCGTGGCAGCGTTGACTATGGTGCTGATTTCACGAAGCGCGCTTCTTGGACTTTTAATCGGAGCAGTTTGCGGCGCGATCTTGCTAGCAGGTGGCTCACTGCTCGGCACGATTGAGCAATTAGTCTTGAATCAATTTTGGCCGATTTTTGGATCTTCATGGAAATTGAGCGCGATGCTCTTTACCCTGATCCTTGGTGGCTTTGTCGCTCTAGTTGAGGCGGGTGGTGGACTGCAAGGGCTCGTTAAAAAACTACTCGGATCGGCGCGCGCGCCTCATAAGCGTATGCAGACGACGGTTTTTGGTTTTGGGCTACTGGTCTTTTTTGATGGTTTGGCTAACACGATGCTGATCGGGCGACTCTTGCGGTCGGCCGCGGATCGCTGCGGGGTCTCGCGCGAAAAGCTGGCCTACCTTGCAGATACCACAGGATCGGCGGTGGCGTGTCTGGCCTTTATCTCGACTTGGATCGCGTTTCAACTTTCGATGATCCGCGAGGGTTTTGTGCTGGCAGGGCAGGGCGAGGTCAGTGCCTACGGCTATTTCTTTAAATCTTTGCCCACAAATTTCTATTGTTGGTTCGCGCTAATACTGGCTTTGGTCTGTATCTGGCGGGAGTTTAACCCTGGTTCGATGGGCGTGGCGGAGCGGGCTGCGCGAGAAAGGTCGACGCCTCCAGAGCGTGAGGAGGATGTTCAAGCGAGTCATTGGGGCTTGGCGATTATACCGATTGCGGTGCTGTCGCTCTCGATTCCTGTACTGACCTATGTGATCGGTGCGGAAACTTTGCTGCCGTTTAGTTTGAGCAAGTTTGCCGAATCGTATGGAAAGGCGGAGGCTTACGTGCCGCAGATATTGGTGGCTTCGAGTATTATGGCATCACTGGTAGCGGCGGGTAGCTATGCCTTTGCACGGCGGGGACGTGTCACAAGTAACGAGGCGAGGGTTTTTCTCTCCGGTGTGCGGGAGATTGCGGGGCCAGTTTTGATTTTAATTGCGGCGTGGATGTTGGGCGGGGCGATCAGCCAGTTGGGCACGGCGACTTACTTGAGTGAGAGTCTGCAAGGGCATCTACCCGTCGCTTTGTTACCCGCAGGAATCTTTGTACTGGGTACGTTGATCTCGTTTTCTACGGGCACCTCGTGGGGGGCGATGGGGGTGCTCATGCCGCTGGCTATTCCGGTGATCTTTTCACTGACAGAGGGCGCGGTCGATCTGGAGCGCGACCGCTTGGTCATCGCGGCGATTGGTGCGGTCTTCAGTGGTGCGGTATTTGGTGACCACTGTAGTCCATTTTCGGATACCACAATTGTGGCCTCGATTGCCGCAGGTGTGGAGCCGCTTGATCATGTACGTACGCAACTGCCATTTGCGATGATTGCGGGGCTTGTGGCCTTGGTGGTCGGATTTGTGCCGCTTGGCTTCGGTTTGCCTGCGATGGTATGTCTGGGGGTGGGGATATTACTGCTCTGGGGCTTACCGAGTGTGTGGAAGGCGAGTGCGGGAAGCTAGCCAACGATTCATATTGCGGTGTTAATTTTTTCGTTCACTGCGCTGCTTGCTTTCCATGGCACTAGACAAACTGCATTCGATATCCTCGAATCGAACTGGTTTCATCTTTTCGAGTAGAACAAAACAATCACTGGAACTGCGCAATTTTTAGAACATGTGATGAGTTGGCATTGTTTTAGCTTTGTATTTTATATGCTCAATTTTTAACTATTTACGAATTTGGCATTATTCTAGCATGACTAATAATAGGTCAAAGTAGTTGAATTTTTATACAATGTAACGGGTTGGCATTGTTT
>QXZH01000020.1 GCA_009886465.1 Opitutaceae bacterium
GCAAAGTGGTTGACTTACCGCAGCCCGAAGGGCCAACAAGCACCATGAATTCCTTATCGCGAATTTCCAGATCTATCCCCTTCACCGCATGAAAGGCGTCCTTTGTGCCGGGGCTGTAGGTTTTATTGAGATTCTTAAGCGTGACACCAGACATGAAACTAAAGGGATAGATTAGAGGTTTGAATAAAAGGAACTAAACAGCAAATCGCAGAAAAATTCGGCCGACTCAAGGATCATGGATGTAGAACTATTCACAAACAATCGGACACGAACGATCGCTGATATCGGCATTGTTACCATGCGAATGGATGCCCGACCTGTCAAGTTCGATACACCAATTACTAGCACACTAAGACATACCGTAGCACCCTAAGAAGGCCTAAAAAAAATAGCCCTAAAACTCCTAAAACATTGAAGTAGAGTTATAAAAGTATACTATAATAATAATAAAATAAAGTGAAGCTAGCGACCGTTAAGGCGTAATAAGACATAACATGGGCGCAGGCTGACATCTTAATTCACACGCTCATCCAGCACAAGTCCCCCCCGCCTGACTAGTTTCATTAAAGGGATGGCGACTTCAAACGGACACGACAATTTACTTTAATGCGATCGAGCAAAGATTCCAGCCTAAGCAGCTCTTTAGGTGCTGCCTGCCAATAGCCGGCCTGAAGGCTAAATAACTTGGCCCATGCACCCCATTTAGACTCCAGTGCTGCCAGATGCTAAACCTTGCAATGATTTATAATACCAAGCAGCGACTATTATTTGTAATATAATGTCTAGCGAGAAAGGGACGTCCTTTTAACCAATGCTAATTCAATGAGCCCTCAAGCCGCCTGTTATAATTTTCGAGTTCATGGTCACCAGTCTCTTGAAGTTGCTGAATCATACTCTGCTGAAAGCTCTCCAATACTGACTGATATTCAGGATTGAGTGCTAGGTTATTCAAGCAACCGGGGTCCTTCTTCACATCATAGAGCTCCTCGGGCACGCGCTGTAAGATAAAGTCGCCATCGCCGAGATGTATTTGCAAGGCGTCTCCATGATGCGTGTCACAAAGGTCATGGAGGAGATGTGCGGGCTGTCTGTGAGCTCAACTCAAGTCTCAAGATTGACCACTGAGCTGGACGAGACCTTGGAGCTCTGGCGCAAAAGTCCCTTGCCAGAGATCGCCCATCTCATAATCGATGCGACCTAGATCAAAGTTCGCATCGGCGGGTCCGTCACTGACTGTGCGGTCTTCACAGAAATCGGTGTGCGCCGCGACAATGGCAAGCGTATGGTTCTTGGAGTCTCCGCCCCATTCTAAGAGGCCGCGATCCAGGCAATGCCTATCTCAGCAATAAAAAATATACTTACTAAATAAACGTAAGTATAATCAAGCAATCTCTAACTGATTAGACTAATTTACAGACGATTTTTTGCTCGGCCTTCAACAGCCACCGATCCGCAGGTGTGCAGGCACACTAGTCCTTTTTTTCCCGACCCATCCAGCAGAATGAACTGGCGAACCATGCGGCGGTCGCAATCGTCATCAGCATTTTATTTGTTTCGAGCGTGATACTATCCATATAGAACAGTGTCGGCGCCAAAACGATCAAGGCCAGAGACAGGAATGAAATAATTAGGCTACTCTTTTTCATGCGGTTTCCCCTTTCTGTTGTAGTTTACTCAAAGCAATATAAAGTGCGCAGGCGATAAACCACCCGGGTAAAGAGACAAAGAATATTTGAAATTGCGGCTTACCGGATTTCACCAGTGCCACGCAAATGACCAAGGTCGCGATCCAGGCAATGCCCGCGGCCCAATTAATTTTTAGGCTGCGATGTTCGGCATAGTATTGCTTGAGGCCGAGTTTTGGAAGAAGCCAGAAGTCAGCAAAGACCACCGCACCCATTGGCATGAGCACGAGACCGTAAAGCGCGACAAATCCGAGTAAGCGCATCGCAATCGCCGGAAACATACCGGCCAGCGTCGCGAGCAAGCCGGTCGCAATGGTCACGGCAAAGCGCGACTTGCTAGGCATGATGGCCTGAAAGGCGAGCCCGGCGCGGTAAATGGTCGGATTAGCAGTGGTCCAGCCAGCAACTATCACGCACATTAAGCCTGCGACGCCTGCCGCTTGAAAAGCGAGTGGGCCGGGCAATACATTGGTATTGGACGGATCCATATGCAGCTGTAAGGCATAGAGAATTGACGCCGCCAACCATGCCATGAAGTGTCCCACATACATGCCGGATGCGGAGGCGATTCCATGCCACGGCTTCTTGGCGAAACGCAGCACCGAGAGGTCGGACATACCGACATGCATCGCCATATTACAAAACCAAGCAAAGAAAGTGACGTGCCAAAAAGTGAATTTTATCTGCCCGGGCAGCGGTTCTCCGCCCTTCCAAATATGCTCGGTGCATAGGGCCCACAAGCTGGAGATCGAGTTGACCTCGGCACCCGTCACTTCGATAAACTGGCGCAGGCCAATCAGGCCAAATCCAAAGAAGACCAATACCATCCAAGGCGCGGCGATATTGGCCACCTTGGAGACGGTCTCGTAGCCCCAAGCGGCCACGACCGAAATGACCGCACCAATGACCAGCACGGACAAGACCCAGCCCACACTGTTGGGATAGAGATCATTGAGCCCCGGCATCGGAAAGCCAAACCAGACACCGAAGGCCGTGGCCGAGACTGTGATCATCGAGCCGGCAAGGAAACAGAACATCACACCGTTGGCTAAATTGTAGAGCGTGACCAATCGACGACCGCAAATTTTCTCGAGTTGGTAATAGAGTGTCAGACGTGCACGCACCGCAATCGGAGCGCAGAGAAACATCCAGCCAGCACGGCCAAAAGATTGCCGACAAATAAGCCACCCAAAACATCAAAGGCGCCCACACCCGCGGCGACAAACAAGGGTCCGATCATCAGCTCCGTTCCTGCGCAATGCTCGCCGGCATACATTCCCAAAAAAGCCTTTAGCCCCCGGGTCTTCGTCGCGGGAACTGGCTCGCGCTCGTATTCCCCGTGCTTCTCCTCTTGCTCGTCTGTCGTCATAGTATTTTCTTTTATTGAGTGAATAAAATGAAACATATCGAATGTTTCGAAAGTGTAGTAAATTGCTTCAAGCTTATTGGCGACCGGAAAGGACTGAAGATTCATAGCCCTTGACTGTATCAAGCAGCGACAACTCACCCGGCACCTGATTTCGCTGGCAAAATTCCTCCCAGACCACTGACCATGGCAATGCCTTGGCCTGCTCCAGCAGCGCTAAACGCGTGGTGTAGTCACCAGCGAGTTCCGCGGCACGCAATTGCTCGCGAGGCTCTAGCAAGGCCAGCAAGAGAGACTTCTGAGCCGCACGTGTGCCAATGGCCCATGCGCCGATACGATTGATGGAGGCATCAAAGAAATCCAGCCCGATATGCGTGCGGTCGAGCACATCACAACGCACCAGTTCCTGCATAATGTTTTGAGTTTGATCGTCAAACAAAACCACGTGGTCACTGTCCCAGCGCACACCACGGGAAACGTGTAGCAGAAGCTCTGGCACATACATCATGACGGATGAAATCTTATCAGCAATGCCCTCGGTGGGATGGAAGTGCCCCGCGTCCAAGCAAAGTGCGGTCTGATTTTTGATCGCATAGCCCATATAGAACTCGTGTGAACCAACCACCATACTTTCAGACCCTATTCCAAATAGCTTACATTCGACCGCATCAATGTGGTGGGCAGGGTTGAGTTTCTCTGCAAAGACTTCGTCAAGACTATCGGAAAGGCGTCGACGATAAGACTGACGATCCGCCGGCATATCCTTCATCCCATCTGGCACCCAGACATTCATCACACTAGCCGTGCCGAGCTGCTCGCCCATGGCTGCGCTGATCACTCGACTGCGCTTACAGTGCTCAATCCAGAAGGCACGAATTTCCGGATCCGGGTGGCTCAAAGTGAGACCATCATCCGCCTTCGAATGCGAGAAACAGGACGGGTTAAAGTCTAAGCCAATGCCCAGCTCCTTCGCCCAATCAATCCAAGTCTGAAAGTGCTTCACCTCGATCGCGTCACGGTCGACAGACTCACCACCGAAATCACCATAGATGGCATGCAAATTCAGACGATGCTTACCGGGAAGCATGGAAAGCACTTTTTCCAGATCCTGACGCAATTCATCGATACTGCGCGCCTTGCCAGGGTAGTTCCCTGTCACCGCGAGGCCACTGCCCAGCGCACCTGCGCCCGCCTCAAAACCGACCACATCATCGCCTTGCCAGCAATGCAGGGAAATCGGCGTTTTCGCCATGGCCTCCAGTGCCTGTTCCACATCCACGCCTAGCGACGCATACAATTCTTTAACTTGCTCAAACATAATTCAATTGGGATTTAAAAGTCCTATACTACTCTAATTATGACGAAACCAGAATACACTGACTGACATTACATTTGCATTTTTTGACATTACCCCTAGCAATCAAATGATGCATCAAGGAACCGACAGTTTCAGCCGCTACCTGCCAACCGACCAACAGGCACGCGAATGGGGATGGAGACTCATCGATGCAGGCAAACAAACCCTAATCCCAGACGCGCCTTATCCAGACAAAGGGCACCCACAAAGCTACCTTTTTGACAAAGACGGACGCAGGACTCTCGATGAATTCCAAATCGTCTTCATCGCCAGTGGCAGCGGCACGTTTGAATCCGCCTCAGTGCCTCAAACTGCAATTCAGCCTAGCACCGCCCTACTCCTATTCCCTGGCGAATGGCATCGCTATCGTCCAGACAAAGAATGCGGCTGGACCGAATATTGGCTCGGCTTTGGTGGCCGCGAAGCCGACCGCATCATGCGGTCATTCTTCAGCCCGCAGCACCCCATCGTCTCCGTCGAACAGCCCGAGGCACTCATTCAGCACTTCCATCAACTCCTTCACTGGCTCCAGCAACCCGTCGCAGCAATAGAGCAAATCCTGGCGAGCCATATCCCACTGGCCCTGGCACTGTTGAGATCCAGCTCACTGACCGACGAAGTCGCGCACAACTCCGATGCCGAACTCGTCATGCAAGCCAAGGCCGAGATGCTGACGCACCTCACCGATCGCACTGAGCTCGAAGCACTCGCTTGCAAACTTGGTATCAGCTACTCGCGCTTCCGCTTCGCATTCAAAAGAGAAACCGGCTACTCTCCCCGCGAATATGAGAACATGTTGAAGCTCAACCGCGCACGCGACCTCCTGCGCCGCGAACAAAAAAGTGTCTCCGAAACCGCCAATGCCCTCGGCTACTCCTCCGTCTATTATTTCTCGCGCCTCTTCAAAAAGAAAACCGGTTGCTCCCCACTCAATTACCGAAAAATGGGCGCTCCTAGTTACTGATAGGAATTTGCTTTTCGGCTATGATCTGAAATATTTGAGCCGAAAACGCCATGGGTCTATAATCCGATCCAAGGCGGCAGCTGGAAACGAGTGCCCGCTGAAGTCACTGAATTCAAAGCCCACAAGGCACCCTCCGAAATCACCGCGACGATTACCCCACGCCACTGGGCAAACGGTCAGCTTTGCCCAGAACTGGAAATGCAGGAGTCCATCAGACTCGACGGCAAAGTCGCGACGATCACCTTCAAGATGACCTACACCGGCCCAGATCAAGGCAAGCCGCGTCACCAAGAAATGCCTGCTGTCTTTGTCGATGGCATGCTAGAAAACTTCGTCTATACGAAGGACGGCCAACTCACCCGTTCCACACCACGTATCCTTGCAGAAAATGGACGTGATGGCGTCGATGGTTTAGCAATTGACCACTCATCCTCCGAGTGGGTCGCCTATTTGGACGACAACAATTGGGGCATCGGCATCTACACCCCAGGCACTCCCGAGTTTACTTGCTACCGCGCACTCGGCAACGGCACTACCGGCCCGTCCGGATCGGCTTGCTCCTATGTCGCCCCCATCCGCACCTTCGCGCTGACCACCGGCCTTAAGATGGAATACACCTTCTATTTGACCATTGGCACTCTCGAAGAAATCCAAGCCCGTTTCGAAGCGCTACAGTAAGTCAGTCCCAACGCCCCAATCCTTCGGTAGCACATCATTCACCTTACGATCACCAATACAAAGATCCCCCTCGGTGACTTCCTCCAGTCCCGCGATCATTCGCAAGGTCGTCGACTTGCCGCAGCCCGAAGGACCGACAAGCACCATGAATTCCTTATCGCGAATTTCCAGATCTATCCCCTTCACCGCATGAAAGGCGTCCTCTGTGCCGGGGCTGTAGGTTTTATTTAAATGCTTAAGCGTGACACCAGACATGAAGTTAAAGAGATAAATTGTTAAACAGTTGTAAAAGGGAAACTGACTGCAGATCTCAGAAGAATCTGCCTGTATTAATGATCATGATTATAGGGCAATAATCAAACAAGTCGGCACTTGTAATAGCTGATTTAAACAAGCCTAACATGCGAATGAATATGCCGACCTGTCAAGTTCGATGCACCATTCGCGAGCACACTAAGACATAAACCACCGCCCAAAGAAGGCTCATCGAAAATTGCTATTAAAATCATAAAGCTATGCTTATTATATATATAACTAATCTCAATTTAATTTTATTGAATTGAGATTATTAATCGAAAAGACGTAATGAGACATAATATAGGCGCAGGCTGACATTCTTAAACAGCACGATGCTCCTGCGCATCTTGCCCGCCTCTGGTTGATTTGATTAGCACTTGCAGCTTTCAAATCAAATTTGTAAGACGAGCTTATTAGATATGAATACTTAACGCCTTATGAAATCCATTTTTCGCCCACTTCTCCTTGTCCTCCTGTTAATCTCCTCTGTGCAAGCAACTATCGCGGGCTCGCCTGTGCTAAGCTTACCGAAACCAAACATCGTATTAATCATGGCCGACGACCTCGGCATTGAAACGATGGGTTCCTACGGGAGCACCCTCTATAAAACGCCCAACTTGGACCGTCTGGCCGCCAACGGCGCGCGGTTTGAGCATTGCTACGCACAGCCCATCTGCACGCCCTCGCGGGTACAGCTCATGACCGGTCAATATAATGTCCGGAACTACACAAAGTTCGGCTCTCTCCCTCGCGGTGAAATCACTTTCGCCCACAAATTGAAAGCGGAAGGCTACGCCACATGCATCGCAGGCAAATGGCAACTAGGCAGACAGAAAGATGCGCCCCAGCACTTCGGCTTCGACGAAGCATTGCTCTGGCAACACACTCGTGATGGGCGCATGAAAATTGATGGCACACGTGTCGATAAGCGCTATGAAAATCCGATCCTTGAGAAGGACGGCGAGCCCGTAGCATACAATGACGGTGAATTTGCCCCCGACCTAATGGTCGACTTCATCCTCGACTTCATTGAGCGTAAAGCGGAACAACCTTTCTTAGTTTATTACCCAATGATACTCACTCACTGCCCCTTCGTGCCGACTCCACACTCCGAGGACTGGGACCCCACTAGCGCTGGATCTCCCACTCATAAGGGCGACAAAACATACTTCGGCGATATGGTCGAATATGTCGATCACCTCGTTGGTAAAATTGAAGCAGAACTCGAGCGCCATGGACTTCTCGAAAACACCTACCTGATCTTCACGGGCGACAACGGCACTGACCGTAACATCGTGTCGATGCTCAACGGCCAGCCCTTCCCCGGGCGTAAAGGTTCCTTAACCAATGGCGGCACCCACGCCCCCCTGATCGCCTCCCGCCCTGGCACCGTCCCCGCAAAAGTGCACAATGACCTGATCGACTTCAGCGACTTTCTGCCGACCTTCTGCGAGATTGCAAAAAGCAGCACAGATGGGCTCACCCTTGACGGAGTTAGTTTCTTATCACAACTACACGGCGAAGCGGGTGAACCACGTAGATTCGTCTATTGCTGGTATAACCGGGATATGACGCCTGGGAAAACACAAGCCACCGCCCGTAACCAGCGTTACAAACTCTACGAAAGCGGCGAGTTCTACGATGTCCCGAATGACCTTCAAGAAAAGCAGCCACTCGCCACTGATAGCCTAACGCCCAAACAAGTCGCGATCAAAGGAGAATTACAGGGGGTGCTGAATCATTACGAACAGTTTGATCGCGTAGCCCAGGTCGTTGACGGGCGCCAATAGAATAATCGCATATTATGTGCATCCAGCACAACTTAACCGCGTCTGGCTTGTTTGATTAATCCAAAAATTCGAGCAGCATCGCTTCGGTGAGTCCGCCGCCTGCATTGTGCGCACGTGTGTTCATCTTATAATGAATCACTGCGCCATCTAAGTAACTAAAGGTATCCATTACTTCGCTGGATTCGCTAGGCTGGCTCAATTGCTCGCCATTATAGCCATAGTGCTGCGCCCATAAAAAGGTGGAGCGCTCTGCATCCACGAAAGCCAATTTTACGTCCTTGGCACGAATCCCCTTCGATGGACCGCCCGCATAGGGCACAAGCTTATCATTGGCACCTGAAACATTCATCAGACACTTTCCTTTCAACGGAACGACAGATTCGGTATAATTGTTATCACTCCCCTTCGCCTTGAAAGCGGTGCCATCGTGTTGCCAGGCATTCAACTGGCTGACGACCGTGATGTAATGACTAAAATGATCTAGCTGCGTCTCGATCGCGAATTGATTGACCAAGGCCGCACCATTGGAACTGCCCATCAATACCGCACCACTCGCTTTCACATTTGAATACTCCGCAAGCTCCGTAACGATCACCTCAATAAACTCGCGATCAGGTGCCTTTGAGCGCTCCGATACAATATTCCAGCTCTTCAAATAGCCCTGCGCAAAGACCATGTTGTAGCGTTTGGATAGTTCCTTGTATCGCCTGGTAAAGCCTTGCATCGACCTCTCTGCGTTGCCGCCGTTGCCATGCAAAAAGATGAACAAAGGCAAGGGCTCCTCACCATCAGGCACATGCACAAAATAGCTGCGCTCATAGTCCTGCTCCTGCGACCAATCTTGATTGATCGTATAAGATCCCGACTCCAATTCCGAAGCGAAGCCCACTAAGTGGCTCCCAAGCAATAGGGCGATAGAATAAAATAAGCGTGAGAATTTTAACATAAACATAGGCGATAATAATAGTATCTGACGGTCATGCCGACAACTAATCATTCTAATAGAGTATTAGATAATAGCTTCTGATGCTAGGTCACTTCTTTTTCTTCTGCGCCTTGGAGACATCCCGCGGAATGACATTGCCCTGATAATCAACCCGACTAGAGGTTTTAAATTGCCAGTTATCCGGATCAAAATCCGGATTGATCACTGGCATTTGCGCGCCGCTTTCCTCGAGCCAGGCATGTAGCTTAGCTTTCAGGGCTGTAGTCTTTTCGGGCATCACATCAGCCAGATTTTCTTGCTCGGAAATGTCCTCATTAATTCGATACAGCTCATAACGCTCACCAGGGATCACTGTTTTATAATCACTCTCGTGCAGGTAATCGCCGTGGAAATAAATCAGTTTATAGTCATCAGTGCGAATCAGGCTGCTCGGAGTTTTATTATAATGCGGGATATAGAGCGGGGTATGCATATAAATCGCATCGCGATCAAAGCCACCACGCCCATCCATGAGGGGCAGGATACTGGCCCCGTCCAAATGGTGTGAGCCGGCATCGCCACCAGCGATTTCCATGAAGGTCGGATACAGATCAATAATATGAACTGGCTTAACAATCACTTGACCTGCCGCCACTTTGCTCGGCCAGTGCACAATCAGCGGCACACGAATGCCGCCTTCATATTCAGAACCTTTGCCACGACGTAGTGGCGCCATATCCCAAAGTCGTTCTAGCCCCCCATTATCTGACATGAAGATCACAATCGTCTCCCGCTCAAGCTGCAACTGTTCGATGCCCTCCACCAAATAGCCGATGCTTTCATCTACATAATCAATCATTGCGAGGAAGTCTGCACAATGACGCTCACTTATTTTAGGCTGCTTACTCAGGGCACGCGAATATCCCTTATCCATGTATTTCTGCACTAGACGTTCGGGTGCTTCAACTCCGGTATGCACCGTTTGGTGGGCAAGATATGCAAACGCTGGTTGATCACGGTGCGTATCCAAATAATGCAAGGTGGCATTCGTCATTTTCATCACCCCCTTCGCATCATCCTCAAGCTTAAAGTCCGGGCTGCTTTTCATCTCCTCCCAGCCCCACTGAGCAATGTAGTCTCGTCCCAACTCTTTCCGTTGGGGGCCCAGCTCTCCAAGATCGACGTGCCACTTGCCAACTTGACCGACGTGGTAGCCGGCCTGCTTGAGCATGCGGCCGACATTGAACAAATTCTTGTCCATGCTGCGATTGGACTCTGGTTGAATCATGCGCGCATACGGCATACAGTGCTTTTCCATGATGACCGCGGTATGGTTCGTGCGGGCAGCATATTGTCCGGTCATAAAGGCAAATCGAGCCGGCGAACACTGCGCCATAGCATAGGCCGCGTCAAACTGGGCGCCTCCACTTGCCAGCTTATCGATGTGCGGCGTTTTCACTAATTTGTTGCCATAGCTTGCGGTTCCGTTCCAACCAAGGTCATCGATGAGCACAAACACAATATTGGGGCGGTCCGACTGGCTCTCAGGTTCGGCTGCAATGACTGCAGTAGACGAAGCTAGGGTAAGCGTCATTAGGGCAGCGATTAGTTTGGGTGTCATCATAAAGTTTGGATAATGCCCTCAGGGGCTTTATTTTTTCTTTTTAGTTTTCGCTTTCTTCTGGCCCGAGTTTGCGGCTTTTATAGCCACTTCGACATCGGCGTAATCCACACCTGTGCACTCGGTATACCACGCGTTCCATTGCTTCAGTAAGTCCTGAGCGAGCTCCGGATACTGGGCTATCAGGTTGGAAGTCTCCGTGCGGTCTTTGGACAAATCATAGAGCTCCCATTTATTACTTCGAACCAGCTTCATCGCGCCATCCTGAATCGCAGCACCTGAGCTATATTCATAGAAAACCGGTGCCTTTCGATTGAGCGGTTGACCGGTGAAAGTCGGCACTAGGCTGACGCCATCGGGAAGGTTGACCGCAACGTTTTTCGCCTCTCCCGGATAGGTCGCGCCCGCGAGATCCATAACGGTCGCCATGATGTCGATGAAGTGGCAATTCTCGCGATTAAACACATTTTGCTCAGTCATGCCCTCGGGCCAATGCGCAATCAAAGGGGTCGTCGTGCCCCCTTCGTAAGATTTCAACTTATAAAAACGGAACGGGGTATTGGAAACGTTCGCCCATGACAGGCCCGTACACTCATAGCTATTGACGCCCCCAAACACACCCGATCGATCTCCGCCCGCAGGTTTGTCGGTGCTCGCGCAGGCGCCATTATCGGACGCAAATAGGATGAGCGTGTTGTCATAGTCACCCGTGCTTTTTAGATACGACATGATACGGCCGACATTCTGATCAACGCAGTCAATCATCCCCGCATAGATCTGCATGCGCAGAATTTCTTTTTCCCGCTCAGCAGCGGCTAAATCCGTCCAAGGAGTGATCTGTTTAGCCGTGGACAATGGAGCACTCGCGGCATCAAACATGCCCATTTTCAATTGACGCTGATAGCGCGCATCGCGAATCACATCGTATCCGGCGTCATAGACCCCGTCATATTTAGCAATATCCTCTGGTTTTGCATGCAGCGGATAGTGTGGTGCGGTGTAAGCTAGATAGAGAAAAAAGGGCTTCTCCTCCCCTTCGTACTCTTTCAACCAAGCCAAAGCAGCGTCGGTCATCGCATCCGTCGAATACCAAGACGTATCCTCGGGGACGAAACCTTTGACCTCTTCATCGTTAATCATCCATTTACCTTTACCCGCACCCGCGGGAATGCCCTCGCCCGGACGAGCTTTATCACCGGGGTTCCAGTGATTGCTCGCTCCACCTAAGAGACCATAATAGCGGTCGAATCCACGGGTGATTGGATTTGTATTCCCATGGCGTTTGCCCGACCACAGCGTCCGATACCCGACTGGACGAAGCACCTCACCGAAGGTAGCCGCATTAATCAATTCACGGTTAGTCCGTTGAAAATAGAGCCCCGTGATCAATGACGACCTTGAGGGATAGCACTTAGAGGTATTGTGGGCGGCAGTGTAGCGGATGCCGGATTCGGCCAGGCTGTCTAAGTTCGGCGTCTGAATCTCGCCACCATAGCACCCCAGATCGGAGTAGCCCATATCGTCGACCAGAACCATGATGATATTTGGTCTACTAAGAGCCGTTGCCTGCATTAAAGACAACAGGCAGCAGGACACCAGGCTGGATAATATAATTTTGGGCTGTAACATTCTAAATAGATAACCGGTCGCACCGACTACAATAAGCGAAACAATAAACCTCCACTTAAGCGAAGGTTTAATTTGGTCGGGGCAGAGGGATTCGAACCCCCGACCCCCTGCTCCCAAAGCAGGTGC
>QXZH01000021.1:0-8057 GCA_009886465.1 Opitutaceae bacterium
CATTGCGATTATATTATATTTGGGCACCAGCTTGACGACATTCTCGAAACGCAGCTTCAGCGTATTGCTCGTGGCTGCGCTTCAGATGGGCTTGCTGCCCCGCGACCTGTTGCTCTTTTTGACAAACAACCGACCCACCTCCGGCCACTTTTGGATCTCAGGGCAGGGGATATCCGCATGGCACTCCAAGCCAGCAAAATTCCTTGGCGCGAAGACCGCTCCAATGAGGATATGAGCATTGCGCGTAATTCCCTACGCCGGCAGGTCATTCCTGATCTAGGCGATGCCATAGGCCGAGAACCAGCCATCGGCGCGGCTCGCAGTCGCCGTTTATTGGAGGAGGATGCCGTCGCGCTTGATCTGCTCGCTCGCCAATATTTGCCCGCTGCCTATACGCACGCTCCTACTCTTGACCGCGTTAAGTTAAACGCTGTGCCGACCGCTCTCCTTCGCCGTGCACTAGCCGAGTGGTTGAGCGGTCACGGTCTACTCAGCTCTATGGGTGCGCCAGCCATGGATCAATTGGTTGAAAGCCTACGTTCTGAGCGTGAGCAGAACCGGATGAGTGCCGGCTCACATTATATTTTAATAGATGCCGACACGCTCAGCTTTGAGCATCAGGACGCTTGCGATCAATTGCTTGAGTTGCAGCCAGCTTTTTTGGGTATTGGTGAAGCTCTATTTCTATCGACTGGCGCTTTCATTGAGGCTGAGGCATTGGATCTGACCGATACCTTGCGCCAGCAGATCCTCTCGGGCAAAGTAGACCCACTGTGCGAAGCCATCGTCGCGTATCCCGATGAGTCTTCACTCGCCGTGCGCGCTTGGCAGCCTGGCGATCGCTTTCATCCATTGGGCGCACCTGGGGGCAAAAAGCTCAAAGATTGCTTTATCGACCGCCGCATTCCACCAGCGGAACGAAAAACGCTACCACTTGTCTTAAAAACCTCACAAGAAGTCATCTGGGTGCCGGGCTTCCCCCCTGCCGAGAGCTGTAAAATCTGCCTTTCAACGAAGAGGGCTCTTAGGTTGACTTACCAAACAAGAAAACCACTTTGACCAATTAATGTCATCAGAAAACAACAAGTCTAACAAGAACGATTCAGGTAGTAACGGCTCACCACAGCGCTTCCAGCCCAAGGTGTTGCTGGTCTATCTCGTTATCGTAGCTGCTATTTTAACGATCTGGTTCGCGAATCCTGGCGCTGGAAGTAATGTCAAACAACTCACTATCAGTGAGCTCGTCGAAGCGGTCAAAGATGGCCAAATCGCCGAAGATGATGGCGTCATGGAGCCAGAGCCATCTTACGGCCGTGATGGCTACATTATTAGTGGTGAGATGACAAATCCTGGCCTGTCTGACGTGGTCGATGGCCTCGCATCCGCTTCCGAGGTCCCCGCGAAGATCCGTTTCTCTGCCCGTGGTCGCTTGACTGAAGATGACTTCCTGCTCGTCCGCGAAGTACTTACCGAGAAGCGTGCCACCACAGGCTTTCAGGATGTAATCATCAGCTTCCTTCCATTTCTGCTTATCGTTGGTCTGCTCTATTTTCTTTTCGTGCGACAGCTCAAGAGTGCTGGCAAAGGCGCGATGAGCTTTGGCAAAAGCAAAGCTAAGATGCTCACCCGTGAGAAAGACTCGACCACCTTCAAAGATGTTGCGGGTTGCGACGAAGCGAAGGAAGAGGTCTCTGAGGTTGTTGATTTCCTTAAAGATCCTAAGAAATTTCAACGAATTGGTGGTAAGATTCCTAAAGGGGTGCTCATGGTAGGCCCTCCGGGCACGGGTAAGACACTCCTTGCCAAAGCAGTCGCTGGCGAAGCCGAGGTGCCCTTCTTTTCAATCAGTGGTTCCGACTTCGTTGAGATGTTCGTCGGTGTCGGCGCGGCTCGCGTCCGCGATATGTTTGAGCAAGGCCGCAAGAACGCGCCCTGCATCGTCTTCATTGATGAGATTGATGCTGTAGGTCGACAGCGTGGTTCCGGTGTCGGCGGGGGTAATGACGAGCGCGAACAAACGCTGAACTCCCTCCTCGTTGAGATGGATGGATTTGATGGCCACGAAGGTGTCATCATCATCGCAGCGACCAATCGGCCTGACGTCCTGGATAATGCGCTCTTGCGCCCTGGTCGATTCGACCGCCAGGTCACTATAGATTTACCTGACCTAAATGGTCGTCACGAGATCCTGCTCGTCCACGCTAAAAAGATCGCCCTCGCCGAAGAGGTAAACCTTGAGCACGTCGCACGTAACACGCCTGGTTTTTCTGGTGCCGACCTCGCCAATCTATTAAATGAAGGTGCGCTCATCGCAGCTCGTTATAATAAAAAGGCCGTTGAGATGAACGATATGGACGAAGCCCGAGACAAGATCTCCTTTGGTCGTGAACGCCGAAAGTTGATGGACGATGAAGATCGCAAGATCATCGCTTTCCACGAAGCTGGGCATGCACTAATTAAAGGGGTTCTCGACGACGGTCACATGCCTGTGCACAAGGTCACAATTATTCCACGTGGTCAGAGCCTCGGTTCGACCATGTTCATGCCGAAAAAGGACACGCTCAATCATTCCAAGCGCCGTCTGATTGACGACATTTGTTGCACCCTTGGGGGGCGCGCTGCAGAAGAGATCGTGCTCGGCGACATCACGAGTGGTGCCTCAGGCGACATTCAAATGGCTAGTAGAACCGCTCGTCACATGGTTTGCGATTGGGGCATGTCGGAACTCGGCATGGTCGCTCTTGGACAAAGCCAAAGCGGGGGCTACCTTGGCCACGGCGCGGTGACAGCGAAAAATTACAGTGAAGAAACTGCGCAGAAGATCGACGTCATCATACGCGATATGATCCAAGTTCAATACAACCGTGCCCTTGAAATCTTAAATGATAAGCGCAACGCGCTTGATGTGATCGCTGAGTCCCTGCTTGAACACGAAACGATCGACGGTAAGCACGTCCTCGAAATCATCGAGCACGGCGAAATGCGTTCACCTATCGTCAAGCGCGAGATTCCCGTCGAAGAGCTCGAGGAAGATGAAGAGGAGGGCGAAGTGCCTAAGAAGCCCGCCAAAAAGGACGGCGATAACGGTGGCCTCGCTGGGGAAGAAGCTCCTGCACCTGCTTAACTAATTTTGTCGCGCTGTATGCTTTTTCCACCTAGTAAAGCACGGGTATCGCTCGCTAACATGGAAACGCATTTCACTTATAAGTTAGAAGACCTCGGTAATCTAGAATTCCCGGGCACCCCTCTAGCTGTGATCGGCCACCCGATTAAGCACTCTGTGAGTCCCGCCATGCACAACGCGGCGATTGCTAAGCTGCGTTCAGCCAACTCTCGCTTTAACGACTGGGCTTATTACCGCTTCGATATCGCACCCGAAGATTTCGCTGAGGCCGTCCCTCTATTTTACAAACATAACTTCCTCGGTCTCAACCTTACCATCCCGCACAAAGTGCAGGCCATGGACTTTATCCATGGCGTTTCGGCCGATGGTGAGCGCATGGGTGCCGTCAACACTCTAGTCTGGGGGGAGCACGGTTACCACGGTTTCAATACCGACGGTTACGGCTTTAAAAATGCGCTTAAGGCCGATCTCGGCGTCAAGCTCCGAGGTTCTACTGTTATGCTACTGGGCTCTGGTGGTGCGGCACGTGCCGCCGCAGTGCAGTGCATCCTAGATGGCTGCAAAAAACTTTATGTCGGCAACCGCAGCGTCGAACGACTCGAACAACTCATGGCGGTCTTGCAAAATATGCCCGGTGGCGATTGTGCGGAAGCCTTTGCACTGGCCAATCCACCCACTGGTCTCCCCGAGCAAGGCGTGCTCGTCAACGCTACCTCCCTTGGTCTCAAAGAGACCGACCCTGTCCCATTTGACGTTCGGATATTGCCCAAAGCATGGGCGGTCTACGATATGATCTACAATCCAGAGACCACTCGCTTACTTATAGACTCGAGGTCACATGGTCTTCGCGCCGCAAACGGGCTCTCGATGCTCGTGCACCAGGGTGTCCGCTCTTTAGAAATTTGGTCCCACGCCGAAGTGGACGCTCAAACCATGATGCGCGCCGCGACTCACGCCCTTGATCTGCCCCCGCGTAACGATTAGAAAGTTTCCCTTATAAAACACTAGTAGAGGGGTATGTGAAATGCCCGTAGGGTGCTACACTAAATCGCCACCGCGCATCTCACATATAAGCGCAATCGTGGAAACTTCTTCTTGTTGGCTCAGTGAATCGCGATCTCCTCGAGCACTTGGCGCTTGGAATTTTGGAGGGCGGGGTTGAGGATTTTATCGAGCAGAATCTGGGCTTCATCGGAGCGACCGAGCTTGCCGAGCACACGGGCGAGGTGGAGGTCTAAGATTTCGACTTGCAGGGTGGTGCTAGCTTGCATGCTCACTTGCTTCCAGTGGAGTAGGGCATTTTTCCAGTCGGGGCTGTTGAGATCGTAGTAGGCTTCGCCGAGGCGCATTTGATAGTCGAAGCTGTTGGGCGCTAGCTTGGCTGCTCTGCGAAAGGCTTTCAGCATCTCTCGCTCAATGGCATCTTGAGTGAAGACGCCGCTTTTTATGAAATCATCTTTGAAATTGTAGATCAGTTGACCCAGAGCGAAGTGATAGACTGCGGTCTCTGGCTCTAGTTCGACGGCCTGCAGATAAAAGGTGAGGGCGGCTTTGCCTTTCCCCTCTTCCGCAAGGTGGTTGCCGATCTGTTGCTTGACCACAGCGATCTCGGGGTCGAGCTCATCGGCTTTTAAGAACGCGAGGAATGCTTGTTCATTTTCCTGTACGCGGCGCAGTAATTTGCCGTAGAGAATGTAGGCGCTGACATCGTCGGGCTGATCAAGCAGATATGCGCGATAGGATTGAACTAGCTCGTTAATTCGACGGTCGAGGTCATCTTCGCTGTAGAACTCGGGGTCTTGGGCGATCTTTTGGTAGATCTGGGTCTCTTTCTCTGCGATATTGAGTAAGCGTTTACTGGCTAGGTCGGAGCCGTATGTCAGCCCAAGAAAACAGAGTGGCAGTAGGCAGAGAGCAAAAGTGTTTTGGTAACGTGGCATTTCAATCTTGAGTTATGGAGCCCCAAGACGGCCTCGCCAATAAGAAAGCGTTCCGCCTGACAAGATAAGAGTCACGCATTTTGTGCCGAAATTTTTCTTTGCCTTCATTCGCTGTTCCTAAATATTGATAAACTAATGCCAAGTGCCACGGTCGAAGATTATATTAAGCATATTTACCTTGTATCCGAAAAGCGGGCTTCGGGGGATGTGGCAATGGGTCAGGTGGCTGAAGCGCTCGGGGTAGTACCGGGTACAGCGACGACGATGGTCAAAGCGCTTTCGGATGCGGGCTTAGTAGAATACGCGCCACGTGTCGGCGTGCAATTAACCGAGCCGGGTCGCAAGCTCGCCCTGCATGTCTTGCGTCGCCACCGATTGATTGAACAATTTCTAGTCGAGGTCTTGGGCTTCGACTGGTCGGAGGTACACGAAGAGGCTGAGCAGATGGAGCATGTCGTCTCGGATCTTTTACTGGAACGGATCGATCGTTACCTTGGGCATCCGACTGAGGATCCGCATGGCGACCCGATCCCTTCAGCAGCGGGCGAATTGATACATGGGGCGGTAGAGACATTGATGGAGTGTCCGCTGCAAACGAAAGTCACTGTTGCTCGGATTAGCGACCAGGATACGGAATTTCTTAACTACATCACAGAGTCAGGTCTAAACCCGGGGGTCACTCTGTCCGTGAAGGCGCGTAGTGAGCGCGCAGAGTCTGTAGAAGTCGAGTTGATCGGTCGTGGACATTCGTTGACACTAGGCAAAGGAGCGGCGGTGAAGATTCAAGTAAGGTCACAGTCTGCTATTTAGCCTATTTATAAAAGACGAGAAGAAACTAAGCTATAGAATTTTACTTAAAGTATTAATTAACATTAACTTATATAAATTATGACAGAAGGAGAAATCACACAAAAAGTTTCCTTAGTGAACCAAGCAACTGAAGCTACCGTCGTGGAAAAGATGATGGAAGCGCTCACGCTCTACGGGATGAAAATTATTGCAGCAGTCGTTATTATTGTGGTCGGTCTTTGGATCTCTAAGATAATCAAAAACTGCTTCGTAAAGACGCTTCAAAAGAAGGAAGTCGACCCCACATTAGTCGGGTTTTTTGCCAGCATGCTTTATGGCGGCTTAGTCATATTTGTTGTCATCTCTGCGATCAGCAAGCTTGGTGTGCAAACTACCTCTTTCGTTGCTGTGATTGGTGCCGCTGGTTTGGCAGTCGGCCTCGCACTGCAAGGTTCACTTTCAAACTTCGCAGCGGGTATCTTGCTCATTCTCTTCAAACCATTTAAGGTAGGAAATTTCGTTAAAGCAGGTGGGGAAGCTGGCGTGATTGTTGAAGTCGGTATTTTCACAACTGAGATGAAGACTCCTGACAACGTGCAAATCATCATTCCAAATGCCACTATCATGGGCAGTGCGATTACGAACGTCTCTGCGCACCCCACTCGCCGTATTGATATGACCCTTGGTGTCGGCTATGATGATGATCTAAATAAGGCTAAACAAATTATGGAAGACTTGCTTGCGGCGGATGAGCGCGTGCTCAAGGATCCAGTCGTGACGATTGCAGTGGCTAACCTTGGTGAAAGCAGTGTCGAATTCGTGATACGTCCATGGGTTAATTCGGCAGATTACTGGGCTGTCAAATTTGACTTTACGAAAGCAGTCAAAGAGAAGTTCGACGCCGAAGGCATCAGTATCCCTTATCCGCAAAGCGACGTTCACGTATTCCAAGACAAGTCTTCCTAAGCCCTGGATGACTTTAATTTTTTAAACTCCTGGGGCAATCCGGCGGTTTTCTATTGGTGTGTGAGGTCTGATCTATCAGATTTTTTATAAGAGTGAGCATTGAATTTAAAGAATGGAGCGCCGCGCTTCTGCACGTCCCTCACCAGCTTATAGGTAGATGCGCAGGAGTTCGACCCTCCATTAATTTGGTATGGCTTGCCTTGTCACCTATTCTAGGTGCCGCGCAGATCATGTCTGATCAAATAGCCTATGAACTTTCGACTCGTTACACGCCTTATGCGGATGGCGCGGTCGTGCTCGATCTCGGGCAGATCACTACTAAAACTGTAGCTAAAGCGAGAACCGCTTTCGACCTGCCCCTCGCTAACCTACATCTCGCGCTCGATCCCGGTCACGTTGGTGGTGTCTGGGCAGAGTGGGAGTGGCGTAACTTTCGAATCTCCAAAGAAGACCACTGGGTGCGCGAGGGTGAACTCGTACTTGAAGTCGCGCGACGTATCCGCACTCGCCTCACAAGGCTCGGCGCTAAGGTCACGCTGCTGCGTGAGGACTACCAGCCGATCAACCCAAAGACTTTTATTGATTATTGGCCTCTTGCTAATGCAGAGAAAATACCTCCCACAGAGCTTTCGCTCAAAGCGCAGCTCGATCACGCGCTGGCTGTCCGCAATCGTGCCATATACCTAGCCATCGTTAGGGACGAGATTGCCGAGCGGGCCAGGTTGGTCAACGAGGTCATCCAGCCCGATGCTCTGATTTCGCTCCACATCAATGCCGCTTCTTGGCCGGCGGGGGAGACGCAGCAACTGGTAGAGTCGGACCACGCCCACGTCTTGATTTTCGGCTGCCTCAGCGCGGGTGAACTCGCCTCACCGTTCCAGCAAACACGCCTTGTGCAAAAGATGACTAACGGCAGCGGCCCAGTTGAAGCGCAGCTGGGTGCCGCGCTAGGCTCCGCTTTGGTCGAAGCAACGGGCTTACCCGCCTCAAATTATCTAGGCCGTAACGCGATTCGGATCCTTCCTGAAGTGCCGTCTCTTTGGGCGCGAAATCTTATGCTGCTACGACTCGTCGATTGTCCGACTGTTTTGATGGAGCCGTATATTTCCAACAGCCAGAGTAGCTATGCACGAATCCAAAAAGCACTGAGCGCCAGGGAATACTACGAGCCGCTCCCAACAGATGACATTCTGGTCGAATATGCGGATGCAGTGGTGACTGGAGTGCTGCGCACTTAC
>QXZH01000021.1:8157-20895 GCA_009886465.1 Opitutaceae bacterium
AAAAGCTTATGTTGGTAGGGTTATCCGGTGGATGTCCCTATATTAAATCAGGTCTTTGACTGCTTCGCGCTCTTCGGCCAGCTCTTGCACAGAGGCATCAAATTTGGCACGGCTGAACTCATTGAGTGCGAGGTCGGTCACGATCTCCACCTTCTGGCCATCGTTGCGGCAAGGGAAAGAGATGATGAGGCCTTTGGGTGTGCCGTAACTGCCGTCGGAGCAGAGGCACATGCTGAATGTGTCGCCGGAGGCGGTCGGTGTGGTCAGCGCGCGAACGGAATCGACGATGCCATTCGCTGCGGAAGCTGCGGAAGAAGCCCCGCGTGCCTTAATAATGGCGGCGCCACGTGTTTGCACGTCAGGAATGAAGGTGTCTTTGAGCCAAGCTTCATCGCCGATCACTTCGGCTGCTGATTTACCGCCGATCTGCGCGGAGTAAGCATCGGGATACTGTGTGGCTGAGTGGTTGCCCCAGATCGTCATGTTAGTGACTACAGTCACATCGACGCCTGCTTTTTGCGCGAGCTGCGTTTTGGCGCGGTTCTCGTCAAGCATTGTCATCGCGAAGAAGCGGTCGCAAGGCACGCCCTCGGCATTGTTCATGGCGATCAGGCAGTTGGTGTTACAAGGGTTGCCGACTACGAGCACGCGAACGTCGGCAGCCGCGTTGGCAGCAATGGCTTTGCCTTGGCCAGTAAAAACCTTCCCGTTGATGCTGAGTAGATCGCCACGTTCCATACCTGCTTTCCGAGGGACGGAGCCCACGAGCAGGGCCCAGTTGACGTCCTTAAACCCTTCGTTCATGTCGGTCGTAGCGACGACATCTGTTAGGAGGGGGAAGGCGCAGTCGTCGAGTTCCATGACGACGCCCTTGAGCGCGTCGAGGGCGGGCGGTATCTCAATTAGATTTAGTGCGACTGGCTGGTCAGGTCCGAACATGGCACCCGATGCGATGCGGAAGAGAAGTGCGTAGCCTATGTTACCAGCTGCACCAGTGACGGCGACACGAATAGGTTGTTTGCTCATAATACGTTTTAGATGATATTTATTTAGAAATTCGGGCAATGATACTTCGCTTAGTTGAGCGACTAGCACCCGGACGTTTGCAGTAGAAGATTAGCTTATTTTTTGTTAAACAAAAAGCGGTGATAGGTCGGCGTAGCCTTTGCGGATCATTGTTTCGGTGGTTTCCCAATCGATACACCCGTCAGTGATGGAGACTCCGTATTTGAGGTCTTCGATAGGCTGAGGGAAGGACTGGTTGCCGAAGCAGAGGTTACTCTCGACCATCGCGCCAATTACACTGGGCTCGTTCAAGCTCTGGCGCACGATCTCGTCAAAGACCTCTGGCTGGCGGGCGGGGTCTTTGCTGCTATTAGCGTGACTGCAGTCCGTCATGATCGCGGGTGTGAGTTGGGCAGCCACTAGTTGCTTTCGGGCTTGGGCGACATCTTGGGCACTGTAGTTGGGGCCGTGAGAGCCGCCACGAAGTACGACGTGGCAGTGAGGGTTGCCCTTCGTGGTAAGGGCATTGGCTCGGCCTTCGTTATCGATACCGAGAAAAGTCTGTGGCTGGCTGGCCGCTTTGATCGCATTGATCGCAACAGTCAGGCCACCATCGGTGCCGTTCTTAAAACCGAGTGGCATGGAGAGACCGGAGGCCATTTGGCGGTGTGTTTGGCTCTCGGTGGTGCGTGCGCCGATCGCCGACCAGCTGATAAGATCAGCTATGTATTGTGGCGTGATTGGGTCGAGCAGTTCTGTCGCGGTAGGTAAGCCGAGCTCAATGATGTCGAGTAGGAAGCGGCGGGCTATGCTTAATCCTTCTGGAATGTCGCTGGTGCCGTCTAGCTTGGGATCCATGATTAGGCCCTTCCAGCCAACAGTGGTACGTGGCTTCTCAAAATAGACACGCATCACGATAAGCATGCGGTCGTCGACTTCCTTTGCGAGTTTGGCAAGTTTCTCGGCATATTCACGACCAGCCTCGAGGTCGTGGATCGAGCAGGGACCGATCACAACGAGTAAGCGTCGGTCATTGCCAAAGATGATCTCGTTGATCGCGTCGCGACTCTCGGCTACAAATTTATCAGCGGCGTCCGTCTTTTCGATCTCTGTGCACAGAGCAAGCGGTGTCGGGAGCAGCGTCTTAGAGGTGATGTTGATATCGGTGACTTTTTTCACGGGCGGAATGAGTAAAGTAGCTTTGCGGCAGGAACAAGCTCAATTACTTGAACGATGTGAGTTGAAACTTTTAAAATGCAATCTACGACTCTTCTCATGGACCCTTCCAAAAGCTTTTACCAATACGCACTCTCTGCAGATTTTCTCGTCACGGACGAAGATGCGGCGGACTTTTTGCAAAGCCAGTTTACTAACGAACTGCGACCCTTCGAGCTGGGGCAGGCAACCTATGGTCTATGGCTGAGTGTGAAGGGTAAAGTGATTGCTGATAGCGTGGTGATTTGCGAAGGGGCTGAGCAGTTTAGAGTGATTAGCGAGTGTTGCGCTGGTGAGTTGATTGTGGCGCACATGAAGCGGCACATTATCGCGGATGATGTAGAGATTGAACATGGCGAGCCGGGTTACGGGCTAGAACTACCTGCTCAAGCTGTTGAAGCGCTTGGTTTAGATTGTCCGAAGAGTGGGCGATTTGTAGGCATTGAAGGAGGCATACTCTACTCTACCCAGGATTCTCTATATAATATGGTGATTCATACAGATTCAGCAGCCAAACTTGCTGTTGAAAAACTGATAGATTTGGGTTTTATTGAAGTCCTTGCATTTGAGCGCGGTCTTGCACGAATTGATCGTGGCAGACCCCTAGTTCCGGATGAGATCGGCGCGGCCGATATGCCAGGGGAGGGCGGTCTGGAGCGTGATGCGATTTCGTTTACGAAAGGCTGCTACCTAGGTCAAGAGGTGGTTGCGCGTATGCACAACGTAGGTAAAGCGCAGCGTGCTCTCTTTGTGGTCCGTGGCGAAGGTGCGATACCGGAGTTGCCGCTCGTCCTTACAAATAGCGACTCTAAGCAAGTCGGCGAACTGCGCACAGCCTATCTGGATGGTAAGACTTGGCAGGGTGTAGCAATTTTGAAAAAACGTTTTGCAGGCGTGGGTGAAACTCTAAGATATGATACCCATGAAGTGAGTGTTTTACGGGCACTTCGGGAAGGACTTACTAATGACTAATTTATCCAATAACGAAGCGGCGGAAATTGCCGGTATTTTTGTGAACTTAGGTGCGCCTGAAAAGCAAGCCGAAGTGATGGCGTCGCAGTTAATAAAAAGAGCCGAACAAATCGCTCAAGAACGAGGTATTTCAAAAGTCGAGGCGACCGAGAGGCTACTAAAACAAGTGGTTGAGGCGCGGCAGGGGTCTTGAGATGGCTCTGAGAAAGGTTTGAAGCAATGAGTAAGGCTGGAAGGTTGAAAAAACCTAGGCTTAAAGCTGATTTTATATTGACGCATCTGGAACTCGCTTCTCTTATCGAGAACGGTCATGTGACCATCAACCTCAACAACATAATTATATTATATGAACAAAGCCCAACTCGTTGCAGAAGTACAAAAATCACTCGGTGCAGACACCTCCAAAGCAGCCGCAGAGCGCTCAATCGAAGCCGTTCTTGAAGGTATCAAAAAGGGTGTTAAAAAGGACAAGAACGTTCAACTTATTGGCTTCGGTACTTTCTCAGTAACAAAGCGCGCGGCTCGTGACGGCATCAACCCACAGACTCGCGAAAAAATCCGCATCAAGGCTTCCAAGGCTGTGAAATTCAAAGCAGGTGCTGGCCTGAAGGCAGTCCTCTAAGTTTCCCTTAGAACACGCTTCGCTAAGCGATTTATAAACCGCGTAGCTTAAACTTTCAAAACCCGCAGTTTCCATTCGGAAGCTGTGGGTTTTTTTGTATCAAAATTGGCATACCCGCTCCGCTTTTCCACCGTTTAGTTGAAACAATCACACTGGAGTGTGACCATCATTCTAAGGTATCCTGAGAGCAACTAACATGACCACCCGCAAAATTCCCGCCTTTGCGGTTGCCACCCGCCCGCAAGCTATCCTTATTGAGGCGCTTTTAAGAATCACTCTTCATTAGGAACCAGTATTATGAGCAAAAGCTTATTTGAAAAAGTATGGGATGCGCACGCCGTTCGCCAGTTAGTTAACGGTCAGACGCAATTATTAATCGGCACGCACCTCATTCATGAGGTCACCAGTCCGCAAGCCTTTGGCATGCTCCGTGACCGCGATTTGAAGGTGCAGTATCCCCATCGTACCTTTGCCACGGTTGACCATATTGTGCCGACCAACGAATCGGTCGAGCCCTACAGCGACCCACTTGCTCAGGGTATGATTGAGGAACTGCGTAATAATTGCGCCGATAACAACGTTACTTTTTTCGACACTAATACTGGCAAACAGGGCGTTGTCCACATCGTGGGTCCTGAACAGGGCATCACACAGCCCGGCACTACTATTGCTTGCGGGGACTCGCACACTGCAACACACGGTGCTTTCGGTGCCATTGCTTTTGGTATCGGCACTAGTCAAGTGCGCGACGTGCTCGCTACGCAGACCATCGCGTTAAACGAGCTTAAAGTGCGTCGAATTAATGTGAATGGCACCTTACCTCCGGGCGTTTATGCCAAGGACGTAATTTTGCACATCATCCGTCTCCTCGGTACACAGGGTGGCACCGGCTACGCCTATGAGTATGCTGGCACGACATTCGATAAGTTCACAATGGAGGAGCGCATGACGGTCTGTAATATGTCGATAGAGGGGGGTGCCCGTGTTGGTTATGTGAACCCTGATGAAACGACTTTTGAATATCTCAAAGGTCGTCCATACTCGCCGAAAGGCGCCGCATGGGACGCCGCAGTTGATCAGTGGAAGTCATTCGCTTCAGACACCAATTGCACTTTTGATGACGTAGTTGATATCGACGCTTCGCACATTCAGCCCACTGTCACATGGGGGATCACTCCTGGGCAGGGAGTAGGGATTGAGGAAAGTATTCCAGCTATCTCCGATGCGCCCACACAGTCGGAGCGGGATTCTGTGGCTGAAGCCCTCGAATACATGCAATTCGAGGGTGGCAGCCCAATTAAAGGCAAGAAGATCGACGTCGCCTTTATTGGTTCCTGCACGAATGGTCGGCTTTCCGATTTCCAAGAAGTCGCCAAATACGTGAAAGGGCATAAGGTCGCCGAGGGCGTGCAAGCCATCATCGTTCCTGGATCGCAAGTTGTTGCTAAGATCGCCGAAGACCTAGGCTTGGATAAGATTTTTATTGAGGCGGGTTTCGAGTGGCGCGCCGCAGGTTGTTCTATGTGCCTTGCCATGAATCCCGACAAACTCGTCGGCGATCAGCTCTGCGCGAGTTCCTCGAATCGTAACTTCAAAGGTCGTCAAGGCAGTCCGACGGGTCGCACCATGCTCATGAGTCCAATCATGGTGGCTGCTGCTGCCGTGACTGGTCAAGTCTCCGACGCTCGCGATGTCTTTGGCTTCGCTTCAGCGGAAGTCTAGAAAGCATTTCTTCTTTTTAAATCCTATTTCTTAATTTTAAAAGTCATGTCCTCTACACCAATTAAAAAAGTTACTGGTAAGGGTGTCTTCGTCCCAGGCGACGACATCGACACCGACCGTATCATCCCAGCACGCTTCATGAAGTGCATTACCTTCGACGGCCTAGGAGAGTATCTCTTCCACGACGTCCGTAAAACTGAGAGCGGCGAGGACAAGAAGCATAATCTCAATGATTCACGCTTCGCTGGAGCCTCTATCCTAGTCAGCGGTAACAATTTTGGTTGTGGCAGCTCGCGCGAGCACGCACCGCAATCGATCCTCCGCGCGGGATACGATGCTGTGATCGCTGGTAGCTTTGCTGAGATCTTCTTTGGTAATTCGACGAACCTCGGTGTGGTCTGTGTGATCGCCAGTGATGCTGACCGCGAAATTATCGCTAGCGCCATCGAGACTCACCCCGAGCTGGAAATCACAATTGATGTGGAGAACCATAAGATCTCATATGGCGACCAATCTGTGCCCTGTGAGATTAAGCCAGGCGCGCGCGATAGTTTGCTTAGCGGCAATTACGATCCACTCGACGAACTCCTGGTAGGAGCAGATGAGGTCTCTAAGACCGCTGGGGCACTGCCCTATATGCAAGCGTGACACCTATAAGTAATCTGTTATCTTTTCCAGGTAGTTGGACATCCAAAGCTAATTAAGCGCGCTGCCAATTGGCAGGACTCCAATCCATATATCCTCATCTACAAATGGACATCTTCACCCACGCTGGAATTTTTATCTACCCGCTTGCTCTTTGTTCAGTAATAGCGGTTTTTATCACCTTTGAGCGTCTCATCGCCTTGCGTCCGTCGCGTGTCATGCCAGCGGCGATGGTTGATGCCTTTGTTGCGGGTCGTTTCGATGGCGTTCCCGCGGACTCTGCATCTGTTGTGGGACGTATCGTTGGTTTTTACCAATCGAGACCGTCGGATTCTGACTCGCTCAAAGCCTACGCGCGGTTCGAAGTCAGCCGGATGGAGCGTGGTATGTTTCTCTTGGAGGTAGTGATTGGCGCTGCGCCCTTAGTTGGTCTGCTCGGTACGGTGACCGGACTCACGCAAGTATTCAGCGGCTTCTCTGCCGATACTGGTCTGCCCGATCCCGCTACTTTCATTATGGGTATCGCTTTGGCGCTAAATACTACCATCCTGGGCCTGACCATCGCGATACCAGCCTTAGCGATACATGCCTATCTGCTACGACGCGTCGAATCGATGGCCGCATGTATCGGACTTGGTGTGCAAGCACTTGTTCAATCGAAAGAAGCTTAGCTTAGGAGAATGGATACGACTTCTGACTTGATCTGCCGCCGTCGAAGGCGCCCCACGATCAACATCGTACCTTTGGTCGATGTGTTGACCGTTTTGCTCTTCTTTTTTCTAGTTACGATGCAGTTCAAACAAGTGAGCACTCTTAACATCACGGTGCCCAAGATCGAAACTGCGGGTGAAAATGAGATAGAAGAGCGAATTGTGATCGCAGTCAGCCCAGAAGGGGAGTTTTATTTAAACGACCGAGCGGTCGAGAAAGCTGTACTTACAACAGCCATGAAATTAGCAGGCGAGTTGACACCAAATATGCCTGTCTTGCTGATCGCGGACGAGGAAGTGCCACTCAAATTTGTGACGGAGGTGATGGATGTCTGCCGTAGTCATCAGCTTAACAAGATTAGGCTTCAGTCTCGCTAATCGATAGATGCTTTTGGGGCGTCTGCTTATTCATCGTTTATCTACAAAGTAGGGCTGGCATTAGGGAGAGGCAGCGTCTGTTCCTCCGTCAAATTGGCCTACGAATCCGGTGCCGGTATTTCGTAGCCAGCGCTTCGTTGTGTTCGGCGCCACCGTCGGCATTTTGGCTGACATAGGTGGGGGGAGTGAGGCCCATCGCAATTAGGTTTTCGATGATTTCCATGGAGAGAAGGTTGAGCAGAAGCGCCCCGCTCATTGTCGAGGTAGGTCCGACTTTGTAATCAAATCCTGGGGCGTCGATCGACGCGTCACCAGGCATCCCTCCATTATCCAGCACGTAGTCGCCCAGCTCGTAGAGTTTTTTGCCTGAAATATGCCTTGAGGTGGTGCTCTTTGACATATCGAGCGATGTCATCACAACCACATCGAGTCCGGCAGCCTTGGCTTCCATCGCTACCTCAATTGGGCTGGCGTTCCGTCCTGAGTTGGAGATGACGAGGACTATATCAGACGCTTGGACGGCATAGCGGTAAGCGTAGCGTTGGAAGAGCCGTGCTCCGTAGCCTACGATTTGTTCTGGCCAACCGTCTGCTGGGTCGTCGATGCTGCTAACAGGCACGAGGCCACCCGCGCGTCGCTCAATTTCTGCGGCGAGAATCTGCGAGTGCCCCGAACCGAAAGTATGGAGCACGCCATCGGCAGCGAGGCTCTCTGCGATGCGAAGACCCGCGGCTTTCAGCGTCGCTTTATTGGTTTCGTAGACGCTGGCTTGGAGCGCGAGTGAGGAGTCGTAGAATTTTCGTGCGAGTGACATTAATTGAAGGATCGCGGTTTATGTGCAGGCACGGCAAGTGCTTTCAACATGAGCGCAGGCATATTGCCTACATTATTTGTCCGTATCGCCGCGTATATCGAAGAGGAAGCTGGGGAGACCGATATTATATTCGATTTTGTCCACGGTAATGTGACCAATTACTCCTGTCCCTGCTTTGGTGAATGTGAGCTCCTTTGGCTGAAAATAGGGATCAATTTGATCAAAAAATTCCATGTATTCGATACTGCGAACGAGGGTGCTACCTGCATCGTGCTCTTTGTAGAGCAGAGCTTTTACCGGACGATATCGTTCTGTTTCTTCAACTGGTTCTGCCTCCGTTTGAAGCTCCACACGGTAAGCCCTGAAAGTGGGGATATTAAAATCAAAGCCGTCAATATTCTTGAAATGATATTCAGGATTGAGTGCGATGAGATCGAATAAATTGGTGGCAGCCTCTTCGCCACTGAGGACGCGTGATCTACTTTGTGGGGACCCCCTTTCAACTATAGCGACCTCTTTTCCGTCACAGATTATGTCTGCTCCAGCCGTTTTATTTGGGTTTCGAATGGAAGCACGGATGTATTTCTGTTCTTTAATCGTTACCACCATTCTCACTGAATGACCACCTTCTAGATGCATGTTCGAATGGATGAGAATCGACACAGGTTGCTCTTTAATTTGGGCGCTCAGGTAAGTGTTACTTACCAGACAGATTGCTAAGCAAAGTAAAGTGCTCAACTTCATAGTTTGTGTATCCATGCCAGTCATCGAAGCCTATGCATAAAGAAGCCGTTGATGGAAATCAACGGCTTCTTTTAATAAATTGGATGAATGCTTATGCTTGGCGGCGCTTAAGCGCTATGTAGGCGAGACCAAACATGCCAGCGATGAGCGCATAGGTATTAGGTTCTGGAACCACTGTGAAATTGGCCGTGAAGTCCGCTGAACCGTTGTTTTCGTAGTGTGTGCCACCGTCGTGGGTAGCGTCAAAATAAACTGAAACGGTATGTGCCCCGTTGGAAAGGCCGTCGAGTAAGTTGAAGCTACTGGTTTGTGAGTACCAGCGTTGGTCGCCGCCGCCCAGGTCTTCATTGAAGCCTAAGGCAATAGCTGAGCTGTAATTACCATTGTCGATTTTATAGTAAACATGAGCGCCTGTGATATTACTTCCACTATTTTTGTAGGTAAGCATTCCACCACCCCTCAGTGTTAAATTATCAGATGTAGTTGTGTCGTATGTACCTAGATTTTCGCCGTTGAATCCAGATGTGGTCGTACCACTGAAGGGGCCTGTTGGTGTATGACGAGAGTCACCGAGTAACGTTGTTTCGTAGAGAGTGGTCGTGCCGTTATTATTGATGACTACACTAGTTCCGAATATACCCGAGTCAGCGTTGGCAGCTACAGATACCGTGAGAAGAGTGATTAATGTTATGAGTGTTTTTTTCATTTTTATACGGGGACTGACGTTTTTAACTAAAAGATACTATAAAAATTGACGAATTCTCCACTTTTGGAAAGCTTTTTGAGTTCAACAGTTCAACGGGTGTTTTCTTCTGTTTAAGCGATACATATTAAAGATTTATGTAAAAGTTAAGTTTTTAGTGGTAAGGGTGGGTGTTTTGTCGTTCTGCAGGCTGTTAATAGGGAATTATGCTGGGTCAGAAACCTCGTATTCGTCCGACATTTTAGCGGGGCAAAATGCAATAGCACAAAGACCAGCTATCGCTAGCGTTCTGTGGGATCATAGACAGAAAAACTACCTTTGCAGTAGCTTCAAAAACTCTTCGTTATTCTTGGTCTGTGTAAATCGGTCGATCATGGCCTCGGCGGCATCTTCGATCTTCTGGCCTGCGAGTGCGCGGCGTAGGAATTGGGCGCCTTCAAGGTATTTACCAGATAGGAGGAGCTCTTCCTTACGGGTGCCGGAGGCATTGAGGTTGATCGCCGGCCAGAGGCGGAGTTCGGCTGCTTTGCGGTCGAGCACCATTTCCATATTCCCGGTGCCTTTGAATTCTTGGAAGATGAGTTCGTCCATCTTGCTGCCGGTCTCGATGAGTGCGGTGGCGATGATGGTCAGGCTGCCCCCCTCCTCGCAGTTACGTGCGGCGGAGAAAATTTGGCGAGGTTTTTCCAGGGCACGCACGTCGAGGCCACCGGTCATGGTGCGGCCACCCTTGCCAGATGCGGCGTTGTAGGCACGCGCGAGGCGGGTGATCGAGTCGAGCAGTAGGACGACGTCCTTACCCGCCTCCACGAGGCGTTTGGCACGATCGATGGTTAATTCGGCGAGACGGAGGTGGTTCTTCAGTTCTTCGTCGTTGGAGGAAGCGTAGATTTCCGCATTCACGCTGCGTTTAAAGTCGGTCACTTCCTCGGGGCGTTCATCGACGAGGAGCACGAGGCAGTGGCACTCGGGATGGTTTTCGATCACGCCGTGGGCGATATCGTGCAAGATAGTAGTCTTACCGGTGCGGGGAGGGGCAACGATGAGACCGCGGGTGCCTTTGCCTATCGGGCAAAACAGATCCATGATGCGAGTGGTCGCTCGGCCATCTTCGGCCTCGAGGCGGATTTGTTCGTCTGGGGCAATGGAAACCATCTGCTGGAAAGAGTAGCGACCCTTGCGCTCTTCGAGAAGGGCACCATCCACCTTTTCAATAAAGCGCACTTTGGGATTGGGGAAACGGTCATTGTGGAGGGCTTTGGCTTCGATGAAGCTGCCTTGCTTCAGCTTGAAGCGCTTGATCAGTTCACGCGGGACGAAGGGATCGTCTGGCTTTGTCTTGCCGTTTCGGGAGGGGTCAATCAGTTGGCCAGTCTTGTTTTCCAAAATTTCTAGAATGCCGGAGACTTCGATCTCGTTGTCGCGAGGTATTTCTTGAATCGGCTTGGTTGCAGATTCTTGAGTGGTCTCTGCTTGCAGAGGGGTTTCCGTCGATGAATTTTCTTCGCTCATAGCATGGCGCGTGTGTGCTTTAATAAATTAGTGAAAAGGTGTGACAGCCGTGGCAGGTCGCATGCTGTTGGATGATTACCCAGAGCAATGTAGTGAGGTGCGCTAGAACGAATAGACCGATAGCAGTCTCTCATTACGTCGATCATCCACAGGGCTGATATTCCATGTGGTTAATTGTCCATGCAGACAAATGATGTGGCGCATTATGAGTACGTTTTCCTTAACGCGATTCACAAATATAAGCGGCAATCATTTCGACCTGTCAATGACTATAATCTGGAGGCTGTCGTGCTTCCGCAGGGAGCGGGATCTAGTGTAGCTATCCAGGAAGACGCCCCCTACAAGCCTGAGTGTAAGTCGTAAATCTAAGCAAAGTGTCTAATCATCGCCTCAGTGCGGTAGTCAAATATCCGATCCAGCTCTTTCTTTACATAAATTGCACGGGCGATTGCGCCCAGGGGGCCGAATGGCATAATGTAGTTAACGTGGTCGACGAATCGAATGCCGGCTTCGACCTTGGAAATCTCGTGGTAGTGGAACCAAAGCTTGTAGGGGCCAACCAGTTGCTCGTCTACGAAGGAGTGCCGCTCGCGGATGTGCTTTAACTCGCTCAGCCAAGTTTGCTTCCCGATCATCGGAATACCTACTCGATATTCGACCAGAAGGCCCTCGTGCATCTCCTCAGGTAGATCACTGACGATTTCGAAGACCATGTCATCGGGCGTGATGAGGTCTAGATTCTTTGGCGAGCGTATGAAGTCCCAAGCAGTTTCCAAATCTGTCTGAACCGTTACTTCGCTGTGCAGCTGGTGTATTTTGGGCATATCATAAGATCGTCTTGCAGCAGCTTGCCTTACTTGATGTTTGCTGTAAGTTGACTTTCGAGGGAACGTCCCTTCAATTTATTTAATTATGCTAAAGATACGAACGATTTTACAACATGCTCTTCGTGATGAAGATAACCGTCTATTGATGGCTTCTTCTCCCATTTTCTTCATGCACTTGTTCGCGCTCGGGGTCTTTTTTACTGGTTTCAGCTGGGTTGCTGTAGTGGCACTCGTGGTTACCTACGTAGTTAGAGTCTTTGCACTAACTGCTGGTTTTCATCGCTATTTTTCTCACCGTGCATTTAAAACAAGTCGCACCTTTCAGTTCATCATGGCTTGGGTGGGTACTTCTTCCGCGCAGTTAGGTCCTATGTGGTGGGCGGCTAACCATAGACACCATCACCAGCACTCTGATAAGGAGGAAGACATCCACTCGCCAGTAACTAAGGACGCTTTTTGGGCGCACATCGGTTGGGTGCTCTGCCGTGCTTACGGCTCGATCCAGCATGACCGTATCAAAGACCTCACCAAGTATCCAGAACTGCGCTTCATCGATCGTTTCCATGTCCTGCCAGTGCTTTCCTTAATCATTCTACTCTTCGTAACTGGTGCTGGACTCAATGCTTTCTACCCCTCGCTAGGCACCAGCGGCCTGCAGCTTGTAATGTGGGGTTTCTTTCTTAGTACTGTCTTGGTCTATCATGTCACATTTTGCGTCAACTCAGTGACTCACATCGTCGGCACAAAACGTTTTGTCACTGACGACGAAAGCCGCAACAGTTGGTGGGTCTCCTTACTCACTTTTGGAGAAGGTTGGCATAATAACCACCACCGCTGGCCGCTTTCCGCACGCCAAGGTATGTATTGGT
>QXZH01000022.1:0-1703 GCA_009886465.1 Opitutaceae bacterium
CCGTGCTTCCAAAAAAAGAGTCCTAGTAGGCTGTTGAAGTTTCACAACTATGCCTAGGGGATTTAGTGCCCCGACCACAATATAAGCAATTAAGACTGGAACCCGGAGCCCTCTCTGGGTTTCTTTATATCTATGCGTTTCTCGCGATTTCTTACAGTTCCCCTTATTTTTTGCGTCACTGCTTCGCTCTACTCGCAGATGACTCCCATCGCGCCGATTAAAAATTTCCGCCTTCCGCGCTTTGGCGATAACGGTTATACCCAGTGGATGTTGCAAGGAGAGCAGGGTATTTTCGAAAGGGACGAGCAAGTAAGCGTCAAACAAATGGCAATGCGCATTTACTCTGGCGACGAGCGCATGGCCTTAGAGCTTTCGATGGATAGCGCCGAAGGCATACTGAGTTTGCAGGAAAACCGAGGCTATTCCGAAAGCCCTATTACGATCGTCGGGGCGAATTTCAAAATCTCTGGTATCGGTTGGGAGTGGTCGGGCGACACTAAGGAGATCATAGTCAAACAGGATACAGTTGCGAAATTTACTCAAGGCATCGCGGGTGCATTTATCAGCATAGGCGAGACAAAGATTGATGGCGACTTGAGCGAAACTGAAATTCATAGCGATCAACTCGTCCTACGCACGACCGAGGAAGAATATTACTTTGAATTTACTGGGACTGTGCACGCTATCTCCGATCAAATGGACTTGAGGAGTGAGACGCTTATTGCGCTGGCCGATGTCCCCGAAGGTCGGGAGGACGGTAGCGCCAAGTTAGCACCCAGTGAGTTAGATTCCATAAGCCAGATCATTGCTCGCGACGATGTGACCATCATTCAAAGTGGCAAAACTATCAAGGCTAACGAGGCCGAATTCTTTCCCCGCGAGCAGCTTGCTAATCTTTCGGGGGCGGCCAGCGTCACTATGAAGGGAGCTTACATAAGCGGTGAAACCATCCGCAGCCAATCTGGCGAGATGGAAATCGCCGGTACTGAAGCTGCTGGCCGCGCGCAAATGATCCTCACTGAAACAGGCGGCCTTGGTATTCAAGGAGTCTCTGCTTTGACCTCCGAAACCATCGTTCTCGCTAATACGATCACCATGCGCGAACATCCCACAGAGAACCACTTTCTCTTTGAGGGTTCTGTCGAAGTGATGTCTGGGGCTTTGCAGATGCAATCTGCACGCATGACTATTATTTCCAATAAGGTCGATCAGCCGAAGACCACAGAGGCGGAGGATTTGGATCTTCAAGTCGGTGAGGTTAAAAACATCGTCGCCGACGGTGGCGTTCGCATCGAGCAGGACGGGCAGGTCGCTACTGGAGAACAAGTCACTTTTTATCCCGCCGACGAACGTGCCGTCCTCACGGGCGATCCCAAAGTCATCAACAGGAAGGCTATTGTCACTGGGATCATCATGGAGCTGAAGCCTAATCTAGCCATCATAAGCGGCGAAGCTGACGACCCAGTCGTCGTCCGCCTCCCTGAAATGCCTGACCTTGGATATGTAGCATTTACGCCGACCAGTACTGCAGCGCCCATACCTGTAGCTCAAATCGAGAGGGAAGCAACGATCGTCACTAGCCAATTGCTCCGCATGATCGAAGAGCCTAAGCAAACCCTCTTCCGATTTACCGAGGAGGTGCAAGTCACTGCCACCAATCTCGACACTACCTGCGAACGCCTCGAGGTCATCACTGTCAATCA
>QXZH01000022.1:1755-3296 GCA_009886465.1 Opitutaceae bacterium
TCGGGTAGTCAGTAAGGCATTAAAATACTGCTTAGAATAAGTGCTTGTTAGTCCAAGCCATTCTGCTGGATTTCTTTCAGCTTATTGGCATCGACCACATCGGGTGCACGTTTATCCTTACCTGCAGTTTTATGGTAGCGCCCAGTGACTTTATCTTTTTCGTAGCGGGTGAAGCCATGCTTTTCGACGTTTTCGTCGGTCAACTTCTTCTTGGTGGAACCTTCAGTATATTTGTTAGAAACATTGGGCGAGTGAAATACCTTTCGTACTAGGTTGCCCGTTTTTGGGTGTGCTATGAGTGGATCGTCGGCCATACGCTGAATGTATTCGAAGGCCTCGCCATCGGAACCGTCGGGTAGAATTTCCTGATATATGTAGGTAGGCATTTTAGTTTGGTAAGGAGAATTACGAGTAATAACTAAAATATGGATCTGATCTCCTCGCAACACGAATCTTGAATCCCGTCTTTCCATGTAATACTGAGATTCCAGTAGTAATCTAAAGCACTCATATTTATGATTTTATGAGTAAAATATTAGAGACCATCGTTGGAGCTATATTTGACCTTATTTGTAGATGCTGTGTTTGCGTAACTCTTTACATCACCAGTCTTGTTACTACGATGAGCGTCATTGCCTAAAAGAGGTTGCCTAGGTTAAATAGCACATACGAATTAGAAATGAAATTGATAGTCTGTATCTTACTTCTTATCGCAAGCTTAAGCACAGGTCATGCTTATATATTTACATCAAGTGAAGGCGCTAAATTCGATGGTGAATTGCTTAGAGTCCAAAGTGATCGTGTGACGGTAAAGCGCGCATCAGATAATACAGAATTTACCCTGAATAAATCTAGGTTTTCCCTAGAAGATCAGCAGTATTTCGAAGCTTGGGCAGAAACAAGCCGAAACATGCCCGAAGGACGAAGACTGCAAGCAATTCTCGCTGATAAGTATCCCCAGGATAACTTATACATCGGTGGCACTACAGGATGGAAAAAACGAAAGCAAGGAACGGGCGACATCATTGATCGCGAGTTTAATTACGTAACTCCAGAGAACGACTTTAAACAGGCGACAGCACATCCAAAGCCGGGCATATGGGATTGGGAACCTGGCGATAAATGGATTGAGCATTGCGCTGAAATAAATCAAGTCGTTCGGCTTCACGGTCCGATCAGCCCTCAATGCTCTGTATGGGCGATGGAAGATCACCGCACAGCAGAAGAACTGGAACAGAACTTAATAGAATACATGACTGCTCAGTGCCAGCGCTATGATGCCTACGAGCATGTCAAATGGATGGACGTCGTCAACGAGACCATAACGACTAGCGGTAGATGGTTTGGACCTAAGCCGGGCACTGATAAATGGGAGAACCCGTGGACGATAATTGGATATGACTTAAGCCATCCACTTATGCCACCACTCTACATAAAAATGGCTTTTGAAATCGCGACGCAGCACGCGCCAAATACGAAGCTAATCATTAATCAGCATGGTGGTATGCAAGATATGATGTGGCTTACGGTAAAAGATTTAG
>QXZH01000023.1 GCA_009886465.1 Opitutaceae bacterium
GTCGCGCCAATCAGCATACTGGCCTCCAGCAGGCGGTCTGAAAAGTAGTCTTTGGGTGCAAGTGTGTTGCTAACTGTATTCCGTATCCAAATGGGAGCATCGGGAAGGAACTCCTGTGCGACCTCGGCAAGCGCACGATAACTACCAATAGGGTGATTTTTCTGGTTGCAGACGTCGTCGTTAGTTATGCCCCTACTTAAAATGAGGCGCTCGGTACCCATGGGCGCGAGTTGTGCGCCGATCTCCTCACGCAAGTCGAAAGCGGTGCAATCGATCGCGCAATTGAACTTCATGTCACGGCAAAATTGTAAGAGTGTTGCTGCGTAATAGGCGTCTTCTTTGGGAATGTGCTGAAGTAGCATGATCCCTGCTAGGTTGCTTTTTGGCCAATTAAAATTTTCAAGATGGGAGACATCGACTGCACTACCGATCTCAAGGACAAAGCATTCTACAACTGTATTGAGGGTTTCGTGAAGTAGGGTGAACTGATCCAAATCAAGGGCGACATTAATGACGACTTGAAGACCCTCTATTTTAATATCCTTAAGCTTCATCTGAGTCGCGCAAACATCTTGAACGATCGACTGCGTTTCGCTGATCGCGTGATGCGTCTTGACGATGACGGCGGGAACGCTTTCTCCGCCAATGGCGCACTTCGAACTGAGCTGTAGAACACGTGTTGAGCGTCTGTTAAAATCGTAAGGGTTGATGCTATCGTGCGTGACCTCAGATAGGGGCACTTCTGACTGCTGTTTCCAGAGGGTCATTGCCTTGTCAGCTAGGTCGCGGGCAACGGGCACTTCGTAGATAGGGTCTTCGGTTAGGGAGACGCGGATTGTATCGCCGAGGCCATCGTTGAGCAGGGTGCCGATGCCGATTGCGCTTTTAACCCGTGCGTCCTCGCCGTCACCCGCTTCGGTCACTCCAAGGTGGAGGGGATAATTCATACCTTCTTGGCTCATACGAGCGACCGCTAGGCGGTAGGCTTCGATCATCACCTTCGGGTTACTGGCTTTCATAGAGAGGCAGATGTCTTGATAATTGTGGCTCTCGGCAATACGGATAAATTCAAGTGCACACTCGACCATGCCCATAGGGCTGTCGCCATAGCGATTCATGATACGATCCGAGAGTGAACCGTGATTGGTGCCGATTCTCATGGCGCGACCTAGCTCTTTGCAACGAAGTACGATAGGGGAGAAGGCTACATGCAAGCGCTCTAATTCTTCGTCATAAGCGGCGTCGGTATATTCGAGGACAGCGAATTTCTTCTTGTCAGCGTAGTTGCCGGGGTTGATGCGTACTTTATCGACGTGTTTAGCCGCCTCCATCGCTGCTGATGGTAGGAAGTGGATATCAGCAACAAGCGGCACCTTGCATTTCGCGGCGCGGACTTTTTTGGAGATTTCTCCCAGAGCTGCGGCTGCAGCCTTGTTAGGCGCAGTGATACGGACAATCTCGCAACCCGCCTCTGCTAGTGCGAGGGTCTGCGATACTGTAGCATCAATGTCTTGCGTCTTCGTCGTCGTCATCGACTGAATGCGGATCGGATTGTCCCCTCCAATATAGATGCCACCAACATTAATAACACGAGTCTCGCGACGACGCGCTTGAAATCGAGAACTGCAGTAAATAAGCTTGGATGTGTCGAGGCTGCTCATTGGTGAATTAATTTAAAATTGTATCGCACCTGTCGTCCAAAAGAGGGCGACTTGCAAGCAACCTATGATAAAGCCAAGGACGGCACCGAGGCGCTCTATTGTGCGAAACTCGCTGCCAGCGACTTGCTTAACGATGGTCTCGAGGCGGTCTAGATCGAAGGCTGCAATGTTATCCTCAATCATTTGCCTTAGATTGACCGAATCTTCAAACTGAGTGGCCACTTTTTCCATCAGTGGTCCTGCTTCTTCTTTCATAGATGCCGCGGCAATGACTTCGAATTTCGCAAGCGTGAGGTCGTTAATAAATCCACCGAGTAGGGGGATCGCGCGAAGTTGGGGGCCGATCCTCTCCCAGACAATTGTTTTAGCAGTATCCTCTAAGTAAGGACCGAGCTCTATTTTTTTTATTTCATGGAGAACCATGTGTTGCTGAAGAATTTCGCGCTCAATTATTTCCGCCGATTCTGAGGCTAACTGCTTCTGACGGCGGGGGATGAGCCCTTGCCAATTCAAAAAGAACACACGGATCGATTTGCGCGGATGAAAAAGCATTTGAATGGCCACCCAATTTGTTAGCCAACCGATACCAGCCGTAATGAACGGAGTGAGAATGAGTATGAGAGTCGTATCCATTAAATTTGAGACCTCCATATTACCATGACCTCGTGCACAAAGGTTCTGGATTCTTGAGCGATACGTCAATATCAAGCCTGCTCTACTTCACTTATACTTTACAGGGTAATATCTGATAAAATATTGAATAGATTACTTGACGAGAGGGTCTTGCTTTCTACTCTCCCGACTTTGATTAGGCTCATGGTGTAATGGTAGCACTTCGGTTTTTGGTACCGTCAGTCGGGGTTCAAATCCCTGTGAGCCTGCCACTTTTAAAGGCGCTCCGATTCTCCGGGGCGTCTTTTTGTTTGCGCCCAGCACTGCTAGACATTGTTTTTCTTTCGTTATTCAAGTTCTGCGATCATTATGACACATAGCATCAAAATCTACGACACGACCTTACGCGACGGTACACAAGGGGAGGGAATATCTTTCACTGTAGCAGGAAAGATCAGGATTGCAGAGAAATTGGATCAATTCGGCGTTGATTATATTGAAGGCGGTTGGCCTGGCTCGAATCCACGCGACATGGCCTTTTTTGAGGAAGCTAAGAGTTTAAATCTTAAAAACGCAAAAATCGCCGCCTTCGGTTCAACTCGTCGTGCCAGCCTCAGCGCTAAAGAGGACCCACAGCTCAAACTTTTACTCGATGCAAACACTCCCGTCGTCACTATATTTGGTAAGACTTGGCTGCTACATGTCACTGAGATACTTCGCACTACTGCTGAAGAAAATCTCAGAATGATTGAAGATTCTGTCCGTTTCCTCACAGATAACAGCCGCGAGGTCATCTACGATGCGGAACATTTTTTCGACGGCTTTTGCGATAACTCGGAATACGCTCTGCAAACTCTCGAATCGGCTAAACGTGGTGGGGCGATTAATCTCACACTCTGCGATACTAATGGCGGCAAACTCGTGAGCGAGGTCAACGAAATCGTTGCTAAAGTCATCGCGCACTTCCCCGATACGCCCATTGGCGTACACTGCCACAATGACTCTGGGCTTGGCGTAGCGGTATCACTTGCAGGAGTCGAATCTGGCGCAACTCTTGTTCAAGGTACGATCAACGGTCTTGGCGAACGTAACGGCAATGCCAACCTCACCACGATCATTCCCAATTTGATCCTTAAAATGGACAAGGAACTAAAGTGTGCTGCCAATCTGGATCAAATCCGTGACCTTTCACTCTTTGTGGATGAGATGGCAAATCGCGCTTCGGATAATTCGGCACCTTTTGTTGGACCCGCTGCTTTTGCCCACAAAGGAGGTGTGCATGCAGATGCAGCTGCGAAGGTCAAACATAGCTATGAACATATCGAACCCGAGCTTGTTGGTAATCGCACGCGCGTACTAGTTTCGGACATGTCGGGCCGTAGTAGTGTGCTGATGAAAGCCAAGGAAATTGGCATCGATCTCGATGCTAGCTCGCCTGAACTAAAAGATTTTCTCGCCGAACTGAAGGGGCTTGAGTTTCGAGGATACGGCTACGAGGCCGCAGATGCTTCATTCAAACTTTTACTTAATCGTTTTCTCAAAGGTAAGAAGGAGGATTTTGAACTAATCGGCTACCGTGTCATAGTTGG
>QXZH01000024.1 GCA_009886465.1 Opitutaceae bacterium
TTTGGTCGGGGCAGAGGGATTCGAACCCCCGACCCCCTGCTCCCAAAGCAGGTGCGCTAGCCAGACTGCGCTATGCCCCGGTACCAAATGAAGATCGGAAGCACATCCTATTTAACCTCTCTGTCAATCTACATTTTACCAATAAGGAGCGCGGCTAAAGGGCACTCCCACGTGCTGACACCCCCTACTTATCCTGCACTTCTAATCGAAACGACTAAGGCGGTCGTGATACCCTAGCGGTGATCCCAAGGGAGTTGCACGTCGACTAGCTCATGATCCCAGACTTCAAATGGTTCAAAGATTTTACCAGGGTTCAATATACCTAGTGGATCAAGGGCTTTTTTGACAGAACGCATCGCGGCGATCTCCGCTTGGCTATGCTGCATCCCCATGAAGGGAGCCTTGGCCAGACCGATGCCGTGTTCGCCTGTAATAACTCCGCCCAGATCAACGACCTTTTGCATAAGCTTGCGGATGCCCGCTTTGGCTTTTTTTGCATCGGCTTTGCTCGCACGGTTATACATGATATGCACGTGCAGATTACCATCCCCAGCATGACCAAAGGTGGGCGTGGCGAGGCCGATTTCATTTTTGAGCGCTATTGTGTAGCGAATCAATGCGGCCTGCTTTTCGAGCGGCACGACGACATCTTCATTGAGCTTCGTATCCGCGAGCGAAAACATCGACTGCGAGCAGGTCCGGCGGACTTGCCATAGTTTTTCGGCTTGCGCCTCGGTGCGGGCTTCGCGGTGGGCAACGGCGAGGCCTGTCATGTAGTCGAGCAGACGCTTACGCTGCTGGCGGACTTCGGCAGGACAACCGTCGAGTTCGACCAGGAGGATCGAGCTGCGAGGCTGCCCTTCGAAAATCGCTTTACCTGTGAATTTTTCCGCACAGCCCACGGACTGGCGATCAAGAAACTCTAGGATGGAAGGACTCACGCCGACTTTGAAAAGACCGACCACGGCTTTAAGCGCGGCCGCTTCGCTTTTGAAAGCGAACAGGCCCGTCCAGCGTTTTTCTGGTTTAGGGATGAGCTTAAGATTGGCCGAAGTGATGACACCGAGTGTGCCTTCGGATCCAATCAAAAGGTCGCGCAGATTGAGGCCAGATACATATTTCTTAATGGGCAGTCCAAATTCAAATGGGCTGCCATCAGCGAGGAAGCCTTTGAGGCCAAACACATAGTCGCGGGTGACTCCGTATTTGACACAGCGCATACCTCCAGCGTTGCAAGCGATGTTGCCCCCGAGAGTGGAATACTTTTTCGAGGAAGGGTCGGGCGGATAAAAGAGGCCGAGCGCTTCAGCCTGTTCTTGCAGATTGGCCGTAACAGCACCCGCTCCGACAGTAGCGATGCGTGCGACGGGATCGATTTCGATCTCATCGAGGGCAGAGAGGTCGAGCACCCAGCCGCCTTGGATCGGGACAGCAGAACCCGTGGCGGAAGAGCCCGCACCCCTCGAGGTGACTGGGACGCCATACTTGTTAGCGATCTTGAGAACAACTCCTACGTCAGTCGGGTCTTTAATCGCAATGACGGCACGTGGCAGCGACGAAAGCCTCAGGTTGTCCAAAGAAGCACGAAAGCAACTAGCGTCATCCTCAAGCACACAGCTCGACAAATGTTTGCGTAACTGTCTCATGGCATTGGCTGCCTTTTGTATCTTCTTCTGCATCTTAGCTTTCGTTTACTGCACCATAGCTTTCTCCTTGTGATAGAAAAGAAAAAGCCACTCGATCTTAAAATCGCAATTCTAGGAGGTCTTTTTGTCAGTATTTTCTGTGGCCAAGCGCTCCGCAAGGCTCTCACGCGTGACACTCGCTCGGAGGTCGAGTGGTCGGCACTCGTTTCGCTACTTCCATTTTTCGTTGCACTGCGGGTCTATGAAGGCATCTTTTCGCGGCTATGCTTCAAGCTGGTATTGTAGGTCTCCCCAATGTGGGCAAAAGTACACTCTTCAACGCTCTCACGCGTACGCGCAAGGCGGAGTCGGCAAACTATCCGTTTTGCACGATCGATCCCAACGTGGGCGTCGTCCAAGTTCCGGACGCTCGATTGGAACCTCTGCGAGAGATCGCGAAGACGGACAAGGTCATACCTGCCGCGATCGAATTTGTTGACATCGCTGGCCTCGTTGAAGGCGCAAGTAAGGGCGAAGGGCTCGGCAACAAGTTCCTCGCCAATATCCGCGAGGTCGATGCCATCGTGCACGTGGTGCGCTGCTTCGATAATGACGACATCATCCACAGCATGGGCTCAATCGACCCGATCCGTGATATCGATGTGATCAATACCGAGCTCATCCTCTCTGACATCAGCTCGCTGGAGAGCCAGCAGGACAAGCTAGTCAAAAAAGCCCGCGGGGGCGACAAAGAGGCCGCTGAGAATCTGGAACTGATTGAGCGTTTACTGCCTCACCTCAACGAGACGAAGCCGGCAATTACTTTAGACATGAACGAGGACGAGCACGCCGTACTCAAGCGACTTTGCCTGCTCTCCGCTAAGCGCGTACTCTATGCCTGCAATGTGGCCGAGAGCGATCTGGCCGACACTTCTGGCAATCAATACGTCGCCCTAGTCAAGAAATTTGCCGATGAACACCACGGCGCTGGCACCTGCATCGTTTCCGCAGCCGTTGAGGCCGAACTGATTGATTTCGATGGCGAAGAAGCGGCCGAATATTTGGAATCCCTCGGGGTCAAAGACTCGGGCGTATCGCTCCTCATCCGAGCGACTTATGACCTGCTCGGGCTGGCCTCCTATTTCACTGCCGGCGTCCAAGAAGTGCGTGCTTGGACATTTAAAAGTGGCATGAAAGCACCGCAGTGCGCAGGCGTCATTCATACCGACTTCGAGCACGGCTTTATTAAAGCAGAAGTGGTCGCCTACGATGATTTGATCGCTGCAGGCAACGTCGCCAAAGCCCGCGACGCAGGCAAATACCGCCTCGAAGGTAAAGAATACGAGTTTAAGGACGGCGACGTCGCCCTCTTTCGCTTTGCTAACTAATCGGCAACATAAGTTGCAGGAATACGAAAACTAGATCGATTGACCTTTTCTATTAACAGAGCCCCCTCGTATTTATGCGACAGACTGCACACATCGTCAAATCCATCCACTCTGCGACAGTTCTCGAGCGTCGCCTGCGATTTTACTGCTTGAGTGTGGTTTGTCTGCTTGGATTTGTCGGGTGCGAGCAAGCCGAACCCACCAGCTATCTCATCCCCAAGGAAGACCGCACAGTTACGATGCCAACGCCCGTGACTGATTCTGCCGAAACAAAAGCTTCCGCCCCCCTCAATGGAGCCATGCGCATTCTTCCCGGGATGCAAGCCGCTGCCGACGAAGCTGGCGGGGTTAGCTATATCGTGCCTGAAGGCTGGGAAGATCTCCCTGCGAGCGGTATCCGCAAAGCAAATCTAAAAGTAAGCGACGAAAATGGCGCTGCCGAACTGACCGTACTCGTCTTTCCGGGAGACGTGGGCGGACGCCTTGCCAACATAAATCGCTGGCGTGGACAGGTCGGTCTCGATGATGCCCCATTCGAAGACCTGCCTAAGTTCACCGAAAGCTATACGATCTCCCAACACCCCGGCCTTTATGTGCGTCTCGAAGGAGGGGCGCAAAGCATCCTCGGCGGCCTACTCCCTTTCCACGGAAGCACTTGGTTTTTCAAATTCCTCGGTAACAGCGCCACCGTACTTGGCAACGAAGCCAAAATGAAAGCCTTCCTTGATTCCGTTCAGTTGCAGGACAGTCATCACTAATTGATGAAACCCCTCTTCCAGTTTTTCAGTTCGCTCAAACTGACGGTGGTATTGCTCAGTTTCTCGCTAGTGCTCATCTTTTTCGGTACACTCGATCAAGTTCAATATGGCATTTGGCACACGCAAGAGCTCTATTTCGAGAGTTTTTTAGTTGTCTGGACATTTCCCGAACACGCTCCACTTGGTCAACATCTACACTGGATTCGTATCCCGATGCCGGGAGGCTATCTGCTAGGAGGCATGCTGTTAATCAACCTCCTAGCCGCTCACTTTACCCGCTTCAAGATGTCTTGGATGAAGTGCGGTATCTTCCTCATTCACTCCGGCCTCATATTGCTGCTTATCAGCGAGCTGATGACAGACATTCTCGCAGTCGAAAGTCAAATGCCTGTCGATGAAGGAGGCACCAGTAATTACTCTCAAGGCTTTCGCGAGAACGAGCTCGTCTTCATTGACCGCAGCCACCCAGAGCACGACAGCGTGCACACCATCCCCGCCAGCCTGCTCAAACCTGGCAAGCGCATCGACGTTCCGAATACGCCGCTGAGCATACGCACAGTTCGCTATCACGGTAATGCGGAAATCGGACGAGCGACGAGCGGTTCGCCCGCCGAGTCCATAGCGACACGCGGCGCAGCAGTGCGTATGGGTATCATCGTAAATCCAAAGCCGGAGACCTACTCGGAGGAAGAGATCAACACCGCCACTGCGTTTGTCGAAGTATTGAACGGCGAGGATTCACTAGGCATATGGCTCGTCTGCAACGTAATGGACGAACGTTTCCCCCCGCAAATGGTGGACACTGGCGACCGCTCCTTCGAAATCGCTCTGCGTTTCACACGCCATTACTACCCCTTCGAGATAGAGCTGATCGACTTTAAGCATGAAAAGTATCCAGGCACTGAGGTGCCCTTCAACTTCTCCAGCGAAGTCAAAGTTACCCATCAAGACAGCACCAAAAACCAAAAGGCGCTGATCTACATGAACCACCCACTCCGTTACGAGGGGCTCACCTTTTTCCAGGCCTCCTTCGCAAATCAGGACAAGACCTCCATCTTCCAAGTCGTGCGTAACCCGGGTTGGTTACTGCCCTACCTGAGTGTACTCCTGATGGGGCTCGGCATGTGCGTCCAATTTGGCATGCACTTCTTTAAATTTCTTAGGAAA
>QXZH01000025.1:0-11495 GCA_009886465.1 Opitutaceae bacterium
CTCTGAAAGCGAAGATGCCGGCCATCTTGAAGGACATTTCAGAGGAATCCACATCATGGAAAGAACCGTCGAAAAGGGTAACTTTAAAATCAACCACGGGGTAGCCGCAGACAGCGCCGTTGTTGGCAGCTTCACGGATGCCTTCTAGGGTGGGTTGGATGAATTCTTTTGGGATAACACCACCGACTGTCTTGTCGACGATTTCGATGCCTGCGCCACGCTCGAGAGGCTTGAGCTTGATGCGGGCATGGCCGTATTGACCGCTGCCACCAGTTTGGCGAATGAATTTACCCTCCCCTTCGGAATTGGTAGACACCGTTTCGCGGTAAGCGATCTGCGGGCGTCCGGCTTCCGCGCCGACTTTGAACTCACGGAAGAGTCGGTCTTTAATGATTTCGAGGTGCAACTCACCCATACCAGCAATGATTGTCTGCCCAGTCTCTTCATCGGAACTGACGACGAAGGTAGGATCCTCTTCAGAGAGGCGCTGCAGACCAGTCGCCATTTTTTCTTGGTCGGCGGTGGTCTTAGGCTCGATCGACATCGAGATAACTGGCTCGGGGAATGTGGGTGGTTCCAGGCGAACATCGAAGCCCTTGGTGCAGAGTGTGTCGCCGGTGACAACATCACGCGCGCCAACAATGGCGCAGATGTCACCCGAGTAAGCGACATCAATGTCTTCGCGGGAGTCTGCCTTCATGATGAGAAGACGAGAAATGCGCTCGGTCTTACCTGTGCGTGGATTATAAAGTGCGCTTCCTTTGGCAAGGCTGCCCGAGTAAACACGCACAAAGACGAGCTTACCAACGTAGCCGTCGTTCATAAGTTTGAAGGCGAGGCCTGCGAACTTGCCGTTGTCGTCTGGGGTGACTTCAACATCACGGCCTTGCTCGGTCTCGCCCTTCATCGGCGGTAGATCGAGCGGGCATGGAAGGTAGTTGACCACGGATTCGAGGACGGCTTGCACGCCCTTGTTCTTGAAAGCACTACCTGGAATAACGCCACAGAAGCCTAAGGAAATAGTCGCCTTTCGGATGGCGGCGCGGATGTCGTCGGCTGTCAGTTCTTCGCCTTCGAGGTACTTCTCGGCCAGCGCTTCATCAAAGTCGGCAAGGGCTTCGATTAGCTTTTCGCGATACTCGACGGCTTGATCGACTAAGTCAGCGGGGATGGCCTGCGTCTTGAAGGTCATGCCACTGGAGTCGGTCGTATCGTAAACCCGTGCTTCCATCGTCGTCAGGTCGATGAGACCGATGAAATCTTCTTCAGAACCGATGGGTAGAAAGATAGGATGCGCGTTCGCACCGAGGCGCTCGCGCATCGACTCAATGGCGGCGAAATAATCCGCACCAACACGATCCATCTTATTAACAAAAGCGATGCGCGGGACATTGTACTTTGTCATTTGCCGCCATACCGTCTCAGACTGCGGCTGCACACCAGCGACGGCGCAAAAAACACCGATGGTACCATCTAGGACACGAAGCGAGCGTTCTACTTCGGCGGTAAAATCGACGTGGCCCGGGGTGTCGATGATGTTGATCTGGTTACAAATCTCCGCGTAAGGACCATCTTGATTTGTCCAGTTACAGGAGATCGCAGCGGAGGTGATAGTGATACCACGCTCGCGCTCTTGATCCATCCAGTCAGTGACTGCGCTACCCTCGTGGACCTCGCCCATCTTGTGGACGACACCTGCGTAAAATAGAATTCTTTCCGTCGTTGTCGTCTTTCCCGCGTCTATGTGAGCAGCTATGCCGATATTTCGCGTATGCTCCAAGGGGAACTTACGTTTCGGTGAGTTAGCTGACGCAATACTATGAATAGCGGACATAAAAGAGATACGACTGGAAAAGAACGAGGGGCGGCGCGTCCGAGGACTGCCAGTGCAAGTAAGAAATTACCAGCGCAGGTGTGCGAAAGCACGGTTGGCTTGAGCCATGCGGTGAACTTCTTCTTTTTTCTTCACAACTCCACCTGTATTGTTGTAGGCATCGACGATTTCGTCGGCCAAGGCTTCGTTCATAGGAACACCCTTGCGACTGCGCGCGGCGTTGACCATCCAGCGGAAAGCGAGGGCTTGCTGGCGTTCGAAAGAAATTTCTACGGGCACCTGATAGGTGGCACCGCCGACACGGCGGCTCTTCACTTCAAGCTTGGGACGCGAATTTTCAAGCGCTCCAGTGATGAGGTCGACCGGGTCGCCCTTTTCGAGCTTTTCGCTCACGCGCTCGAACGCAGAGTAAACGATCTTCTGAGCCACGGTGCGCTTACCGCGTTCCATGATCATGTTTACAAGATTGGCGACCAGAGTGCTGTTGAAGCGAGGATCTGGTATGAGAGGACGTTTAACGGCTTGGCGGCGACGTGACATAGTTAATGAGAATTAAAAAATTAAAAATAATGAACAATTCGTTCGCTTAAGAGGCATCCTTAGGACGTTTCACGCCATATTTTGAACGGCTACGGCGACGTTTCTCAACACCCACGCAGTCAAGTGTGCCACGAACGATGTGGTAACGAACACCAGGAAGGTCTTTCACACGACCACCACGCACGAGCACAATACTGTGTTCTTGGAGGTTGTGGCCTTCATCAGGGATGTAAGCGATGATTTCGTGCCCATTAGTCAGACGCACTTTGGCCACCTTACGGATGGCAGAGTTTGGCTTTTTAGGAGTACGAGTCATGACTTGAACACAGACACCACGACGAAACGGGTTCTTGTCCAAGTGACGAGACTTTGATTTTACCTTTTGAACAACACGAGGGTTGCGGACTAGTTGGTTAATTGTTGGCATTAAGAAATGATCGCTAAAATTAGGGAAAGTCGGAGAAAGTAGCGGGTCGCCTTACCCGTGCAAGTACCTTTTTGCATTTTTTTCAGGGGGTCAGGAACAATCAAATCAGTAATAAACATGGGGGCTACGGGGCGATTAAGACCCAAGTTGTCCTCTATCCATAAAGGCAAGCTACCGCGGGCAGATCGGAAGGCTTGCAAATGACGCCTACCCCTTCATTCTGAGCATATATGATAACAAGTCTATTCGGTTACTGCGCCCTAATCACGATCGCATGGTTATTGTCTAGTTCGAGAAAAAACATCAACTGGCGCACTGTAATTGGGGCGATCGGAATCCAGTTTGGCTTCGGACTGCTGGTACTTTATGTCCCGATCGGTAAGATGGCTCTAGAGAAACTCTCCGTAATTGTTAGCACAGTGATTGCCTACGGAGACGATGGAATTAGTTTTATATTTGGAGGACTTAGTGATCCATCTGCAAGTCTCGGCTTCATCTTCGCGTTTAAAGTGCTCCCGGTAATTATCTTTTTCTCTTCACTAATTTCCGTGCTCTATTATATCAAAGTAATGCCATTTATCGTGCAGATCATCGGCGGTGGCATCCGTAAACTTTTGGGCACAAGCCGTGCAGAATCGCTCAGCGCCACAGCCAATATCTTTGTTGGGCAAACAGAGGCGCCACTTGCAATTAAGCCCTATCTCGGGCGGATGACACAGTCGGAATTTTTTGCTGTCATGGTCGGTGGCTTGGCTTCGATTGCGGGTAGCGTACTCGCCGGTTATGCTGCGATGGGGATCGATTTGCGTTTCTTGCTGGCGGCCTGCTTCATGGCCGCACCTGCCGGACTACTTTTTGCCAAACTACTGATCCCAGAAACCGAGACCACCGATAATAGCGAACTAAAAGAAGATCCTGCTGACAAACCAGCCAACGTCTTTGATGCAGCCGCTGGTGGGGCTTCTGACGGACTCAAGCTGGCACTTAATGTGGGCGCCATGCTCCTTGCCTTTATCGGTTTAATCGCCCTGCTCAACGGCCTGCTCGGATTAATCGGCGGACTCTTCAACTACGATAGTTTAACGCTGCAACTGATACTAGGCTGGATGTTCAGCCCGATCGCATGGTTGCTCGGCATCCCTTGGGAAAATGCCGTGATGGGCGGATCTTTCATTGGTCAGAAACTGGTGGTCAATGAATTCGTCGCATTTGTTGAATTCGGCCTGATCCAAGAAACTTTCAGCAATCGCTCGCAGGCAATCATTACATTTGCACTCTGCGGATTTGCAAATTTCTCTTCGATCGCTATTCTGCTTGGCGGCTTAGGTAGCCTAGTTCCAAGTCGCCGACAAGAAATCGCAAGGCTTGGTCTCAAAGCGGTGCTAGCAGGTACGCTCGCAAATCTGTCCAGTGCCGCTATCGCCGGCATCCTGATACAATAAGCGCCAAACTGAAAACGAGGAGAGAATTCTAGAGTTGCCAAATTAGGAGGGCTTAGCGTTGTTTGGGGGCATGAAACTCATCGACGGCAACGCTATCGCAGAATCCATAATTGAAGAACTCGCCGTAGAGGTCGGGCAGCTCTCAGGAAAGAGGCCCGTCGTAGCCTTTATTCGTGTGGGCGACGATCCCGCATCCGTCTCTTATGTCCGCAAGAAGGAAAAGACGGCTGAACGGATCGGCATCGAAAGCCGCCTGTATTTGTTGGCTGAAGATGTGAGCAGAGAAGAGCTCTTTGCCCAAATTGACGCGCTTAATGCCGACCGCAACGTGAACGGCATCCTGATCCAAGCGCCACTGCCCAAGCACATCGACGAAACGGAGACCTTCAACCGTGTGCTGCCCGGTAAGGACGTCGATGGCTTCAACACTTTAAACATCGGCAAGCTTTGCCAAGAGGACAAGGACGGCTTCGTGGCTTGCACGCCAGCAGGTATTGTCGAACTGATTGAGCGAAGCGGCATCGAGACCGAGGGTAAGCACGTCGTGGTGCTCGGTCGTAGCCAGATCGTGGGTAAACCCGCCGCACTGCTCATGATGCGCAAGGCACTTCCTGGCAATGCGACCGTGACGGTTTGCCACTCGCGCACTACCAATCTACCAAGCATTACCCGACAAGCCGATGTGCTGATCGCCGCGATCGGTCGTGCCAATTTTGTGACGGGCGACATGGTTAAGGAGGGCGTCGCCGTAATTGATGTGGGCATCAATCGCGTCGAAGACGCCACTAAAAAACGCGGCTACCGCCTAGTCGGCGATGTCGAGTTCGAAGCAGTCGCACCGAAATCTTCTCACATCACACCCGTGCCCGGCGGAGTCGGTCCGATGACGGTCGCGATGCTCATGCACAATACGCTACGTGCCTTCAAAGTTGCCCAAGCTACATGAGTTCGCCTGAGCCAAGTCCGTCCAACGATCTGAGCAAACGCCCGAACGAAGACCCGCAGCAGGTAACGCCCAGCGCGGGCAACCTTCTCGACTCCGTCTTTCGTAAGGATGGTCCCATGCCCCCCGCGAGCATCGGTCTGCGAGCCTTAGCATTCTTCCTCGACTTCATCCTCATCTCAGCCGTCGCATCGATCATTATTTGGAAGATCGCCCTTCCTCAGTCGCATCCCGCCGCTTTCACTGAGCTGACGGAGTGGACACAAGCAGTCGGCACCTGGTGGGGCGATCGAGACACTGCAGTTGATGCGCCCCTTCCTGAGCCAAGTAAAAGCCTAGCCGAAGCTCTCGCCATCGCCAACGAGCTACAAATGCTCTGCTTTTGGCTCTACTTCGCCCTAGGCGAGGCCTTTTTTGCCGGCAGCTCTCTGGGCAAACGCATTTGCCGCATCCGCAGCGTAAGCACAGTCACCCTCGACAAGCCCCCAATTATGGCAGGCATTATACGTGGTGGCTTGAAAACGCTCACAATCTATTTCTTTTTTCCCATCGGCATGATCGCCACACTGGTCACGCTGTTTTTCAACAAACGTCGGCAAATGGGACACGACATGATGAGCCGCACTGCCGTGATTGATGAGAAATTGGTTAATAGCAGCAAAAGCTGACCTTCATTAATCACTCTAACCGAAACACGCGTTTTCTGTTTTGCCAAAATTAGAATCATAGGTCACCTTAGGTTATCTTCTTAAAAAACACTGCTTAAATCAGAAAACATTTCGGTACGAGCCGCGCCCATTTTGAGCAAAAAACAAGAGCCTAGAATACTCGTTGTCGACGACCACCCGATCAACATCAAGCTGCTTCAACTAAAACTTGAACGTCAAGGAATGCACGTCAGCGTGGCTTACAATGGCCGCGAGTGCTTGGACATCGTCGAGGAGGCAGATCCTGACCTCATTTTGCTCGACATCATGATGCCAGAAATGGACGGCATTGAGGTCTGTCAACGCCTCAAGTCGAACCCAGAGACCGAGACGATACCCATCATATTCATAACAGCCAAAGTCTCGAAGGAAGGAAAGCTCGAAGGTCTCGATGCTGGCGCGGTCGACTACATTACCAAGCCCGTCGATCTCGACGAAACCCTCGCCCGTATAAATACTCAACTACGCTTGCAGGAAATGTTTCACGAAAACATACGGCTACAAAAGCGACTCGGTGACGCTCGCAAGGCCGCAGCAGTCGGTTCGATTACCAAGGGTATCACACATAATTTGAACAACCTGCTAGGCGTCGTCGTGGGTTACCTCGACCTGCTAAAAAATGGACACGACAGTCCCGATATGGTCAAACGGAGAGTCGGACTTATAGATAAGGCTATCACACGCATGGTCAACATCATCGGTCAACTTGGCACGATCGCTAACAACGAACGCCATGAGCTAGCAGTGATATCCGTGCCTGATATAATCGAGAGCAGTATTGTGCGCTTCAAAGAAGAATACAAAATCGATACCAAGGTCCTCATCGACTCATCACTCGAAGCCAACACACTTATATCTGCTAACGCTGAAACCTTTGAGATCATCCTTGGTGAGCTATTAATCAATGCATGGGAGAGCTATCATAAAGATACCCCCCCGACCGATCGCACGATTTCGCTTCAAGCTAGCGTCCAGGATAAAAGAGGTCTCGACACGCTCCAGTTAAAAGTCGCCGACAAGGGCGAGGGTATCGACTCAAAAGTTATCGATACACTCTTTGAGCCATTCATTACGACCAAGACCTCAGTTGGTCGTGGCATGGGTTTAACCATAGTTCGTCATACCATCCGTAACCTCAAAGGAGACATTCATCTCAAAGACAACGCCGATAGCGGCGTCACCGCGATACTCACTTACCCACTTTGATTTATCAGGTCGCGTTGATTGTCCTCAATCGTCACGACCCAATCGACCCTCTCAAACCACACTGACAACATGCCCATAAAAATTACATTTATCGGCGCTGGCCGCATGGCCTCCGCCATCGTCCGAGGCCTCCTCGAAAAAGAGCACTACACACCCGAAGAGATCGCCTGCACTTGCGGTGACGATCCCACAGGTCCCGCACTCGCCAAGGCCACCGGTATCCAATTTTTGCCTGATATTACTCCGGCACTCCACGAGACCGAGACCGTTATACTAGCCTGTAAGCCGCAACAGTTTGTCGAGATTAATGCTGAACTCGCTGAAGCCGGACGCGGCAAGCTCATTCTCTCCATTCTCGCAGGCATCCCACTCGCACGCCTCAGCGAAAAATTTGCCCACGCTCGTAACGTGGTGCGGACTATGCCCAACACTCCCGGCCAGATCGGTGCGGGTGTTACCGCATTCACCCCATTGCGTGAGCTTTCCGGAAAGGACGTGGAAATCGTAGAAAATACCCTCAGTTCCTTGGGTAATTTCCACGAAGTTGAAGAAGAAGACCTCGATGCTGTCACCGCGCTCAGCGGCAGTGGCCCCGCCTACGTGTTTGAATTTGCTGCCGCACTGCGCGAAGCTGGGGTTAATTGCGGACTAGACGAAGGTCTCGCCGATGCACTCGCCGTCGACACGCTACTCGGAGCTGCCATGCTCCTTGCCGAGAGCGAAGAAAGCCCCGAAGCCCTACGTAACGCCGTCACCTCCCCCGAAGGCACCACAGCAGCCGCACTCAAAATCCTCAAAGAAGGGGACTTGCGTAAACTCGTCGATCAGGCACTCGCGGCCGCCAAAGCTCGGTCTATCGAATTGGCCAGCGAGTAAGACAGGCGAAAAATTGATCGTAGCCTACTCGCACACTTATCCGCCATCGCAAAAAATCTCAAAAATCACCTATGAATGCCCTCATCTACACAAACGAATACCCTCCTTGTAATTACGGTGGTGCTGGCGTGCACGTAGAGTATCTAACTCGCGAACTTTCTAAACTGTCCGACGTCGATGTCGATGTCCGCGCTTTTGGTGATCAAAAGACCGAAAGTAATTACCCGCTCAAAGTCAAAGGCTACCCCATCGACACGGCCAGCTTCGCTGCTCCCGAGCATTTACACGCCATCTTTGGAAGCTCGCAACGCGCAATCAGCTACAATATCGATGGCAATGAGGCCGACGTCGTGCACTGCCATACATGGTATACCCACCTCGCCGGCATCATGACCAAGATGAACTACGGTATCCCCCTCGTCATCACTGGTCACTCGCTCGAACCTCTCCGCCCATGGAAGCGCGAACAACTACAAGGTGGATACGATTTCAGCTCCTGGGTCGAAAAGTCTGCCCTCGAAATGGCCGATGCGGTAGTCGCCGTCTCTGAAGGCACTAAGACCGACCTCTTAAAGCACTTCAACGTCGCCCCCGAAAAGATTCACGTCATCTACAACGGTATCGACACCGAAGAATACAAGGCCGTTGATCCCACTCCAGCCCTGACCAAGTTCAAGCTCCCAAAAGATAAACCCTTCGTCCTCTTTGTCGGGCGTATCACTCGTCAAAAAGGTATCATTCACCTTGTTGAGGCAATCAAGTATATGCACGAGGGCTATAATGTCGTTCTCTGCGCAGGGGCTCCCGACACCCAAGTGATTGGTACTGAAATGAAAGCCGCTGTGGCTGAAGCCAGCAAAGAGCGCGATGGTATTTATTGGATCGACGAGATGGTCGATAAGACCGACATCATTCAACTTTACTCCGGCGCAGCCGTCTTCTGTTGCCCCTCGATCTACGAGCCATTCGGTATTATTAACCTCGAAGCCATGGCCTGCGAGACTCCCGTCGTCGGCTCAATGGTCGGCGGCATCCCTGAGGTCGTTGTTCACGACGAGACAGGCTTCCTCGTCCCCGTAGCTCAGCAAACGGAGAGCCCATTTGCCCCACTCCACCCAACTGCCTACGCAAAGGACCTCGCCCACCAAGTGAACCGACTGATGGAAGACCCCGAGAAGCGGGAGCGCTTCGCCAAAGCTGGTCGCAAGAGAGCGGTCGAGCGCTTTAGTTGGACAAGTATCGCCGAGCAAACAAGGGATCTCTACGCATCGCTTAAAAAATCTTAATTATTAATTTAAAAAGATGTCTTTAATCAACAAACCCGCTGGCACTCGTCGTGTCGTCATTGATCAAATCACCCCGTCCACCGACGGTGGACGCAATCCTTTCAAGCGTGTCATCGGCGACTGGATAACCTTCACCGCGCATGTCTTTGCCGATTCACATGACTTACTCCAGGTCGAGTTGCGTATCCGCAAAGTAGATACGAAATCGTGGCAAGTGTTCCCTATGCCGCCAATAGGAAACGACGAGTTCGAAGTCACTTACCGCACCGACTCCATAGGTCTTTTCGAGTTTGAAGTTGCTGGGGTGATCGATCACTACGGCAGCTGGCAGGAAGGCTTTCAGAAGAAACATGAAGAAGGCATTCCCCTCGACCTCGAATGCCGCATCGGCGCCGAACTGCTCGAACATGCCGCAACCCGCGCTAACAAAAAACACGCCGCAAAGCTCCGTGAATGGGCCGCCCACCTAGCCGACTCTACGGCCGACATCGAGGCGCGCATCAACCTCGCCTACAGCCGTCATGTGGCTGGCATCGCCCGCATCTACCCACGGCGGGATTGGGAGACCACGAGCTCCCATTCCCTTATGCTCGTCGAGCGTGAGTTAGCCGCTTTCAGCACATGGTATGAATACTTTCCACGCTCATGCGTCTATGACGGCAAAACCCATGGGACTTTTAAGGACGCCGCCAAGCAGCTGCCCCTCATCCATAAAATGGGCTTCAATATCGTCTATTTCCCCCCGATTCACCCTGTCGGTCGCGAATTTCGCAAAGGTAAAAATAATACCCTCACCCCCAGTAGCGAAGACGTAGGTAGCCCCTGGGCAGTCGGCGCTAATGAAGGTGGCCATAAATCAATCCTCCCCGCACTTGGCACTCTTGAGGACTTCCAGCACTTCCTCGATGAAGCCGAAATGCGTGGGATGGAAGTCGCGCTTGACATCGCCTTTCAATGTGCGCCCGACCACCCATGGGTCAAAAAACACCCGGAGTGGTTCCGCTGGCGCCCCGATGGCAGCGTGCAATACGCCGAAAATCCACCCAAGAAGTATCAAGATATTTTACCGATCAACTTCGAGTCCGACGACTGGGAAAATCTTTGGGATGAGCTCAAATCGGTATTCGAGTATTGGATCAAGCAAGGCGTCAAAGTCTTCCGCGTTGACAATCCCCACACCAAATCGATGGAGTTTTGGCGCTGGTGTATCCTTAATATCAAAGCAAAGCACCCCGAGGTCATATTTCTGGCCGAAGCCTTCACACGTCCCAAGCGTAAATACTTCCTCGCCAAATGCGGCTTCACCCACGGCTACACCTACTTCACCTGGCGCAACAGCGCTACCGAGCTGAAGCAATATGTTGAAGAGCTCACCCAAAGCGACTCGAAGGATTACTTCTGGCCAAACTTTTGGCCGAATACACCAGACATCCTTCATGCGGACCTGCAGACAGGTAAGCGAGCCACCTTCATTGGTCGCTACGTGCTCGCTGCCACACTCTCGTCCAATGTCGGCCTCTATGGCCCTGCCTATGAGCTGCTCGACCACGAGCCCTACCCCGGCAAAGAGGAAAATAACCATAGTGAAAAATATCAGCTCAAGGCCTGGGATCTTGATAAACCTGGTAACATCCGCGCTGAGATCGCCCGCGTGAATGCCATCCGCAACGAGCACGAAGCCTTTCAGCGCACCTTCAACGTTCACTTCATTCCCTGCTCCAATGGCCAAATCATAGCCTATCTGAAGCAAAACTTTGAAAAAACCGACCGCTTCATCGTCGTCGTGAATATGGACTGGGAAAACCAACAAGTCGGCACCCTCGACCTGAGCGCTGAAGCCCTCGGCCTCGGGCACACAGACACCCTCAACTTGGTCGATCAATTCGCCAACGCTCCCAAAGAATATCTCTGGGACGATAAGAAGCCTTACTTGGAACTAAATCCACAAAAGTGCCCCGCTCATATCTTCCAGATTGTCGATTAAAGATAGGTGTCAAAAGCTTGGGTCGCGAATTGCTGTGCCCTAATTAGATTCTAGCTTTTAAACGACTGCGACTAGCATATCAAGGGTCACTCCAGCTTTAATCCCCTCCACTTGAAGATATGGAATCACTTCTTCATTATGACTTAACGAAGAAAATTCATGGTTTTGATGTATTACTTTCATAACTTATAAGCTAGAGCTAAATTAATATTTCTAGAATACACAATGGTAATAGAAAACCTATAAGTTA
>QXZH01000025.1:11595-15279 GCA_009886465.1 Opitutaceae bacterium
CAAGCATATAAGCTAGATCACCATATATTTAAATGATTAACCAACCCAGCATGCTAATTGCCTAGATATCGTTAATCTACTGAAAAATAATCTTATCATTAAGAATGAGTTCTAAAAAACAGCTAAACTGTTGGATACCAAATCACACCCATGAAGCTATTGAGGTTCGTGCTAATAAGCTTGGAATGCGTGCTTCCGCTTATGGATCGCTCATTCTCAACAACTGGGCAAAGTCAGGTAAAGGTATCACAGCAATCGAGACAGAGCTAGAAAAGCTTAAAACATCTAAGGATACTTAAGCTTTTTCTGAATATCGCCTATACGCAAAAGTGCAAAGGTGTGCCCTGCCTTTAAAGAGTAGTCCCCGAACTAAATTTGCTACTCGTTTTCAGCTCAAACACGAGAGAACGTGCCTAATTAAGTTATTGCATTAAAACGGCGCCAGTTTGAGGAAAGCAAATTGCCCATTATCCACCGCAATAATTGCGCCCCCATCGCTGGTGAGATCAATGTCCTCGGCTGCCCAACTGCCTTCTTGGCCAAAATCATTACTTTTGTAGGTCGCATTGATCCCCCAGTTTCATCGTGAATCCATTGTGGGTCAATTCCTCTTGGGTTACCCACTACCTGCTCCCATAGTTTCTCTCGGTTCGAATCAAGCTTCATGGTATAAGTATCCCAGTTTACGGTTCCCGAGAGACTATGCCATATGGGGAAAATTGACTCGTCTCGGTCCAAAGCAATAATCTTCGCGGCTACCTCCGAAGGTCTTATTCCAAAGAATCGTGCCCGTTGCTGTTATCTTAGTGAGGCTCCACTCAAGAACATCTTCAAATTAACCCGCGCTTCTTTTAGTCGAGGTTAAAGGAATGCCGCACATCTAATCTTTACTGCGCATAGCTTCTGCTTGCCATGCTGAAACGCACCTTCAGTCTAGCGACCCGATGTCGACTAAAGATACCGAATTTGTCCACCTGCACGTCCATACAGACCACAGTCTTTTGGATGGTTGTAGCCGGACAGATAAGCTCTGTGCGCGCGCCGCAGAACTTGGGATGAAGGCGCTTTCGATCACCGACCACGGGGTGCTCTACGGGTTGACTAGCTTCTTTAAGCAGGCGGAAAAATATGGCATCAAGCCACTACTCGGTTGCGAAATCTATTTGGTCTACGAAGACGAACTCGCGCTGGTTAACGAAGAGCGCGCCAAACAAAAGTCCCGCCACATGGGGCTACTCGCGCGTAATTTCACTGGCTACCAGAACCTCTGCAAACTCGTCTCTAAAGCGCACACCCAGGGATTCTACCGCAATCCGCGCACGGACATGACGACGCTGGCCGCACACAGCGAGGGCTTGATCGGTTTTTCAGGCTGCCTTGCTGGGGTCATTCCTAAGTTTCTACTCGCTGACGAATATGAAAACGCCCGCGCTGCCACGGCCAAGTTTGTCGATATTTTCGGCAAGGATTACTTCATCATCGAGATCATGGATCACGGGATCGAGGAGCAGCGGCGAATCATTCCAGGCCTACTCAAGCTAGCCAAGGAGTTCGACCTCAAGGTCGTCGCAACGAACGATGTCCACTACGTCAAAAAAAATGATTGGGAGCCGCACGACTCCCTACTTTGTATCCAAACAGGTGCCAAAGTAGCCGACCCGAGTCGTATGCGCTACGATGCACAGCAGTTCTACTTGAAATCGCGTAACGAAATGGACCTCGCCTTTAAGGAGGTGCCCGAGGCCATCACCAACACCTCCGGAGTAGCCGAGATGTGCGATGTTAAACTACCCTTTGGCGAAGACCACTACCCCGTTTACGAGCGCCCAATCGAAATCGAAAGCGACCAACACAAGGAGGATCACACCAACTTCGACCGCTGCCTCGACATCTACGTTAAAAGTAAGAACGAAATCCTCGTCCGCGACGCTGAGGAGCCCATCGAAATGAGCGAAGCCGTGCGCATTAAGCTTAAGAGCAACGGGCTCTACCTCTTCGAGCTTTGTAAGGATGGCCTTAAAGAACGTTACGGCACCGACTACGATGCCTGTCGTGCGGACTGGGAGAACGTCTCTGCCGACGACAAGCGCTACTGTGAGCAGCTTGAATATGAGCTAGCCATCATCACTGGCACTGGCTTCGTAGATTACTTCCTTATTGTTTGGGACTTTATTGCTTGGGCGCGTAAGCAAGCTATACCTGTTGGGCCAGGCCGCGGTTCGGGTGCCGGTTGTATCGTCGCCTACGTGCTAAAAATCACCGATATCGATCCACTCAGTTTTGGCCTTCTCTTTGAGCGTATGCTCAACTTAGAACGCGTCTCTCCACCCGACTTTGACGTAGATTTCTGCATGCGCCGCCGCGACGAAGTGGTCAACTATGTGCGCGATAAATATGGTAAGGACCGCGTAGCTAATATCATCACCTTCGGGACCTTCGGCGCTAAGATGGTCATCCGCGACCTTGCGCGAGTCAACGACCTCGACTTTGCAGAATCGAACAAGCTGGCCAAGATGATTCCCGACGAGCTCAATATTTCGCTTGATGACTCCGTCAAAAAATCGCCTGAGCTCGCCGCCGAAGTCAATCGCAACCCCGTTGCTCGCACCATCATCGATCAAGGCCGGGTGATCGAAGGTATGGTTCGCAACACAGGTAAACACGCCTGCGGTGTCATCATTGCCGACCAAGACATCACTAATTTAATTCCCGTCACACTTCAGGAAGGTGATTTAACTACACAATATCCGAAAGGACCGTCTGAAGACCTCGGCTTACTCAAAATGGACTTCTTAGGGCTGAAGACTTTGACAGTAATCTTCGAAGCGGAGAAGAATGTGCAGGCCACCCGCGACAATCCCGATTTTAACGTCGCAAATGTAACACTTGATGACAAGGAGACCTTCAACCTGCTCAACTCTGGTCGCACTACAGGCGTCTTCCAATTGGAATCGGGAGGCATGCAACAACTCTGCCGGCAGATCGGTTTGAGTTCCTTTGAGGAGATCATCGCGCTCATCGCACTCTACCGACCTGGCCCGATGCAGTTCATCCCGCAATTTATCGAAGGTAAAAAAGATCCTTCGACCGTAGAGATACCGCACCCTTTGCTCAAAGAGCTGGTCGAAGAAACCTATGGTGTCTTGGTTTACCAAGAACAAGTCATGCAGGCCGCCCAGATCATTGCTGGTTACACACTTGGTGGCGCCGACGTTTTACGCCGCGCAATGGGTAAGAAGATTAAGTCTGTGATGGACGCTCAGAAGGATGTTTTTATCAAGGGCGCGAAAGAGACCAATGACATCGACCGCCGAACAGCCGAGGATATTTTTGCTTTGCTAGAAACATTTGCAGAATATGGTTTCAATAAATCACACTCTGCTGCCTACGCGATGCTCAGCTATCGCACAGCGTATTTGAAAGCCAACTACCCCGTCGAGTTCATGGCCGCGGTGCTTACCGCGGATCAAGGAAACGCCGATAAGATTTCACATAGTCTTGCCGAATGTAACGCGATGAACGTGCCTGTACTAAGCCCAGACGTGAACGAATCAGGCGCGGACTTCACTCCCGTGATCGAAAAAGACGAAGGCAGCATTCGCTTCGGCATGGCCTCAATCAAGGGGGTAGGCGAAGGTGCGGCACAAGTTATCATCGCAGAGCGCGCTGCCGATGGAGCCTACG
>QXZH01000026.1 GCA_009886465.1 Opitutaceae bacterium
CCATCATTTAGAAATATTGAATTTATGGGCTTTCGGATCGACGCGGTTCGAGGCACTAAAATCATTGCAGGTGCTAATGTCGGGGTCGTAGAATTTTCAGTGTCGGCGACTAATCAGCAGTAATTTTGAGAATCACTAGCGCAGCTTCGATTATATTAAAATCTTTATAATAACAAAAACACATATGGCTTCATCCCATACCCCCTATTCTCGAGGATTTACTCTCATAGAGCTACTCACGGTTATCGCGATCATCGCGATTCTGGCTGCTATACTCATACCAGCTGTCTCGGGTGTGCGATTGCAAGCGAGGGAGACGGCTAAGCGCTCGGCCTATCGGCAGATGTATATTGCGAACAACATGTATGCAATAGACAACGATGGAATGTCTTGTTTAGTTAATGTGAGACGTGATGATGGTAAGCAGCTACAATGGTACTATCTACTATCTCCATATCTAGCAAAAGAATATAAGAATAATGCATGGAAGGCGCGTGAAGATGGGATTTTTGTAGATAGCTTTTATGAATCACCAAATCCTGCCAAAAAAAGTTGGACTGGCGTTGGGCTTAATGCTAAATTACGTCTGCCAGATCAAAATACTCAAAATGCACAATGGTCTACCCCAAATGATCAGGAAGGAGAAACTCTGTTGGCAGCGATTACCTACCCAGAACAACGTATTTTGTTAGGTGATATCAAGCGACAGATAAACTTGACGGTCGATCTAATTGATACCTCTCGGCACGACAATAAAGGTATGTTTGTTCGATTTGATGGGAGTGTTGTATTGCTTGACGCTGAGCAGGCAACCTTGTCGATCGCAGATCCTGCAAAGCTTAGATCTAGAAATTGAGTAGCCCATTGGGGCGATTAATTTTCAGAATCTTTCCTTCTACTTAGTGCTGTAGTCTAACCGTAGCGCGCGTGCATCAATCCTAGCGGGAAGTGCTTCCCCGGACAGACGGTTTGCTCGCCCTTGAGTTCACGGTGGCCCGCAAAATGGACCTTCTTACCCAAAGCGACTCCTTGCAGCCAATCCATTAGCTGCGTGAACGCGTCGAGCTGCTTTTTGCTGGGATGCGTCTTTTCAAAGTTACCGATCAGGCAGATGCCAATGGCTGTTTGGTTGATTAGGTGGTTTTTAACGTGCCCGCCGAGTTGCTGCTTCTGCCAGCGGGGCCCGATTTCAATTTCGCCGTCTCCGGAGTCTATGCCGTTGCCAATTAGAAAGTGATAAGCGAGACCATTTTGCATACGACGACGGCGGTGATCGGCATCGTATTTTTTAAGATTCCCATATTTGATGGCGCTATGGTGGACGACGATGCGTTGCCATTTGTCGCGTTGTATCTTGATGCCTGCGGTCGCGGCGCGAACCGGTGCCATTAGGTCTTCTGTTGGGGCAGTTTGCCTGACCGCACTCCTCGGGATCCGTAAATTTTGACCAACTAGGATGAGGTCGCGGCTTAGGTTGTTCGCAGCTTTGAGTTCGCGAATACTGATGGCATGGCGTTGCGCGATCTTGCCTAGGGTGTCACCCTTGACGACAATATAGTTACTTATTGTGATGTGGCTGGTCGCGGCTATGTTAGTATTATTACCCGCTGGGATCGTGAGCTTCTGCCCGACTTGGATAAGGTCACTGCTTAGATTGTTTGCGCGTTTGAGCTCACCGACAGATGTATTCAGGCCAATTGCAATTTTCCCTAGTGTATCGCCTTTTTTCACCTTATAGGTAATTGCCTGTGCCCATAGTGACGGGGGGAGTAGCATGCCCCCCGCGGTAGCGAGGAGCGCGGATCGAGTAAACTGTCTGCGGGTGCTGTGCATGCGATTGATACGAGAGCTTGCTTGGTGGGTTTAATCGATAGTGAACTTATAGCAGTAACGAGTTGGTGCGATCTAGTTTCGAAGGTGATTCGATTAACGCATTGCGAAATATGAGGTCAACACGCTTCTCGAGCATTAATACGGCGATCGCTCTTTCGTTTAACAGTTGCTGATATTCGCGATGCTTATTTGTGCTAATAATGATGTCATATTTCAATGCCTCGAAGCTCGCCAAATCGGGATTATACCTCTTCAGTGAGCCTACTATATGAGTTCACTCCGTCATTTTTCATTGGGCGAGCCTTGCCCCGCGAGCCCACATGCTGTGGTCAGTAGTCTGCCAACGATGGCGGATGTGCATGCTTATGAGCAGCATGAGCCTCGGGTAGTTAAAGCGCTGGAGTCGGGCTATCCTCGGTTTGTGGAGCATACTTTTATCAAGGAGCTAATCTGTTTTTACCTAAATCGTGCGGGGCTTGAGGGCTGCGGTGCGGTCTTGATTCCGGGTCGCCGAGCGACGCAGGACCTGGTCGATCATATTGGAAAAGGAGTATCGTCGCTGAAGGTTGAGGACGCCCTCTTTTTGGTTTATTTTGATAGAAGCGATGAAAAGCTAAGTCACCTCGTTCGAAAGTTTGTGCAGCATACGGGCTGTGGCATCTCCTCGCGGCAAGCCGAAGATATCACGGTGGGGCATGGCCTGCGTGATGCGATTTTTGAGGAAGCTTCCATCAATTTGGGCGCGCAAAATAAAGTGGAATCGGATTTGGCTGCGCTAATTGGTTGTGAGGCGAAAGACGTGTTAGTTTGCGCCTGCGGGATGAATGCTTTTTACGCGGGCTTCCGCGCCGTCCAAGAAGCACAGTTGGCCAAAGGGCGCACCAAGTGGCTTCAGCTGGGCTGGCTGTATCTGGACTCAGGCTGTGTGTTGAAAGAATTTTTGTCCGAATCGGAGTCGCTTGATTGCTGCTACAATGCGACCGATACAGAATCATTGATCAAGAAGATTGAGTCCTTCGGAGATGCGCTGGCTTGCGTCGTCGTTGAATGCCCGACCAACCCGCTTGCGCAAGTCTCCGATCTTGGACGGATCGCTGAGGTTGTGCGCCGTTGCGGTGGGGTGTTGATGGTCGATCCGACGATTGGTTCAATCTATAATGTCGACGTGCTAGCACACGCGGATATTTTGGTGACGAGCTTAACCAAATATGCGGCCTACGAAGCTGATGTGATGATTGGTGCTCTTGCGGTCAATCCCAGTTCGCTGCACTACGGAGACTTGGTGCTCCGCGCTTCTAGCTATTATCAACCGGCCTATAGCAGAGATCTTGCTCGCTTGGCCTATGAAATGAATAAGGCACCTGAAGCGGTCGCCCGGATGTGCGCGAATGCCAGACTGCTTGCAGATTTTTTAAGCGGGCACGCTGCTGTTAAGAAGGTTCATTATGCGGGCGATTCGGAGCACTTTACAGAGGTGGCTCGTGGCGCTGATAGGGGAGGGGCGATGGTCGCGATCGAGTTGCATGAAAAAATCCAACCGTTTTTTGATGCATTGAATGTGATGAAGGGTCCCAGCTTTGGGACCGAATTTACGCTGGCGTGCCCTTTCATGTATTTGGCGCATTACGACCTAGTGACGACGGACGAGGGGAGGAACTTTCTCA
>QXZH01000027.1:0-6246 GCA_009886465.1 Opitutaceae bacterium
CCGAGGACTCGCGAAGGTGTTTTTAGCCAGAGCTCTTCTTCGACGATTTTCCACTGGGTATCCGAATCTTCGATACGAAAAAAAAGACTTTCATTGCCGATGCTCTTGATCCGAATGGCTCCTGTTTCACTAGTACCAAACTTTTGCTGAAGTTGTGCATTGGGGAAAGCCTTGGCGAGTCGGTTCAAGGCTTTCTGCGGCATCGCTTCTGCGCCGTAAGCGATGATTTCGACGGTGCCGAGATCGTGCTCCTGGACAGTGCCTGAGAGTAGCATTAGGTTTAAGAAGGTCGGGGAGGCGGGTAGGACGTTAACTTTATGTGAGGCGATAGCTAGGCCCGCCGCTTCAGGGCTGCGAGTTTCGGGCACAACGAGCGTTGACCCGGAAAAAAGACAACGGAAGGCGGAGTCGAGCCCGCCGATGTGGTCAATGAGTAGCAGGAGGAGGGAGTGGTCCTTGCGAGCACTTAAATTTCTATAGCGGTCAAGGAGGGCATCGAGATTATGCAACATGCCTTTGGGCTCACCGCTCGTGCCGCTGCTGAAGAGCACGAGCCCACTGCCTTCGAGTTGATTATAAAGCTGCGAAGAATTGGCGACTAATCGCCTATTATCTTGCTCGGCTTCGGGAAGCTCTGCGGGTAGCGGTAGGGCAATGTGGCCAGTCTCTCCGATAGCAAGAAGCATAGCGAGGCCTTCGATCGTGGTTGGTGCTTGCACCTCAATGAGGGCCGCACCTTTGTTGGGAAGTTGCGTGGCCGCGTGGTCGATAAGCCTAATGAACTCGGCATAGCTCCACGCCTTGCCTCCTTCGTGGCAGGCGATGCGATCGCCGCAGGCGGCTAGTTGTTGGCGAATCCAAGTCATTGTTTATTTTGAGGGCATGCTTACTCGATGCTTTGAAAAGCTGCTGAAAAATGGGTGTCACCGCATTCCTCGATAAGAGTCACGATTGCGCCTAATTGATTCCGCCGAGGTAGAGCACTTGCCCTGTGATGAAATCGCTCTCTTCGCGGAGGTAAAAATCGACGGCGTTGATCACGTCGCGGACTTCACCCATGCGGCTGAGGGCTTGGCGGGCGAGAAGGGCATCCATTTTCTCTTGAGGCACGCCGCGGATCAGATCGGTCTCGATGGGGGTGGGGCCGATCGCGTTGACTGTGATCTTTAGCTCGGCCAATTCGCGGGCGAGGATCCGGGTTAGGCTCTCTACGGCGGCTTTACTAGCGGCGTAGATGGCTTCGCCCTCAAGGTTGAGTGGATGGGCGACTGTAGTGAAATTGATGATACGCCCATTATTAGTGCGGCGCATGAGCTTAGACATCTCACGACAAAAGAGAAAGGTGCCGACTACGTTAGTTTGCAAAATACGATTCACCGTGCTAGCGGGCGTCAGCAGTGCGTGGTTCATCGATGCGATACCGGCGTTGTTAAGAAGTGCATCTACCTTCCCATGGCTGGATTTGATCGTTCGGGCCATTGCAATAACGGCATCTTCGTCGCTCACATCGAGTGAGAAGTGTTGATAGTCGGCGTGCTCGATACTGCCTTCACCGCGGGAGCAGCCGACGACTTGCCAACCTTCGGCGAGATAGTGCTTGGCCATTTCTTTGCCAATTCCTTTGCGCGTTCCAGTGATAACGATCGTTTTCATGAGGGCATCCTTTCGATGACTGCATCAGTCAAGCTAGCGACATTTCGGTAAGGAGAGTTCTTTGCGCTCATGGCTTTTTCGTCGGCCAGTGCGATGGAGGCATCGAACTTTTCAGCCAGGGCCTCTTCGATGTCGGCGATCAGGTTGACCAGCGCCATGCTATCGAGCGAACCGTCTCCTCCATACAGCGCGGTCTGTGGGTTCGGAGCCTTCAGTGCGTTGAGTTCGAAATCTTCAGCGAGCATTTGCACCGATTCAAGGATTAGGGATTGGATGGCTGTGCGGTCTGGCATTAGGAGTATCTGAAAGGGGCAGTCTTAGTTGCCGAAGAATTCGCTGCGTGTTGCTTGGCCTTTTTCGGCGATGTTTCTACGGCTTAAGACAGTATTAATAGTTAAACAGAGAATTTTGAGATCGAGCAAGAAGGAACGGTTTTCGACATACCAGAGGTCGAGCTCGAATTGTTCCTTCCAGCTAAGACCATTGCGCCCGTTGACTTGAGCCCAACCAGTGATGCCCGGAAGCACTTCATGGCGGCGGGCTTGTTCGGGCGAGTAACGTTCTAAGTAGGTTGTCGGTAATGGGCGGGGGCCCACTAGGCTCATTTCTCCTTTGAGCACATTCCACAGTTCAGGTAACTCATCGAGGCTGGTGCTGCGTAGGAATTGCCCCCATGCGATGAGGCGCTCTTCGTCGCTCCCTTGGCAGTTGCGCATGCTGCGGAACTTAAGGATGTTGAAGGCACGGCCATTTCTGCCTGATCGTGCTTGTCTGAAAAAAATAGGGGGCCCGAGCTTGATGACTTGCAGTATTGTAATGACTAATAGCGGCAAGCCCAGGGCGGCTAAGAGCAATAGACTACTAATTAGATCGAAGGCGCGCTTCATAGATTGATTACAATATATCAGGTGTTGGAGTTTTTTGCGATTTCATTTATCTGCAGTTTTTAGTCAAACCTGCTTTGACATGTGTTTACTTATTAATAGGGGTATAAGTCCCACAAAGATCAACTTAACACCAAAGACTTATGATACTCAACGCCAACGAACGCACCTTTACACCTTTCAGCCTCACACGTCTACTTACGACTTGTTTCGGTCGCGGTAATGGTGAAAAGGTCTGTATTCTTATCGACCTGCCGAACCCGGCGGACATGAAAGACTTCAAATTTCTCGAAGACGAAACTCTCTCGATCCAAAATTACGGGCACGAGGTTTTCTACAAGGGGTTCAAAAATGGTCAGCTCGACGAGATGAACTGGACGGGCGGCGAAATCTTTGCCTACAAGGAGACCGGGGGCAGTAATCTTGATATGGAAGACGATTGCTTTGATCTAGAGGGCAATCATTTGAGCTTAGATAAGGATATCTACACCAAGTATGATATTATTTTAACCGTCTCGACTTTCTCCGCGACGGCGCCGTTGACGGCGAAGTGTAAGGAATTCGGTTTCCGCGGTGCGACGCTCCACGGCCTGAATCAAATCATTTTGGATACGGGACTTTCCGTCGACTATGAACTAGTGAGCGAAGAAGCTGAGAAGCTGCGTCTCGGTCTAACCAAGGCAGACTCTTTCGAAATCGACTTTGAGGTCGAAAATAAAGTCTACACTCTAAAACTTCACACCCGTGGGCAAGAGGCTCAGAAGAGCCACGGCCTCTGCCCCCCAAGTAAGGGCGGTGATGTGGCTAATCTGCCAGCCGGGGAGGTTTACTTTGTCCCAGAAAGTGCGGAGGGCGTTTTTCCCTTCAAGTATGACGAGAGCACGATCGGCCTTCTTCATGTTGAAGATGGCATGATCACAAAATCGCAATTCGTTTACGGCGACTATGCAGAGATTGAAGATCATAACCGTCGCCTCAAAGATGATCCCATGATTGGTGCGATTGGTGAGCTCGGCTTCGGCACTCAGGTATTACCTTTCTCAGGTCGCGATATCCAAGACGAAAAAATCCTCGGCACGATCCACGTAGCCACTGGTCGCGATGATCACCTAGGCGGAAAGATTACGCCAGACCTCTTTAAGGAGCATAAAAACGCCTCCCATGACGATGTCCTATATGCGCCGCACAAAACTCCCGAGATCCGTTTACAGCAAGCGCGGATGATCCGTGGTGAACAGACAGAAATTCTGATTGAGCATTATAAGCCCGCGAAATACATGGTGGACTTGCTAGAGGCAGAACTTGCTGTTGAGGCTTAGTTAGTTCGTGGCGACTGAGCCTGCTCATGGCTGCCTATGAATATCGAAAATCCCTACGAGTCCGACGAACTGCTACAGCAGTATCTAGTTTTTCATTATGCGAATGCTGAAGAACAGTTTCCTTACCCTTTTGGGGGAGCGGATGCCTTAGACTTCCCCAAGCGCTGTGCACTGGAGGGGGCAGACCTTTCAAAATTGTCGGAAGGCTCCCGCGCGCTTGATCTCGGTTGTTCAGTCGGTCGGTCAAGCTTCGAACTGGCCAGGCACTGTGAGGAGGTGATTGGTATCGATTACTCGCAGGCATTTATCGACGCGGCCAATCGTATCGTGGTCGAAGGGGGGCACCCAGCTACGCGATTCGACGAAGGTTCGGCTGCGACGCAACTATCTGTTTTGGTCGATCCAGCGATCGATCGCAGTCGACTCAACTTTGAGCAAGGTGATGCGCAGTGCATTCGTACCGATATTGGCCAGTTTGATCTCGTGATCGCATGCAACTTGGTTTGCCGCTTGCCCGAGCCTATGCGTTTGTTGGAGCGCTTGCCAGACTTGGTCAAACCTTCTGGCCAACTCTTTATGACAACTCCCTTTACTTGGCTCGAAGAATATACGCCGCCCGGTAACTGGTTAGGCGACGGGGCGGTCGATTCCTTTGAAGGGCTGCGTAAAGCACTGGAGCCTGCCTTCGCGCTGGATCGGCAGTGGGATATGCCTTTTCTCATTCGAGAGCACGCGCGGAAGTTTCAATATAGCATCGCGCAGGCCAGTTGCTGGCACCGCGTGTAAGGAGTTATTTACCGCTTGCGCCCGAAGAAAGGGTGGGTCAGCCTGACTTAGTCGATTTCGGAGTGTGGGCGTTCGCTTGGTCGTAAGATTGAGAGGAAAGTCCGGACACCGTAGGGCAGGATTCCCTGTGAAAGCGGGGGCGCGTTAGGGCAACTTGACGTGACGGATAGTGTCGCAGAAAATATACCGCCTTGCGCAAGTTTCGGCTTGCATGAGGTAAGGGTGAAATGGGGAGGTAAGAGCTCACCGCTCCGGAGGTAACGAAGGAGGCATGATAAACCCAATCCGGTGCAAGGCAAAATAGGGGATCGGGCGGCTCGTCCAATGATTCCGGGTATGTCGCATCTCACTTCGGTGGGAATTTCGCTTCGGCGAGATAGATAAATGAACGCACAACCAAGCGCTTCGGCGCATGGTGGACAAAATCCGGCTTACAGCACTCCGAAATCGACACTTTTTCTCAAATTTTCCGCCTTGACAGGCTTGTGGGGTACACGCACTTTCCCGCCTCCTAACTTTTTATCAGCTATGGCTAACACAAAATCCGCAATTAAGTATATTCGCAAAACAGAGACTCGTTCTCTGCGTAATCGCCAAGTCAAGACTCGCCTCAAGACTTTCGCTAAGAAGGTCGACGCCGCATCCGCTGCGGGCGATAAGGAGGCCCTAGCTGTCGCAGCGCGTGACTTCATTTCCACTTTGGATAAAGCCGGCAAAAACGGTCTCGTACACCCGAACAAGATTGCTCGCCACAAGGCACGTTGTGCTCAGCTTCTGGCTGCTAAAGCTGCTTAATTTTCCCTCAACCTCTTTAAATAACCCTCGGTTTCGCTTGTCGAATCGAGGGTATTTTGTATCTACCTAGCGCGTGCCCGACAAACCAAACAAGAAAAACGCGATCGGCTTTCCGCCGCCCTTACTCGGGGAAAAGCCTTTGCGTCTGCCCGTAATCGCCGAGACGGCTGCTTGGCTCGCGCTGGAAAAGCCCCCGGGCGTCGGCACCCGCGCTTATCCTTGGGATGCCGAGCCAGATATGGATGCCGCACTCAATACGCAGCTGCGAGCAGGTAAGCCCGAGTTGCTGCGCCGTGAGGCCACGCTCTTCGGCTCGGTTTACTACCTGGATCCCGCGATTTCTGGAGTTGCTGTCTTTGCCAAACACCGAGAGGCGCTGGCCGACCTGCGTAATAACTTCGGTTCGGGCGATTGTCGTTTTCGTTTTCAGTTCATCTCAGCAGCGCAGCCTGCGGATTCTGAGGTGAGCTTTCGAGCGGATGCGCCACTGCTTCAGCATAATGTGAAGCCAAAGATGATCCCCTCGACTGCGAAGGGCAAAAAAGCCTTCACCGACTTCAAGCGGATCGCCGAATCGCCTAAAGGCTGGGCGCTCTGGGAGGCCAGTGTAGATTTTTTCCGCCCGCACCAGATCCGCGCCCATGCCGCCGTCCACGAGGTCCCTGTGATGGGTGATGTCCTCTACGGCGGTGCCGAAGCGCCCACTCAGCGCGAGCTACACCCCAAAAAGCAGCGCGCGGGGCTTAATTTTCCCTCTTTTCACGGCCTCGCCCTCCATTTGGCCGAAGTGCAGCTTGTTCCGGGCGACC
>QXZH01000027.1:6346-12070 GCA_009886465.1 Opitutaceae bacterium
TAGCGCCACAGCGCAAGCGCCAGAAAGCGCACGATAAGATGCTCAGCGAATTGCAAACTGGTGACGAGATCATTACTAGCGGCGGCGTTTATGGCACAATCACGAATGTGAAGGAGGATCGTTTCGTGGTCCGCATCGCTGATAATACCAAGATCGAGCTCGGAAAAGGCTTCGTTTCGAATAAGGTTACGTCTTCCGAGGCTTAAACACTCCTCTTTCCTTTAACCACTGAGCGATCAGCTTTTTACCCATGTCCGGAAATATTCTTTGGAAATTCCTGCTCACCGGCGCCATTATCTTTTGGTGTGTGATGAGTATCACCCCTTTACAGGATCGCCCCTTCGAGGATTATATCGTGGCGCAAGTCACGGCCGAGGAGGCTGAGTTTGCCGATTTGCTCCAGCGCGCGGAAACTCGTTTCGATGCGAAAGAGTCGCCTACGCTCTTCATCGCATTACGCGATCTTGGTAAAGAAGAGCAGATTGATTACGCAAAGTTCTTTCCGCAGATCAACGTCGCCGATGTGGCAAATCAGACCAAGCGAAATGATATTCTGCTCAAACATATTTTGAGCAAGGCGCAGAGCCAACTCCGCCTCGGCCTCGACCTCAAAGGCGGCGTCGGCGTGACGCTGGTGATTGACGAAGCGGCTCAAGATGGGCTCAACCCATTTGAGCAAGAGGAACAGCTGCAAGACGCCATCGAAATCATGGCTCAGCGCCTCGACGGTATGGGCGTGGCTGAACCGGTGATTCGTGCACGTGGTGAGAACGCGATTGAAATCCAACTGGCAGGCCTTTCTACCAAGGATAACCCCGAGGTGATTGACGCGATCAAAAAGCCCGCCCGCCTGGAGTTCCGTTCCGTGCACCCGGACCTTTTGCCTGATTCGACGCCGGCAAACCGCTCGCCTGTCGGCTACGAAGTGTTGTCCGAGGAGATCGAAGACCGTAAATCTGGTGAGACTTATGAGCGCCGCCAATTCGTAAGACTCATTCCCGAAGCCACGGGAGAGATCGTGGCCGATGCATATGCCTCACAGACCCAGACTGGTGGCTTCCAGATCAATCTAGAAATGACCAATGAGGGTGCTGAGATCTTTCGCGCCGTCACCGAACGCATGATCGGCGAGCCCCTCGCCATCGTGCTAGATGGTAAGCTCTACTCCGCACCGACTATTCAAGGTGTGCTTTCCAGAAACGCCCAAATTACAGGGAGCTATTCTCAGCGCGAAGCTAGAGAGTTAGCTAACGTCCTTAACAATCCTCTCGCGATCGAACTCCGCGTTGATGAAATGTATGAAGTGGGTCCAACTATGGCGGCGGGAGCTCGGGCTAGCTCGGTCAACGCCGCGCAGTGGGGTGCCATCCTTGTGGTTGGCTTTATGATTCTTTATTATTTCCTTGGCGGGCTGGTCGCAGTGACCTCCGCAATCGTCAATGTGATCATTGTGCTCGGAGTACTTGCCAGCCTTGGAGCTACTTTGACTTTGCCCGGCGTCGCCGCGCTCGTGCTCACGCTCGGCATGGGAGTGGATGCGAACATTCTGATTTTTGAACGTCTGCGTGAAGAACTTCGCGCCGGCAAGAGCATCAAAAATGCGACCGCAGGCGCTTTCGATAAGGTGACATCGACCATCGTGGATGCCAACGTGACGACTCTGATCACAGCTTCGATTCTTATCTGGCTCGGCACTGGTCCTGTTAAGGGCTTCGGCATCACCCTCGCCATTGGTATCTGCGCCTCGATTTTCTGTGCCTTGGTCGTCACTCGTTTCTTAGTCGACTTTCTCGTTCACGGAGCAGGCTTTTCTAAAATCCTTGGGCTCGAACTCTTAACCGAGAAGAAAATCGACTTCTTCAAGTTTCGTAAGCCCGCGTTTGTCGCATCATGGATGCTCGTGCTCGCAGGCGTGGTCAGTGTAGTAATTCACCACGACAATATTCTCGGTAAAGACTTCACCGGTGGCGATGAAATGACGATTAGCTATTCTGAGCGGGTAGAAAGTGATGCGATCATGCAAGTCTTCGAAGAAAACGAACTCGGCGACGTTACCGTAAACTATCAGAGCTTAATCGGTGAAGACCGCGAAGTGTTGAAAATTCAAACTCCCTTCGACCAAGCGCGTCCCACTCTTGAAATCCTTCAAGGCGCCTTTCCTGCCGCTGGACTTGAACAAGCCGGGATCAATCAGATCGGAGCATCCATTTCAAAGACGATTCAATGGAACGCGCTCTTCTCCGTGCTCGCGGCATTGGTCGGCATCTTGCTCTACGTAGCGCTTCGCTTCGAAGTTGGCTATGGAGTTGGCGCAGTCGTGGCAACGATCCACGACGTGCTTATGACAATCGGCATTTTCGTGCTTTGCGGTGAGATGGGACTCTTCGTTAGCGGCCAGTTCACCGCGCCCATGTTGGCAGCGATTCTGATGATCGTTGGCTATTCGATCAATGATACGATTGTAGCCTTTGACCGGATTCGGGAAGAGCTAGAGCTTAACCCTGGCACGGATCTGCGCAGTATCATTAATTTGGCGATCAACCGGGTGTTCTCTCGCACTTTGCTCACGAGTATCACAACTTTGCTCGCTGCCACATCGCTTTACGTCTTTGGCGCAGGTGTAATCAACGACCTGGCCTTCGTCTTCATCATCGGCATCCTCACAGGAACCTTCTCTTCGATTTTCATCGCTAGTCCGATACTCTTTTGGTGGCACAAGGGTGATCGTCGACACGTCGAAGAGCGTCAACTCACGCCCAAGCGCTACGAGTGGGAGAGCCAAAAAAAAGAAGCATAGAATTGAACTCACCCCTTTTCCCTAGGAGAGGCTTTACGCCTTGACTCGATCATTGTGATCTGGGTCGAGAGGTAAACCCTCTCTTATTTGTTTTATCAGCCTTAATCTTATTTTCTAAATGCTCTGGAAGACCATCGATACAGACGAAAAAGCGGCGACTAATCTGGTCGAGTGCTTGAGTGTATCAAAGGTCGTAGCCGAGCTACTTGTGCAGCGGAATATCACCACGACTGAGGCGGCGGAAGAGTTTCTTCGGCCTAGGCTCGCGCAGTTAGATAATCCTTTTGCGATGACCCATCTCGAAGCCGCCGTTGAGCGGATCGAACAGGCAATTGAGGGTAAAGAGTCCGTCGTCGTTTTCGGTGATTACGATGTCGATGGTGTCACCAGTACTGTACAACTCATCAGTATGCTGCGCACGCTCGGTTTAGAGCCGCGCTACTCTGTGCCGCGACGGATGGATGAAGGTTACGGATTGAGCCGCAATGCGATTGACCGGGTCTTTGGTGGTGAGATCCCGCAACTTTTTATCGCTCTCGATTGTGGCACTAATGCTCACGAGCCGATTGCTTACCTTCGTGAACTTGGCGTCGACGTAATCATCGTCGACCACCATCAAACGAAAACGCAAGCACCCACCGACTGCATTTTCGTCAATCCGCACGTTAACGATTCGGAGGATGCTCCTTGGCGCGACCTTTGCACGGCTGGCCTCGTTTTTAAACTGCTCCATGGTCTACTCAAGCATCGTCGTGAGGCCGAGGATCCACGAGTCGAGGGTATCCAACTCAAAGACTACCTTGACCTAGTCGCCATGGGCACCGTAGCCGACCTTGTGCCACTGCACGGAGAGAATCGTATTTTATCATGGTTTGGCCTGCGTCACCTGCGTGCGAACGGGCGCATCGGCATCCGCGCGCTTGCCGAAATTTCTGGCATCGACAGCGGGCAAGAAATGGCAAGCTCAGATATCTCTTTCAAAATCGCCCCGCGCATCAACGCCAGTGGTCGCCTTGCCGACGCCTCTTTGCCGATCAATCTACTTTTGCATGAAGATTATTCTGAGTGTCAAAAGATGGCTAAGCAACTCGACCTAATGAATAAAGAGCGGCAAGGCATTGAGCGTGGCATTGCCAAACTTGCAGAAGAACGTGCTGCTGCCGAGTTTGCTGACGAGCCAGGCATTGTGCTTTTTGGCGATGATTGGCACCCTGGCGTGGTCGGTATCGTAGCCAGTCGCGTGAGTCGCCGTTTTCATAAGCCCTGCGTGATCCTTGGTTCTGAGGGCGACGAGGCTAAAGGCTCTGGCCGTTCGGTCGCCTCAGTCAATCTGGTCGAAGTCTTTCAACGCTGCGCTCATCTGCTTGGCCACTGGGGAGGCCACCCGATGGCGGCGGGAGTCTCGCTCAAAGCTGCCGACGTTTCCGCCTTCAAACAGTGTTATCTTGAAAGCTTGAAAAAGCTCTATCCTGCCGGCTTGCCGGAGCCGTCTTTGTTAATTTCCACATGGCTCGATTGTGCCGATCTCGGCGAGCGCCTGCTGGAAGAACTGGACCGCCTGCATCCCTTTGGCCAAGGTAACTCCGAGCCTGTTTTCGGCCTGCGAGGCATCGTTCTGGACGAGGCGCCGCAGACCTTTGGGGAGGGCAACTTTCGTTTTCGTATGCCAGCAAGCCCTAGCGCAAGGCGTGGCATTGCCGGTATCGCTTGGCGTCTCGGCACGGCACCCGAAGCTGGGGAGAAGGTCGATATGGCGATTCGCTTTTCCTGGAACTATTGGCGCGATAGCCGCAACCCACAAGCCACCTTGGTGGACTGGAAGCCATCGGAGTAATTTATGGAGGGACGCTTCTTCGCCGCCCGTATTGGATCTGTCCTAGACGGGCTTGCAGTAACTCTCGATATTATTTAATCATACCAAAATGAAAAAAGTCTTTATTTCCGGCTGTTACGATATCCTCCATGGAGGACATATCCAATTTTTTAGAGAAGCCCGCGCGTTAGGGGATCAGCTGACCGTTTGTTTTGCTTCAGACAAGGTGCTTTGGGAGCATAAGAAACGCCGTAGCTCGATCCCGCAGGATCATAAACTGGCGCTCATAGCAGCGCTCGACATGGTCGACCAAGTCGTGGTCGGCGATTGCAATGAGCTAGGGCTCGATTTCAAAGAGCACTTTCTCAAGATCCAACCCGACGTGCTTGCAGTGACCGAGGACGATCAATACGCGGAAGTAAAGAGGGCGCTTTGCACTCAAGTCGGCGCCGAGTATGTCGTGCTGCCCAAAACCCCGCCGCAGTTTACTCCGGTTTCTACGAGCTCGATTGTTCGTAACATTCGTATGCCCGCGGATGCGCCTTTACGCGTCGATTTCGGGGGAGGCTGGCTCGATGTGCCACGCCATGCCCGTAAGGGTGGCTTTATCGTCAACTGCGCGATCTCTCCGATGGTTTCTCTGACAAACTGGTGCTACGAACAAAAATCAGGCCTTGGCGGCAGCGGCGCCTGGGCACTGCTCAATGGGCATGATGGTGTCGAGAGTGAGCTGAATCTCGGCGTGGGCTGGCAAGACCCCGCCATCATCCGCGAGACAGGTCTCTGCGTTTGGCGCAGCGGTGAAAAGCCCGTGCTCCACATTAAGCGCAACGGCGATTTTCTCCACGGGCACATGGCACTGCACTATACCGACATTCCGCACGACACGCCGGGCAATGCTGACAACGACCGTGACTACGATATGATCGAAGCCGCAGGACTACTTGCAAAAGATGCCGTTCGTGATGCCAGCATCTCCAAGCTCGGTGAGGCTGTCAGTTTGACCTACCAAATGCAGCTTAAGGAAGGCATGCAGGCTTTACCAGAGGCGGAAGGCTGTGTCGGCCGTAAATATGCTGGCGGCGGCTGGGGAGGCTACGCGCTCTATCTTTTT
>QXZH01000028.1 GCA_009886465.1 Opitutaceae bacterium
CCGCACAAGTGTGAAGCATGCGCACGGCGTAGCGCTCTTAGAGCCTCATTGCGAGGTGTCTGGGGCCAGCCGTTACAATCAAGATCCGCTAGTAAGCGTGAGGCGTCATCATTGCCGTGGATATGAACGGCTCCGCAAAAAGCGGTTTGTGATAGGGCCGCTTTCATCGAAATGCCGTTCCAGTCACGCGCCCACGCATCGAGAAAATCAAGTTGCCGCTCTCCAAGGAGCTTAAGCCCGGGTAGATCCACGGCCGCACGGTCGTAGGAGGGATCAATGATGTGGTCAGGGCGGGGTCCCATCTCTGGTACATTACCCAGGGGCGCCGACTTAAATTTACGGTCCTCCAAAATAGCAAAGCTGACACCGCCAACATTTAGATCCGTATAGTAAACCCCAATTCCTTGCTCTATAGGAGTCGCATCATAGGGGTCTGGTAAATTCCAAGTCTGCTGACGCTCCACCATTTGAACGAAGGAAGCGGGAAACATATAACCGCCATCTGACGCTCCTTTGATGCCTGAAGATGCTTTTCCGCCTTCACCCCAAATGTTAGGATGGCCAACATCATGGTCGTCGAGAATACAAATTGTGGGACGGTCTTTCATTACCTCTGCAAATTGTACGCCAAATTGCAGCCATCCATAAGTGGCTTCATCATGAGTGTAGTTCTGGTCGCCCGCGAAAAAAAGTAAGTCAGGGTCGTGATATTTAAGATTATCAACTGTTTGTTTTCTAGTATCGAATTCCTTGTCTACTGGAGAATTACAATTTAACGAGCCGACAACTATCGTCTCCTTGTTGATTGGATCTGCCCGGACCAAGCCTTCGAACTCAGAGAGCTCACCTAAGCTTAAGCGATAGGGTATGTTCTTCGACGCGTCCCAGTCATCCACTCGAAAATGCACCGACCAGCCTGGGTATTGCACTGCCTGCTTTTGAGATAGGACCCACTGCCCATCTTCCTTAAATTCCAATGAGACAACTTTTGGTTCATCCGGAAGCAGCGGAAAACACTGAGCTGTCAGCTTCAATACCCCATGATCTTGCGTGTAGAGTGCGAAGGCTAAGGCCTGATCTCGATCAACAGACTGAAACCATTTTGATGCCCGTTGGTCGTAACCTGTAAGCCCTCTCTTAAGCTTAAGGTTCCACCATTCTCCAATTGCTGCATTATCCGATTCCCGAGCATACTTAGTATCGCTTCCAAATGGCGCAGGGTCGCTGTAATTAAATGCAGAATACCCCCTTGCTGCGAAACAGGCAATACAACCCAAGAAAAAGAATGTCGTTATGTTCATTTCTAAGCTTCTATCCGAAGGTATCATTCATTTTGCGAGAGAATCATCAACGCGCAAAAAATACGTAAATCGCGACGACGAGCATAAACAGAATCACGCTAACCCATTTAGCTCCGCGCCATGGAGTAAGGTCTACTTCATTTGTATAGACGATTTGCCAAGGCTCTTTACGCGGATTGACCACACCAATCACCAACATTAGCCCGACGATGAGCGCAAATACCAGTCCGAGGAAGTGAAACTCGTGTATCCCCGCCATGCTCAATGCTGAAACACAAACAGGGACAAAGTATCCGAGGGCAATGATTACGATGCCAGTGATCAGGCCAACTAGACCAGCTACAGCTGGAACTCGCCGATTGAGCAGACCCACCACGACCACTGCAAAAATTGGGATAAAATAAAGCCCGTTCATTTTTTGCAGGTATTTAAAAATGCTGTCCTGCCCGGCTAAAACGGGCGCAATCAGCACCGCCATGATCGCAATTGAAACCACAAATACTTTCGCCGCACGAACCATCTGCTGTTCCGATCCTCGTGGATTAATGATGTGCTTGTAGAGACCCAGGCTAAATAAGGCAGAGGTGCTATTCAGGCCCGCATTGAATGAGCTCAGAATCGCGCCCACCATCACCGCTGCAAAAAAACCAGTTAGTGGCGCTGGCAGAACATCAAAGACTAACTTTCCATAGGCAAGGTCAGCACCAATGCCAGTATCTTTATAGAGATGATAAGCGATAATCCCAGGAACTACGAGGTAGATCGGCCCCAATAATTTAAGTGCTGCCGTCAACAACACTCCCTTTTGTCCCTCAGCGAGATTCCTTGCTCCCAAGGTCCTCTGAATAATTTGTTGATTGGTGCACCAATAAAATAAATTCAGCAAGGCAACCCCTGTAAACAAGGTCGAGAAAGGAACACTTTGATCGCTCCCTCCGATTGACGACAGGCGTTCTGGGGCAGCCTCGCGCAAGATACTCCATCCTTCGACGATACCCTCACCCCCGCTTACTTTGTTCAATGCGAAATACGCTATGGTCATGCCCCCGACGAGAAGCCCGACACCATTGATCGTATCAAGCACCGCTAATGTCCGCAAACCTCCAAAGCGTGAATAAAGAAGCCCTAAGACGCCAATCACTAAGACGGTCAACCAGAGGATGATCGTTTCAGGCGCAATCACATTTCCGAAAAGGGATACGGGTTCGTCGATGCCAGTGAGCGCCTGCAAATCCATCATATGGGATAGCCCGACCGCACCACTATAAAGAATAATCGGCAGCAGCAGGAACGCGTAGGCAATCAGGAAAATGAAATTCGCCATACTCTGCGTGTAGCGGTCGTATCGTAGCTCCAAGAACTGTGGTACTGTCGTGATTCCCCCCTTTAAGAACTTCGGGAGAAAGAACAGAGTCATCACGATCAAGGCCAGCACTGCGACCACTTCCCAAGCCATGACGCTCAATCCGTCATTAAAAGCCGCTCCGTTCAAACCCACCATTTGTTCGGTGGATAGATTTGTTAAGAGCAAAGATCCCGCAATAATAGGGAAAGTCAGTGAGCGGCCACCGAGGAAAAATCCATCTGAGCTGGTCCGCTCATCTCGCCTAGTGATGAGCCAAGTAAGAACGGCAGCAAAAGCAGTGAAACTGAGAAAGGAAATAAAGATCCAAGTAGTCATAAGTAGGTGATTTATTAGGGGTAAAGAATGGGTAATGGAGTGGCTACTTGCTAACTTGTAGACGGAAATAGGGCAAGCGCTCTAATGGCGCTGCGATCTCAACAGTCGCTGGACCGACAACTTCAGATCCATCGTCCCCGATCCAGGTGCCCGCAGGAAAGACGACTTTTCGACTACGGGCATCTTTCTCTACCACCGGTGCGACGAGTAGACTGTCCCCCAGAATAAATTGGTCTTGAATAGTTTCGTAGCCGGCATCTGGCCAGAACCAGGCCATGGGCTTTACGATTGGCTCCCCGGTCTTGGACGAGAGACGCGCCAATGCGAGGATCTCTTCACCAAATTTCTCATGTAATAGCGCCATCTTTTTGCAGATTTCGTTATTTTCAGGACTTAAGACACGCCAAGGCGCAACGGAAAACTGCATCATCGGCATCAGCGCATGGACTTGTGCCGAACGCACTAACATCTCTTGATCGATCTTATCCAATTTAAGGAACGACTGATACTCGCCGCCCCCAATCATATCTGGGCAAGTGTAAGCATAGCCCATCAAGCCCTGTGCAATCATCCCAGGAATAAGCTGCTTCAGATCTCCCCAATCAGGCGTTTTGTCCCGCAATCTTTGCGCCAAAGGCAGCCCTGCCATCTTCCAAGACGCGCGATACTCATTCAGTGGATACTTTAGGCCAAGCTTTGCGAAATATTCCGTGTGTTTGTTCGGTATACTATCTCCCTCGAAAGAAATAATCCCTGACTCATAAAACTTAGCGTCACCCGCATCAAACTTGAATCCATCCACGCCATATTCTTCCACTAGATGATCTAGCTCACCCTCCATCCAGGCGAAAGCACGCGGATTACTCAGATCCAACATGGCACTTGCCCCGTTCCACCAACGGATCACGGCCGCCTTGTTCCTAGTGTTCGCCCACAGGATTTTCTGAGTGCGCGCAGGGTCAAGGTGAAGCATCCCCTCTGCCGCCAGATATCTAAAAGTCTCGGTGTCGGAGGTAACGAAAGGACAAATCCACATCATGACTTTGAATCCCTCCTCATGCAAATAACGAATCATCCCCTTTGGATCGTCGAAACGATCCGCTCGGAACTTCCAATCCCCGTAGCTCTGTTGCCAATTGTCATCAATCATCATAACGCCGGCCGGGTAGCCATTGCTCAGAATAGCCGCAGCATATGCGCGAATATCCTTCTCGTTTTGATTATAGATCAACTCAATCCAAGTGTTGTATTGAGGCGAAGTGAACAAGAGTGAGTCCGGGATTTCGCCGTTTGATGGGAAATATTTCGCAGAAACCGCAGTAAAGGCACCTGCAAGCGAATCACCTCCCTCGCCGACATGAACTGAATCCATCGACTCATCAATACTCAGAACACCCGCGGCAAAGGTGTAGCGATAAGGCATCTCTGACCAAACATAACGCCCTTTAGACGAAATCAAGATGGGGCTGGCTTGATTCCCCTGATTGTTGGCATACAGATTACGACTGAGTTCAGTCGTTCCGCCATAGGGCATGCGGTAGCCATCCACGCTAAGCCCACCCCACCAATACTCGCCGGGGAGAAGCTTGATATCAATTGTTTGTGACTCCTGATGGGTGAGCTCATCCGCTGAAGCTGTAGCAATCCAGACGTGCCCAAATGAAAGGAATAAAACGGCGAAAATTTTAAAAGATTTTGAATTCATCTTAGGTAATAAACTTGGAAATCATGCGCTAAACACGCATGCTGAATTGTGTCTACGTGATGTAAAAGTAAACGAAAAGGATACTAAAATTAAACAACTATGGCGTTGGACAATTCGCCGACATTGATAGATCTTTCGCCACATTAGGGCGGCAAGTATTGGTTTTGGGCAACGTTGGCAAAAGGGAAAGGCAGTTTATAAAAAGACGTGCCTAGGTCTTTAGTCATACCCCTATCACTGAAAAGCTTTGTGAAGTTATATTATGAGCTCAAAGAAAACGATTCTAGCTTACTTAACGTAACCCTGCCAAAAATACCAAGAATCCGAATATTTCTTCCAATCAAACTTCGGGAGCTCTTCAATCGGCATCTGCCCTATGTGGCCATCCGCATACACAAAAGTTACGATGCCGTCGGTATTGTTAGGTAGCTCCCAAGGAGCAACACTAACGCCAAACCATTGATTCCCTGGGGCAAGCCGCCCTTCAGAAATATAAAGCGTGCGCCCTGGCGTTAGCAAACGACTCATAGATACTTGCCCTGAAGAAAATGTCGCATTTTTACCTACCATTGCTAAGACACTGTTCATCCCATAGGTCCCGTATCTAGGCGGATTCTTATCGATTGTCACCTCAGAGGCCTCTCGGCGCTGGATGGGGGATCCAAGGACTTTATAATTCTGCCGCCCATTGCCGCTTCCACCATCGGACAAATAGCCTCCCTCTAGAAGTTGGAGGCACCATGACCCTTGCGGTCGCCCTTCTTCTTCATTAGCAGCGACAAACGAATTCAAAAGTCTAGAATTATTATCATTTGAATACAGTCCGCATGCAGCGTATAACTGTCGCAAGTTACTCGCGCTTTCAGTTCGAAGCGCACTGGTGCGAACCTTTCCTACTGAAGGAATTAAAATGGCGACTAATATCCCCACCACAGCAATGACTGTGAGCAATTCGATTAATGTAAACCCCCGCAGGTTCTGGTTTTGTTTTGCTGGAAAATAAAACACTAGATAACTAATAGCAAAAAGGTACGCCATAAGTCTTTAGACATTACGCCGATTAAGATAAACAAAAGCACTACTGCTAGCTTAAAATAATTGCACCCATTAATTGATGGGGGGTAGTGATGATTCCCATCCATCACTAAGCAGCTCAGCTAGTTCCTTTCGTTTCGGCGCATATTCGATCCGACCCGCCAAGTTAACTTGCTCCAACTCATCCGCATCTAGATGATACAGTTCTGTGAATTGAACGGGTGCATGGTCGTCATCGCGATCTGCGTAGTCAACCCACTCAGTGTAACGGTGCGACTTTGTTCGAAGCGACTTACCAAGGTGCTTGCCTTGCCTGCATACTGTGAATGCCGCCTTTTTCCAAGCTAAGTCTGGAGTTTCGACCAAGGGAAGAAAGGAGATACCCTCTAACTTGTCGTGCGGCAGCTCAAGCCCCAGCATGTCACACAAGGTCGGATATAGGTCGACTAATTCGACGATTTCTCCACAGGTCGCGCCATCGGTGACGCCCGGGATCCTGACGATCATGGGCACTCGTGTCGCTTGCTCAAACAGGCTAATCTTGCTCCACATGCCGTGCTCACCGAGATGGAAGCCGTGGTCTGAGGTAAGGATAACTATCGTGTTGTCTGCCTGCCCCGACTCTTCCAGAACTTCTAGCATCAAACCAATTTGGTCATCGATAAAACTTGCACAGGCGTAATAGGCATGGATCGCAGCTTGGGCTTGTTCGGGAGTTTCTTCACGTATTTTAAAAATATCCCAGTTACGACCATGGCGCTTGGCTACCGCCGGAATATCTTGATCTAATTCCTTACGCGCCTCGGTCAGTTCTAGAATACTAGGGTCGTACAGATCGAAGTACTTCTTAGGTGCGATCAGCGGCGTGTGGGGTCGACTACTTCCATAAGTGATGAAAAACTGCTCGCCACTTTCAGCGTGCTCGCGAATCAGATTAGCAACCACTCGGGCCTTCACTCCATCAGGATTACGCTCTTCGATGTCTCCACTATCGCCGATTAGCTCCGCAGATAAAGTTTGGAATACGCTTCGCCCCTCTTCCCATTGCTCGGAGCCTTTAACTGCATTCGCCCAGAGCTCTTTTCGAATCTTCATCGCCTCAATCATCTTTGCGTCCCAGTCCAGGTCAGAGGTATAAGTCCAAGTCTTGGGAGGATTAGGGGGAGTACCCTTGGGGATGCTATATTCAACCACCCTACCCTTGTAACCCTCTTGTTTCCCGTATTTTAACATCCCATCGTATGCCGATGACTGCAGGATTGCATCCCAGTTATGATGAAACAACTTTCCTATCATATAAGTCTTAATAGGATGACTTTTTAAAGTCTCACCAATTGTGGTCGCCCAATCGGGTATAACCTCCTGGAACTTATCGGCGTTGCTAAAAACCCTCGTCGTATCCGATCGTAATC
>QXZH01000029.1 GCA_009886465.1 Opitutaceae bacterium
GTAACTGGTCGGCAAGAATTTGTAGAAAAGAGCCGGCATCGGCACGGAGGAATTTACCCGAAAAGTTTAGGCTTTGATCGCCCGAGCTGAAACTTAGGTTGGCACCAAGCTGGTCGAGTTTTTCAGCGATTTGAAAGCGGTCTTGATTGGCGGTTCCCTGATCTAGCATGGCCGCAGTTAGAGTGGCAAGCATAGGGGCATCCGTTGGGCTGAGGCTTTCGCCTGCGGCGATACTGCCGACAAAAGAAACGACATTGTCGATTGGAAGGTCGATGGCAATTAGTTCAATGTCGCCAATCTGGGCGCGTTGCATTTGTGAGCTGAAGTCGACGACGGACTTTGGTGAAGTCGTAGTATTGGGAGAGGCTAGCTCGTCAGTGCTTTCTGCGTTGTGTAATTCGCCGAAAATGGCGGGATCGCGATAGTAATTAGGTGCGGGCATTCTATCAAGGCTGGCACTGAGTGAGTTTAGCACCTCAGGTACGAACCAACCAGTCGTGCAGTTGCTCTCGATGAAATATTTACGCGCGACTTCTTTAAGGGCATCGGCGGAGACAACTTGGATGGACTTTGGTAAATTGACATAAGCGGACCAGTCACCCATCGCGATATTTTCGTTGATTTGATCAGCTATCCCGTAGGGGCCGTCGCGTCCGTAGAAGGTCCCTGCCTGAATGACGGATTTAGCTCGTGCTAACTCGTCGAGATCGACGCCGCCACTAACTAGAGTCTCAATCTCTTTAAGGATGATAGCTTCGGCTTCTTCGTGGGTAGCTTCAGGTGTTAGGTAGGCACCGAAAATAAAGAGACTTGGATCATGTAGTTGTGGCGCAAAGGTGAAGGTGGCGTTGGCTTTACCCTTATCTTCTAGCGAACGGTAAAGACGCCCGGTCTTATCCGCTCCCAGTATTTGTTGAAGAAGAGTGAGGGCGGCCCAGTCTTCGTGCCTGCCTTCGGCCACCTTGTATCCGATCATGACAACACCGACCTGACCCGCGCGCTTGATCGTGACGCGACGAGGGCCGAGCTGTTCGGGTTCGGTTGTCTCGACAGCAGGGATGGCCTGCGGTGCAGAGGGAACTTTACCATATTGCTCAGAAATAGCGGCGAGTGTTTCAACTTTGTCGAAGCCACCGATCACAGTGATGACCGCGTTCTCTGGCCAGTAGTAGGTGTCGTAAAACTCGCGCAACTTTCCGACGGAGGTGCTCTCGATGTCTGAGCGCCAGCCAATAGTAGGGTGGCTATAAGGATGCGCCATGTAGGCGGTGGCAAAGAGCTCTTTGATCAAGGTGCGCACGGGGCTGTTCTCGCCACGCTCATATTCGTTACTCACCACGGTCATTTCTGAGGCAAGGTCTTCCTCGCGGATCAAGAGGCCGCGCATGCGGTCGGCTTCGAGTTCAATCGTCATCGACACATATTCACTCGGCATCGTTGCGTAGTAATTAGTACGGTCAAACCAGGTAGTGGCGTTGGCACGTGCGCCGATGCGCTCCATCTGGCTGGAATAATCGGAACCCTCAGCGCTATTAAACTTTTCAGTGCCCTTAAACATCATGTGCTCAAGAATATGCGTCGCCCCCGTCGTGCCCGTGACCTCGTTACGCGAGCCGACTTTGTAAGTCACCATGACAGTGGCTACGGGGAGTCCTTCATTCGGCATCAGTAGGATGCCAAGGCCGTTAGAACTGAGGCGATACTCTTCAATGCCGTCGAGTGTCTGCACATGTTCCACGCCTACGGGGATAGCTTGAGCTAAGAGCGGCGAAGCTTGAGATATGCAAAGTAGGCAGGCGAGGACTGGTAAATCTAGGATTCTCATTATAAATCGAGTTCTGTCATGAATTGGGCAGTCAAAGACCCCATATTACGAAGGCAAGTTTATCAGAACGCATTCCTGAAGAAGTATTCAGAAAAAACTCAAAATCTCGTAATTTAAGCCAAAATACCCTCTAGCCGCTTGATTAATTCCTCACGCAATGGTTTGGCAGCTTCGCTCAACGACCGTTGCTGACGCTCATACTCGAGCTTTCCCGCAGAGGTCTCTACCTTGATCGGCTCGAAACCAAGCGAAGTGCAATCGTATGGGCTAGCCTGCATGTCGAGTTGACGCGCAGTCATGGCGAACTTAAAGCACTTCCATAGCAGCTCTGAACCGACCCAAGGCATGCACTGAGTCGCTAGCTTGTAGAGATCCATGTTAGTATGCAGGCAACCACATTGCTCGTTGTCTAAACGCGTGTCTTTGCTTGGCTGGTTGCGGTTAAAATCTTTCGCGTCTGGGCTAAAGAATCGGAAGGCATCAAAGTGACTGCATTGAATCGGACGGCTACGCACAAAGGCATCCGTCGCAACTTGAGAGAGCCGCAAAGGCAGTCGCTCTGCATGGCGGACTTCGCTTTCTGTATCGCCCTGGTAGACCATGGCCCATTCGTGCATGCCAAAACAGCCAAATGCGGCTGGGCGGGCACTAACACTTTGGCAGAGGCGCAGCGCCATTTCTAATCGATGCCGCGTGGCCTCCTTCATCCGTGAGGGGTCCAACGATGTGCAGCCATTTTTAAAGCGATAGTAGGCCTCTTTAAAAGTCTCGCCGACGGGGGCTTCCTCTAGACTGACGCCATGGCCCGGGTGCCATGCCTCTAAGTGTGAGGGCTTGTTTCGGTAGTAGATAAACAAAAAGTCGTAGATAGGGTGCATTTGCCCCGAGGCGCGCCGCTTACGATAGGGCAGCGTCCAGCGCTCCGCCCGCTCACGGTGATGTGCGGCTAGTTGATGCCACTTGTCACAGCTTAGGATCGCATCCTTATTTGCCGAGTGACGCAGCGTATTTTGACGATCCGTATGCAAAAGCCCCAAGTCTGGAATCTCTGCTTTCATTGCTCAGGGGAATTGTTTGGCAGCTCCTCTGCCTGCACCATGAAATAAAGCATGATTACCCAACAAAGCATGAGCGGGTAGAGTAGGGTGCAAAGCATGATCGCTCCGACGATACCGATGCCCACGCCGACCCACATGCTCAGCATGTCCATCACGACCAGAATACAGACCGGAATAATGACTAGAATGATTGATAGCACATAGCCGATCGAAGTCGTGCCGAAGTAAAATCCAGATTCCTCTTTTTCCAGCTCCATCCCACAGTTGGGACAGCGCTTATGGAGACGGAACCAGTTCTTAAACATTCCAAATTGTCCGCAATTAGGGCAACGCCCAGTCAGCGCACGACTGAAAATTTCGCCACGCTCGACCTTCATTATCCGCTGACCAGTTCTGCGCGCTTGATTAAGCGACAGAAGACTTTCTTTGAGGCGTTCTTATGATGGCCATCCTTAGTGTCGGGTTTGAGCATTTCTTTATAGCCTACCGAGAGACGCTCTAGATCGACAATGCGCAGGTAGACCGATGCTCCCTCGTAACTATGGACCTCGGGGGAGGTCTTCCAAATCTGTCCTTGTGCTAATTTCATTGGCACACGCAATCGTGCCCATCGCGTGCTGGCAATATTCTAAATGCCCTGTGCTTGCCTTTACCGATGGCAAGGATAGCTATAGAAAATCTTTTATTAATGAATCAGATACCCATGAAATATTTACGCCCTCAAATCACAGCCTGCCTGACAGTTATCCTATGCATCGGCGGTTTTCAGTTGACCTCCATTGCCTCGGAAAAGGATACCTATTCTATGTTAGAAACTCCAAAAGACGTAAATTCCGTTCCATCCGACGCCGAGGCCACCGCTTCGGGTCTAGCCTCCCGCGTACTCACTGCGGGCACTGGCTCCGAATCGCCCGCTGCTGCGGACACCGTCACGGTGCACTACAGCGGTTGGACGACTGATGGAAATCTCTTTGATAGCTCAGTAGAGCGCGGCGAGCCGACTAGCTTTCCGCTCAATCGCGTAATCAAGGGCTGGACGGAAGGTCTTCAGCTTATGGCAGTTGGTGAGAAGCGTCGCTTTTGGATTCCTGCCGATCTCGCTTACGGCGAAAACCCTGGTGGCGGTCGTCCTGGCGGTCTGCTGGTTTTTGATGTCGAGTTGCTCGGTATCGAAAAAGCACCTGAGCCACCTAAGGTTCCCGAAGATGTCGCCGCGACTCCAGCGAGCGCCGAAGTCCGCGAGAGCGGTCTCGCTTCGCGTAAACTTTCCGATGGCACCGGAAGCACCCATCCGACTAAAGCCGACACGGTCACCGTGCACTACAGCGGTTGGACCACTGACGGCGAA
>QXZH01000003.1 GCA_009886465.1 Opitutaceae bacterium
ACTGCCCGAACCGAAGGAGGATTAGGTTCAACTGTTCAACTTTTATATATTTGCGATACTAAACGAAAAGATATTTAAAAATAATAATGAACAGGTTGATTCTGATTCCTCTACTATTATCTTCAACGAGCATGAACTTCGCTTTCAATGCTTCCGACAGCGCTTCCAACTACGGCAGCGGTTGGACAGATCTTTCCAACAATGGCACAGGCTTCAACCCCTGGGGCTTCACTGCGGATATAGATGATACCGTTGGAGTAGCAGACTCAACAGTTGGCGCGGGCGACATTAATACTGGAAGTAACTCCTTCCAAATTGCTTCAGATAACGGCAGCAGTTTAGATGTTTTTAGATCTTTCGGTGGCGGTGCATCTCTAGGAACAGGCTATGTTCTCTCTTTTGATCTGAGTGTGAATTACCGTAATGGAAACAAAGGCTTTGATCTTCGAAGTAGCGAGACGGGTGTATTCAATTTCAACGTTGGCAGTGACAACTATTTCTTTGGCGGCACAGACCTCGGCTCAAGGGGTTGGGGTTATGTGAACGATGGCGTCTACAGTCTAGAATTTGAATTCCTGACCGAGACAATTATGAATGCCAAAATCACAAGGACTTCAGGTATGGATACGACACGCTCCTTTGAGATACCTAACATCGCGCTTTCTGGGCCAATTGATAATTTTAAGTTTTACGTATCTGAAACTGACAATGCCATACCCGAAAATAACCTCTATTTCAATAATCTCGAAGTCATTCCTGAATTTAGCTCCTTCGGAATGATTTTGGGCGCCCTCGCTTTGGCGACGGTCGCGCGTCGCCGATAGTGTCATCCTCATCATTCCTCTAGTAGCCGCTGATTTTCAGCGGTTTTTTTTATTTTCTAAACACCATAAACGATTAAATTGAGCGATAAGATTAAATGGGGTTGATTTTTAGAATCAAAGCCCACATTTTTTGATTATATGCGGAGTGACCGTAATTTATGAGCGATCCAAATTTCGACCATTCTGAAGGCGACTGGGAAGAGTTTTCCAGTGAGCCCTACTGGAGCGAGTCCCAGTGGCGAAACTATTTAAAAGGTTCCGACAAGGATACCGCGCGATTCCTGTCGTTTTACAACAGCGTCAAGGATAAGCCAAACCATCTTGATGAAGTTGCCTCCCTGATGGGTTGGGATTCCGAAGACATGTCTATGACTGAAGATTTCAGTTTTATGGAAAGTAACGAGGGCAAAGAGCTCGATCAAAGTGATTCCAATGATACCAACCACCGGAGCGAACTCGGTGACATGAATGATGGCGCTCCTTACACGCTCCACCGCCACCCTGTCTTTGTTGTCACTCGCTCACTCTACCGCTATTTACACAAGAGCTGGGAGCACTTTATGCTCCACAGCGAATATGCCATCTCCCCCAAGCTCAGTTGGGACTATGCGAACAGCCTGCATCTTGCTGAAATGAATGTTTTACTCTCTATCCAGGCCCTAGATCTTGGTGATTTCGGCCTGTCTATTTGCCATCTCAAGAACAGTTTAGGTGCGCTGAATCAAACGCTACATCTTCTTAATCAAGTCACACATTCCAATGCAGCACTCCTCGATGGTTTCCGTAATGAATCACGGATACGTATTTTCGACCTCCGTGAGCTTTGGATCCGTGTATTGGGTGATTGTCGGCATGAGTGCCAGCGTCGCTCTGGTGGGCAAGATTAGTCGCAGATCCCTCATTTGCCCCTTAATTTGCCAATGAACTCTCTTCGTCGCTTTTTCTTTCGCTTAACACAAGCTAGTCCTGAGCGCAAAGCCAACCGCTCGCTTCTAAAAAGGGCAAAAAATGGCGATGTGGAGTCCTATCTAGTTCTCGCCGCTAACTACCTTGACCTCTCACTAGTCTATTTCGGTACTTGTATCCATGAAGACTACCAGTTGCGGCACACACGCGTTGAGCAGGTCTTTGCCGCACTTTGGCAACATCTTCCTTGCGCTGAGCGCCTGTCAGACTTCGAGTATATGCTAGCCAGTGCGTTGTTAGAAAATACTCCCCAATCCGGTGGTATCTCGTCACCTGAAGCCCTTGTGATTAAACTCCGTCTTTTAGATCCGAAGACCCGTTTCGCGTTGATCGCCTACGAGTTTGAAAGCTGGTCGCTTCATTGGGTCGCACTTCTTCTACGTATCCGTCCGCGCGCGCTTCATAGACTTCTCTCGGAAGCCCGCTGCGAACTCTGTGGTATTAGTTGGGAGTCCTTAGTTGAAGAAGAGCGTGCATGCCTCGAAGCAATGAGTGCAGCGATGGATAAATCTCCTAATATTCGCACTAACAAAGCCCTAAGTCGCCGCGTAGCCAGTTATCCGCGAGTCGTCGATATTAAAGCACTTTGGCTAGAGCTACGCCCTGAGCTAGTCGAGGTGCGTCACCGCTACCTATTAGTGACGACCAGGCGTGAACAAGTGCTCGGCAACATCCTAAAAGCCGTTAAAATTACGCCGATGAATCTGCCCCCGCTTGTCGACCGTGTCGTTAACACCGTGCATTTCGCACGCCACGCCAAGATCAAGGTTTCTTGATTTGAGAATATGGCGCCTCCAACTGTGTCTCACTTTCCCTTTTCAATGCAGCGCGCTATCTTATATTTCCTACTTCTTTTCGGTCTACTCATTACCGCGGCTCGAGCTGAGCTAATTAGTGGCCCTATGATCGCCCACCTCGACATGCGCGAGGCCAAGATCTGGATTCAGGCCGACGCACCTTCCCTTGTTCGCATCGCCTATACTGATGCAGCTGATCCTAATGCCCTTTATTGGACGACACCTGTCGAAACCGATAGTAGCAACGCTCACACTGCCACGGTCACGCTTGATAAGGTTGAGCCTGGTCTTAGCTACAGCTACCGAGTTGAGCTTAACGGTGAAATCGTTACTAGCCCCGCTAGGTTCACCAGCCCTGCTAATTACCATGGGCGCACCCCACCCCCTAATTTCAAGGTCGCAGTGGGCGGCGCACACTACGTAATCGAAGAGGGCTTTGAACCGCCCTACCAGCTATTCGGTGGCGGCTACGACATCTTCAGCGCCATCAGCGAGACTCAGCCTGAGCTAATGATTTGGGCTGGGAACACCGCGCATCTTCGTAAGAGCGACTGGTCTACCCAAAGCGGCTACCTCAAACGATACACAAAGGCTCGATCTGTAGCACAACTCCAGCCACTCCTAAAAAGTATTCCACACTACGCCACCTGGGGTGAACGAGACTACGGGGCACCTAACGGCGGTATGAACAGCGCCTATCGCGAAGTCGCAGAAGCAAGCTTTGAAGCTTACTGGCCCCGCCCAGTGGTCGTCAGTCAACTCGAAGGTGTGGCCACACAATTTCGTCACGCGGACGTTGATTTCTTCGTCCTAGATGTACGTAGTTACCGTAACGACACACCAGTCAGTTCGTCCCCTCCTCAAATTTTAGGCAAAGACCAAATTGAGTGGCTACGCCAGGCGCTGATCCAAAGTGAGGCTACCTTCAAAGTCATCATCGGAGGTGCGCCCATACTGAACCCAGCCAATTCACGCAGTAATCTCAGTTATGCCGAACGAGAGCACAACGAGCTACTCCAAATGTTGCGCGATGCGCATATCGCTGGTCTATTTTTCATTAGTGGCGGCAAGAGTTACGGCGAACTCACTCGCCTTGTTCACGCCAATAGTTACAATCTATACGATCTCACACTCGGACCACTCACCGCTAACCCTGGCAACAACGAGGAGGAGCTGAACTTCTTCCGTCAACCTGGCACTAGCACCTTTGAACGCCACTTCGCACTGATCGAATTTGGCGGTTCCGAAGAAGAACGCAAGCTAACCATCCGTATCATGAGCGTTGAAGGCAAAGAGCTCTGGAGCCGTAGCATATCGGCCAGTTCTTTACAGCCTGTGAGATAAAACTAGATTACTTGAGTTACTTTTATCGAGTCACCGATTTGATTAAAAAAGCGAGTCCTAACCTTCATCAATCAGTTTCTTTAGCAAGCCATCCAGCATCGCTGGATTCGCCTGACCCTTCGTCGCTTTCATAACCGGTCCCTTCAAGGCATTCAGCGCTTTGGCATTACCTTCTTTGTATTGACCCACGGCTTTGGCGTTCCCCGCAATTGCTTCTCGGCAGAGGGCTTCGATTTCGCCGGTGTCGTTACTTTGCTTGAGCCCTTTTTTCTCGACGATAGCGTCGGGCATCTCGCCAGTGACGAACATCTCGCTGAACACTTCTTTACCTATCTGCTTGGAGATGATGCCTTCGTCGATGATCTTGGCGAGGGTAGCGATGTGGGAGGGAGTCAGCTTGCACTGCCCGACGTCGAGCGCACTATCGCCGTGCTCTGAAGCGGCAGAGAGTTCCCGCAATAGATCGTTGCTGATGTAATTAGCTATCTGCTTGGGTGCCTGATGCGTCTGTAAAGCTTCTTCAAAGAATTCGCATAACTCGCGATTGACACAAAGTACGCTGGTAAGGGTGAATGGCAATTTGAACGACTCTTGGTAACGGCGTTGCTTATCGAGGGGACGCTCGGGCAGCTCGGCCTCAAGCTCTTTGATCCGGGAACGATCCATCTGAACGGGCATGAGATCAGGGTCGGGGAAATAGCGATAGTCGTGAGCCTCTTCCTTACTACGGAGCGAAAAGCTGCTGCTGCTCTCAACATCCCAACGGCGGGTTTCCTGTGTAATGCTACCGCCCTTCTCTAAAACCTCGGTCTGGCGCTCAATCTCGTATTCGATCGCGGCTTTGACGTTGGAAATTGAATTGAGATTCTTCATTTCGGTGCGGGTGCCAAGTTTATCAGTACCGATTGGGCGTAGGGAGACGTTGGCGTCGCAACGGAGCTGCCCCTTTTCCATGTCGCAGTCTGAAATTCCTGCATAAACGATCATGTTACGTAGGCAGTTGAGGAAAGCGACAGCTTCTGTCGACGAGCTCATATCAGGTTCAGTCACAATCTCAGCCAGGGGCACACCTGCGCGGTTGAAATCGATGACGGTTTCGAAAGCTTCGTGAGTCAACTTACCTGGGTCTTCTTCTAGGTGGATACGGTTTAGAGTAACCC
>QXZH01000030.1 GCA_009886465.1 Opitutaceae bacterium
AGATCGCAACCCTGTCTGGGAGCGTCTAATGGATCCTACCCGCGAGCAACTCGATAAGCTCCTCTTAGAGCGCAGCGATTACGAGAATCACTACCAAGCCTTCAACATCGCTAAGGCTGTCACGCGTTTCAGCCTTGGACTATCCAAGAAAGACGAAACCGGCCGCCTCATCGACCGCTTCCTTGAACGTATCGACACTAAGTCTTCTACTGGCTATATCGATGATGCCACTGGCGAGGAAGCCCGCCTGGGTGGTGCATTCGACATCTACGGCGTGCACAGTTTCGTATTCATCCGCCAGTCGCTCCAGCTCCATGCTAATTTAAACCTGCGCGAGCGTAAGCTTCCCAGTCTGCGTTCTTATTCAGAGAAATACCTTAAATTAATCCCCGATCTGGCTCGTCAGGATGGTGTCGGCTGGGCTTACGGTCGTTCGCTCGGCGCCTATGGCCAGATGCATTGCATCAGCCTAGTATTACAAGCGCTTCGCGATGGCTGGGTGCCCTCTGATCAACGTGACCTCTATACTGATACAGTGCGTCGCCTCTTCATGAATTTCTTCGTTACTTACCTCGACCAGGAGCACGGGTATCTCGTGATCCGAGACGAGGAGCGTAATACTGTCCCCTACCATACCACGCGAATGGCCAACTTTGATGCCGCGCGCTACCTTTGCCAATGGTCGCGTCTCGCTCGGTCAATCGGTGGCAATGCCGCGCCCTCGGCTCCAGTCGCTCCGCGCAAAATTGCCCGTTACGTCAGTTTCGACAAGTCACACCGCAAGGAACAAGGCCTTTTCGTTTACCAAGACCCTGATTCTGGACTAGCCATTCAGTTGCCACTCGTCGGCTCTAATAAGTTAGGCAAAGGCACTTCCGACTACCTCGCTTTTCCTCATTCCCCTGGAGTATTCGACTGGCCAGTTGATCAGTATCTACCCATCATGCAACCTGAGCTCACCTTTGGTGACAAGGTTATCGTGCCCTCCTTCTACGGCAAAAATTGCACCACTAGCATGGGCATGCGAAACGCGCTTAACTTCAAATACGATCAACCGGAGCTCATTACCAAGGACGAGGAAATTGTGAATGGTCTCGGCTCTTGCAAAGTCGTCTGGTCATTCCTCAAAGGAAAGATTAGCTGTGAGTTCTGCTTTAGTGTAAAACAACAAGTCACACTCGATAAGATGCGCTACGTCCTCGGCATTGCATCGCCTCACAGCCGCTATCGCGTAGCCACCTCCTTCACGCTCGGCGAAGGCGGCCACCGCACTGAAGTGACTAAAGATGACTTCCAGGCCGAGTGGAAAGAACTCGATGTCGTCACTGAGGATCCGAAGTTCCGCACTTACTACGGCAATATGCATTATCTGCAAATCCTTCAACGCGACCGACCCCTCGTCATGCGCCCGGGCACGCAATATCGCCTGGCACTCTCCTTCGAGCCCGACATTACCTTTGCGGATGAATAGGGTTCAATGAAGGGAAATTAGATCAAGGAATCAAAACCATTTTTCTTCTTCTCAATCTCTAATTTTTAAATTCTTAGTAAAGTGTTATCCGTCCGCATCATCCCTTGCCTCGACGTCCATGAAGGGCGTGTAGTCAAAGGCGTGAACTTCGTAAACCTGATTGATGCGGGCGATCCCGTCGAACAAGCCAAGGCCTACGAGCAACAGGGTGCTGATGAACTCGTCTTCCTAGACATCACCGCCTCCAGCGACGAACGCAATACCATGATAGATGTTGTCGAACGCACCGCCTCGGAGTGTTTTATGCCACTCACAGTCGGAGGCGGTTTGCGAAGCGTGGAAAACATCCGTGACATGCTCAACGCCGGAGCCGACAAAGTCAGCCTCAACACTGCCGCAATTCTCAAGCCCGACCTGATCAAGGAGGCTGCTTCCCGCTTTGGAAACCAGTGTATCGTTGTAGCGATCGACGCCAAACGCGTGCCCGAACAGGATGGCAAGTGGAAAGTTTACACACACGGCGGCCGAAAAGAAACCGAACTCGACGCCGTCGAATGGGCAAAAAAAGTCGTCTCCCTCGGGGCAGGAGAAATTCTCCTTACCAGCATGGATTGCGACGGCACTAAGGCTGGTTTCGACAATGCACTCAACCGAGCTGTCAGTGAAGCCGTCGAAGTCCCTGTCATCGCTTCCGGCGGCGCTGGCACACTTGATCACCTAGCCAAGGCCATAAGCGATGGTAAAACTAGCGCCGTGCTAGCCGCCTCGATTTTCCACTTCGGCACCTTTACAATAAAACAAGCCAAAGAACATCTGAAATCCAAAGGTTTACCCGTCAGGCTGTAACTCCCATACGAAGCTTTTTTAGAATATAAGCCGTCGATGTTCTGAACACATAATGACTACCCTGCTCTGAGTTCCTTGAGTAAATGGCGACAACCGTCTTCAATCAGGTCCATGACGTGGTCGAAACCGCGCTCACCACCGTAATACGGATCGGGCACTTCAGTCTCGTCGTGATCAGTGCAATAATCGCAGAAGAGTTTAATCTTGTCTGAATATTGCCCCTTGTCATCCAGACTGCGCGCACCAGAGAGGTTATCTTGATCCATCGCGAGGATCAGATCGTAGTGATCTAGATCCGCGCGCTCTAATTGTTGCGAACTGCCGATTACGGGGATTCCTCGCTCACGCATTACCTCTTGCATACGTCTATCCGGTGGGGCGCCATGGTGGAAACCAATTGTTCCAGCTGACTCAATTTCAAATTGATCGCTTAGTCCCGCTTCATCGACCAAATGTTGTAAGACACAATGGCCCGCAGGAGAACGACAAATATTGCCCATACAGAGGAAGAGGATACGGTGCATTGTAGAAGTTATTGCTTGGATATTTATAGTTCTTAAGTGAAAGAAATAGCGCTTAAGAAATAGCACAAGTGTTCAACTCTCATCTTCCAGCAAACAACTATTAACTGACAAGCCCATATTGTGCGATGTGTGCATGCGCGACACGTTCAAGGTCTTCGATCTGGTTGACCTGACCGAGCGAACCGCGGATTTTACGCGAACCCTCCATTCCCTTAGTTAGAGCAATGAATTTTGGACGCATCCAGCGGAGGTCGCCGTGTTTTTTCTCACGAAAAGGACGTGCCATAATTCTACGCGTATATTCGATAATAGTCTCCCAGCGCTCGGCGATACTTGGTGGTTCAGGCACTTCGCCATATTTGAGATAGTGCTTAATATCACGAAAGATCCACGGGTAACCTAAAGCGGCGCGACCGATCATCAAACCTGCGCAATTAGTCT
>QXZH01000031.1 GCA_009886465.1 Opitutaceae bacterium
CAAAGAGACATTTTGCGCATTCGGATCATCCACGGTAAAGGAATCGGAACTTTACGCGAGACGGTGCATGGGCTCCTGAGAAAAGATTCTCGGGTCTTACGCTTTAAACTCGCAGGTCAGGGGGAAGGCGGGTGGGGTGCCACGATCGCCTGGATTGCGCATACCTCAAGCATCTAGTATGCAGTCGTCGTTTCAGTAAATTACTTAAGAAAATCGGCGCCACACACTAGGTATGAACAATACCATAACGGCGAAGAGTTCGAGACGTCCGAGTACCATCAGTAGGCTGAGATAGATTTTTGTAGTGGGTCTCAGAAAATGAAAATTTTCCGATGGGCCAATTGCATCGAAGCCAGGACCTATATTAAAAAGCGTCGCCTGTACGCACGAAAAGACGCTAATAAATTCTAGCTCTGGTTCTAGGGTTGAAACGAAAAGCATAGAAAAAATCTGAAGGGCAACCAGCAGAAGTAAAAATAGTATCACATTATGAATTGCGCGTTCACTCAAATACTGGCCCCCCGTTCGCATCGGTATCGTTATGTTGGGGCGGAAGGAGAGCGCGACACTGCGCACCGCGGCACGTAAGGCGATAACGATACGTATGACCTTAACTCCTCCCGCGGTTGAACCAGAGCATCCTCCGACAAACATTAGTATCATCAGCAGCATTTTAGCGGGCGGCAACCATTGGTTGAAGTCGGCTGATGTGTAGCCGGTGGTAGTCATAATAGAAACCGCTTGGAAAGTAGCGCTACGAATTAATTCATGATCTGGTATACTCCCAGTCAGTTCGACGAGAAAGAGCGTTAGAAGGCCAATGCTGGTCGCAAGGATACCATAGAACCAATAGACCTCACTACTTTGCCGCATCATATGAGTCTGTCCGCGGACCAGACGAATCATATAAATGAAGGTCGTTGCACTGAGCGTCATAAAAATGATGGCAACCCATTCGATCGCCGGGTTCTGGAAATGCTTTATACTGTCCGTTTCGGTACTGAAGCCTCCTGTCGCAACAGTAGTCATTGCATGGTTGACTGCCTGAAACCAATCCATCCCAGCGACCTTGTAGGCACACATGCAGACTAAGGAAATACCAAGATAGAAAATCATCAAATAGAACGCGCCGCTCTGAATCCGCCCATGGTCGAAGTCGGTCGATGTACCGGATGATTCATTACTAAAGAGGATTTTGGCTCCAGCTCCTAGGGAGGAAAGCACCGCCACGAAAAAGACGACGACACCTAAGCCGCCGACCCATTGGCTAAGCGATCGCCAAAGAAGTAGGCTCTTGGGGAACTCGGCAAAATTAGCGTATGCGGTCGCGCCGGTTGTGGTCAGGCCGGACGCGCTCTCAAAGATGGAGTCTGCTAGATCGCAGTCTGTTGCCAAGGTGTAGGGAAGGGCACCAATAATGATTGCTAACACCCAAGAAAGGCCGATCGCACAGAGTGCCTCTCGCCTGAAGAGTTTGGTTTTACCTCGGCGGCCGAGCAGGTGGAATATTACAGCTAGGCTGACCGTGATTGCACTCGTGATCAGGAATGCCCGTACCGATGAACCATAGATTGACTCCCCTAGATAGATACCTGTGCAAATGCACAAAGCGAAGGCACATGCTAGGGCGAGCATGACCATGCTCAGTAATCTATAGATGATCGTGGTATTCACGGGAGTCTGCTCTCTACAAATAAAGATTTTTACGGATCGCGATCGCTAGATTAGGCTCGCGAGCACGGTTTTACGCTCTGCTTCACTCACGATCAAAACTACGCGGTCACCGGCAAGTATTACATCGTCCGCACTGGGCACAATGGCCTTGAATTTATGGAGGAGTGCTACGAACAGTGCGTCGGCAGGAAGATGAATATCTTTTACTTTTTTGCCTACACAAGGGCTTGAATGTTTGATGCGGACTTCGACGATTTTCCCACTTCCTCCGGGTAATTCGGCAAGCGTTGAGCTGGAATCCGCAGATAGGTTGCGGAGCATGAATTTAGCTGTGGCTTGTCGAGGCGAGACCACTACCTCAATACCTAGCACCGTCTTCAAGATGCCAAGGAGCTGATCGTAGTCGCCCTTATTAATCACGAGTTGAACTTGGTTAGCTCCTAGCTTGGCGGCTTGCAAGCAGGTTAAAATATTATCCTCATCGTCTTTTGTGCAGGCCACGAAATAGTCGGCGCTTCCGATCTGCTCTTCTTCTAATAGGCGCAGCGATGTGGCGTCTCCGTGAATCACAGTAACGTCGGGAAAACGCTCCGACAGTTCGCGGCACTTAGCTTTGTCTTTTTCGATGACACGCACTTTAAAACGCGGATTCGATAATAGACGAATTAGGCTGATTGCGGTCTCGCTCCCACCAAAGAGGACAACGCGGGACTCGTTAATTTTTTGCTTGGGATCAAAGCGCTCACGGAGGGAAAAAAGTTCTTCGGGGTGCCCGAAGAGAGTGACTAAGTCATTTTCTTCCAACACTGTTTCGGCACTGGCCACTGCAGAGTTACCATCGCGGTGGACAAAGCCGATGCGTACACGAGGGTCGAGTTTTAAATCTTGTAGTTTCTTTCCTATAAAGCGCGATTTGGCTGCGACTTGATGCTGCTGGACTTCAATCTGACCGCGGGCGAAATTCTCTACCGCGACGCGGCCAGCACTACGAATTTCTTTGGCTAGTTCTACTGCACAGATTGCTTCGGGATTGACTAATAGATCGATGCCGAAGTGAAGTTGATAATTAATGACTGAGTTGTCGCTGTAGGTTTCATCGTGGATCCGCGCGATCGTGTTTTTCGCGCCGAGGCCTTTAGCGAGCGAGCAAGAAATCACATTCGTGCGGTCGTCACTCGTCATGGCAAGGAAGGCGTCACACGAGGCCACGTCCACGTCGACTAGTTGCCGTGCCGAACTGCCGTTGCCGTTAACAATGCGCGCATTCTGCTCCTCGTCCAGCTTCTCGCAGCGCAACTCCGATTGCTCGATCAGTGTTACGTTGTGCCC
>QXZH01000032.1 GCA_009886465.1 Opitutaceae bacterium
TGTACTCCTTCTGATTCTGAGCATCACAACGCTGGTCCGAGTCGAAACCCAAAGTTCAAATATCCAGCTTGCTCAGATTGAGGCGCGCATGAATGCGCAACTCGGGGCAATGGTTGCGCTGGGAGACCTACAGCGCTACACGGGGCCGGATCAGCGTGTGACGGCGCGTTCAGACATTCTCTTAGCGCCCGGGCAGAGTGGTCCCGCTGGGCAGCAACGCTGGACGGGCGTGTGGTCTTCTAAAGAAATTACTAATGATTCTTTTGATCAAGAAGACGGATTGGATAGTCGCCAAGCAAGATGGCTGGTGAGTGGAAATGACCCGAGTGCCACAGCACTTGACCCTAGCACCACGTTACCCGCAACAGTTGAGACAATTGACCTAGCCAAAATCGGTGGCAGTGTGACCGATAAAAGTGGCATTAATCAGGATGACACAGTCAAAGCGCCGAAGGTTGAGATCCTTGGGGAGAATAACGTTTTAGAAGGTCATTACGCTTATTGGGTCAGTGACGAAGGGGTAAAGGCACGTGTAAACTTGGCTGACCCGTATCTAGACAGTGCAGACCCAGAGGCGGAATATTACAGGACCGCGATGGCTCAAGTGGCTGATCCTACAGTGGTCACTAATTCAGATGGCGTACAGTTACTGACTGGCACCAATTCTCGGTGGAAAGATGAAACCCAATACCCTGGCAAGATCGGCAGCTTAAAGAATATTCCTATGTTTTTAGAGGATGATTTAGGAGGTGTAGATTTGAGCAACGTTTCCCGCGAATTTTTCCATGACTTTACAGTCCATTCGAGCGGTGTCCTCGCAAATACCAAAGACGGTGGGCTAAAGCGCGATCTTTCGACTGCGCTGCTGAGTTTACCGAGTGATATGTCTAGTGGCGGAGCTAATTCCCCCATGTTTCCACCGGCAAATGGACCTTCAGGCCCAGGGCAGATGAATCCTGGGGGGCCCAAATGGGAGCAGTTGAGCGACTATTATAAATTAGCATACGACAATTCTAATGAGGCTAGTAATGAGGCTAGTGATGAGCCAATTCCACTACGCATGCCGACGAATGAGCAGGTGGGCTTTACCCCGGTGATTACCCGAGCTAATTTTTTCGTCCAAGGCTTCGCCGAGCGAAACCCAGCGCGCGAGGAACGAGTAACGCAAGCAGGAGTCGTGAACCCCTCATTTAATTGGTGCGATGATACAGACATTACCCCCAATTCATTACCAGGAACAGATGCGGCGGACTGGACAAACACAGAAAGCGATTGGTATTGCGCTAGAGGCTATCGTTATAGCTTAGGGATGTTCCCGCTTATTACTTTATGGAATCCATATGACCGCGACATGATTCTAGGGGACTTAGGTCTTGAATTTGAGTTGCCAAAAATCGATATCGTCAAGGAGCCAGGATCCACCACTGTCATAGCTGCTACTGGTATCAAAACATCTAAATGGAATGGCACTGAAGGAGTGAGGAGATGGACAGTTAAATTCGTCATCGACGGGCAAAGTCTTCCAGGTGGTATTTTAAAGGCAGGGGAGGCAGTGAATTTCTCCCCGCCAACGAATGCCTTTTACAATGCTTCTACTCCCACCGACAACCTGCTTGTAGCACGCGCAAGTGCGCCTTACGTTAATGGGTTTTTCACCGAGCCTATAGCGAACAACTCAGATCCTTCTATAAAGTTTTGGGATAACACAAATGGTCAATCTCCAGCTCAACGCTGGACAAACTATTCCAAGTGGTCAAAGAGCCTCCTAAGTTTAAATTTAAGTGGTGGTAACGGAAGTCTTTGGAGGCAACTGGTCATGCTCTACAGTTCTGCTGATACCGGGACGGGTAACCAGTTTATCCCAGGAAACCGGTTCAAAACCATCGATATTCATGGAACCGGGGTATTCGACAATGGCTGGCAACAACCGAGGGTGATTTTGGCAAACCGCCTGATGGGTAATGAGCTTTCAGGAACAGGCAATTATGACATGCACATTAAATATGGTAGTTTGCCGAATCAAAATTACCTGGATCCACTTGATGGCATTCCACCCGACCCAGAAGAAGATGATGTGACCTATCCTGTGTCCTCGTCTTATCTTTCTGATTTCGTGGGACCCCCAGGGGATAGCCAGTCGGTTTTCAAGTTAGGTTCAACGGACTTGTTTTTTGGCAATGAATTATGTGGAGATGCATTAACGGGCCGCAATCCTTGGGGCGCTGTTGGAGCGATGAGATTTCCTAATGTACCTATTAGGACATGGGCCAATACTGGAAGCGAGTCGGAGATTCATCTTTTTTTAAATATGAACCCAACGGCACCTGTTATTCACAAAGAGCCAAACATTACTTGGGATAAGGTCAATGCGCCCATGCGCCAGTCAAACGTCTACAGCCAAGGGCACATAAAGCCATGGGTAAATGCCGATGAAAAATTGTATTATGATGAACACATCGCGGCTGGAACAGGCGATTACAGCGAGTATTCGCAACTTCCTGATCCGGATGAGTCGCAGGCGCGTGTTGGTTTTTCTAACACTCCGAATGAAGGTAGCGAGCGCATGGTTCTATTTGAGTGGCCCGATAATATCCCGCTTAGTATCGGACAGCTTGCGCATGCGAATTTGATGAATTTTGATGTTTTTTCGGATGGCACCTCGCCTGCAATTGGCAATGTCATCCCTGGAAACGGTAATAAATGGAACTCGCACACGCTCCAAACCTACGCCACCCCCTCCTACGCGATTGGTAATTCATTGGCTAGTCCTTTTTTGCCCTTAGCCAGTACGGAGGAGTGGTTTTCTTCAGTTCGACAGCCGTGGGTTAGTTTGCCAGCCGCTCATTATGATTATTCTTACAAGCTAAATGATGCTTTATGGGACGGATATTTCTTCAGTGGAATCACGGATAGCACAAATTTAAATGTTCCTTTCACGCTTCCGAATAGCCGCCTTAGCCCCTCAAGCCCATTCACTAGTAGTTCAGATCTAACTACGGAGAATCGTGCCGCTGCAAACTTACTGCTAGATGGGGCATTTAATATAAATTCCACTTCGGTTGCAGCCTGGGAGGCGGTCCTTGGGGCCATGCGTGATATCGAAACATTAGGTTACAGTTTAGATACTACACTACGCCATAATTTTGCTCGTTTCAATGAGCCTATGGCCGGAATGCCTGCAACCACCCCGGAATCGGTGCCTCAGCTCTCGAGTAAAGACGAGCTAGTAGCTGGTTATCGTAACTTGTCGGACGCTCAGATTGCTAGCTTAGCTTCGAAGATCGTCGACGAGATACGCCTGCGGAGCGCAACGCCAGACCAGAATGGCGATAAATATCCCTTCTTATCTTTATCCGAATTTATTAATCGTTCGCCGACTAGTAACAACCAGGCATTTGCACTTCGCGGTGCCTTACAGGCTGCCATCGATGAGGCTAATCTGAATGGGCTTGAGTCAGAAAATACCGGACTCTGGGCAGAATCGGCAGAGTATCCGCTTTACTATGACTCAGGTGATACTCCTACAATTGATCGTCCAAAAGCAGATGGGATGCCAGGTGCTTTCATGCAGTCGGACCTTCTGGCTAAGATCGGCGCTTTTATTCAGGCGCGTAGCGACACATTCACCATTCGTAGTTACGGAAGTTCGCAAGAGCAATTCGGATCCAACGAGGGGAGCCGCGCTTATTATGAAATGGTCGTGCAGCGCACGCCGTCTTACGTCGACCCAAGTGATCCCGATTATGTGAATGATTATGAAATTCCTATGCAGCTAACAGATATGAATGAAAAATTCGGGCGTAGTTACGAAATTAAGTCGCAACGCTGGGTGGCCGCAGATGAGATTTAAACATAACCGCCCTCGCTCCTTACAGGGTCTGCGCTTATTATGTGCGTATGCCTTTCCTTTTTTGATTCTTCTCGGGGCATCTGCGATTGCGCGGGGCCAAGGTGCGCAGGAAGCAGCAAGAGAATATTATTTCAACATAGTCTACTTGAGTCTCGTTGACTCAGGAGGCATGCGAGAGGAAAAGCCGCTTAATGTTAAGTTTTTTGCTGATCAAGAACCGATCCACTTGAGCGTGCGTTCCGGAGGAATCAGTAGCTACTTCAGTCATAAGGGTGCCCCTGTTTTGTATTTTTATAACGAAAATGGAACCGACGAAGAGGGTGAAATTATTTATAAGCCTGTCCTAAACGTTGCCCTCGGGTCTTCTGGGCAGAAGCTTCTATTTGTCATTGCGAGGCCAGACGGCAGTTTAGGCGCTAGGGTATTTGATACGAGTGTAGAGGCCTTTCCGCTCAATACTGCCCAATTGCTCAATTTCTCAAAACAACCCCTTCTGGTGCGACTCGGCAAAGATGCTGGGGGTGTGGCTCCTTCAAAAAGCAGGAATTTCTCAATTGAAATTGAGAAGCGTAGAGCAGCGATTAACTTCGCTCTTGCCACAAATGCCGGCGGGCAGCCTGAAGTAATTGAGATGAAGCGCATCGCCTTTACCAAAAATGGGCGACGCTTAATCTTAGTTCATAACGACCCTAGTCAGCCAGCTAAGATTCGACACCGAATCTTCCCGATCGCTCGGCCGGTCGCAGTGGTTAATCGTTCTGATCAAGAATTAGAGGCGGAAAACTACGAGAAATACATGCGTGAATATAGGTCGGGCGAAGAATAATTTATCTTAGCGCCACTGCAGGAAGACTAGCCGAGCATCCTATACGCCGCCACTATTAGCGCCATCTTTCATCCGTCTGAACTGTATTCCATTTTCGGCATCACTGAGAACCTGCCAAAAACCACAGTTCCAAATTCAAAAATGCGCATTGCGGTGGCGGGCGTATTGAGCTAACTTGCTTGTATGTTTTTTTTAAAAAAAACCGCTCTTCTTACCTCCGGGCTCGGATGCATTCTGAACCAAAGCGCGCTATCCGCTGAAGACGACCTTCGTGGCACACGTCCAAATATCGTCTTCTTCCTTGCGGATGACCAGAGTTTCCCTGACCACGCAATTAACGGGAATACCAAGGTGCCTGCGCCCACTACGCTGGCGTTTTCGAAG
>QXZH01000033.1 GCA_009886465.1 Opitutaceae bacterium
TGCTGTATCTGCAGGTAATTACACTCCATTCGGTCACACTGACTTTCAGCAAATTGTTGCTGAGATCAAAGACTTCGCTGCTTCGGGTGAGGCATGTGTGATCAACACAATTAATGGTGATGCTAACGTACCTTTCTTCAAGGAAATCGCCGCTTCCGGAATCACTTCGGATGATTGCCCAATCGTTTCCTTCTCTCTTTCTGAGGATGAATTTCGCGGCCTACCTACGAAAGACTTGGTCGGCCACCTTGGTTGCTGGACATACTTTATGTCCATCGAGTCTGAGGCGAATGAAAAGTTCAAGGCCGACTTTCAAGAGTGGCTAGTCACTAAGGCCCCAGACGCTGTTCAAAAAGAAGGCCGTGTGACTTGTTCACCTATGGTGCTTTCCTATAACGGAGTTTACCTCTGGAAGGCTGCGGTCGAAAAAGCGGGCACTTTTGAGCCTGCTGCCGTGATTAAAGCACTTGAAGAGGGTATTTCTTTTGATGGCCCCGGTGGTACAGTCACCAGCCAAGCGAACCACCACGTAACCAAGACCGTTTATATCGGAGAAACCTTGGAAGATGGTCAGTTCGAGATTCTGGAAACCATGCCTGACGTATACGGTGAGCCATGGTTAAAGGGTACATTTGAGTAAGTAAGCTATCTTACTTTCAATGTAGTTTTGTTTGGCGGGGCTTGTGGGATGTATTTCCCACAAGCCCTTAGCTGTTTATTGCAGGAATAAAAATTTGCGCGAGGAAACTGTTAAACACGTCTGATTATGATATATTTATTAAGGTTCCCGATGCGAAGTATATTTAAGCATGTAGTCGGATATTCATTCTGTATCTTTTCATTACTCGGAATGCTCGCTGCAGAGGAGCGAAGCGCACGTTTAGTCATGTCGGAATTGATTATGGCGAGTGGCGATGAGCAAACTGCGCTCATTGAGGAAATTGAAAACTATGGTGATCCAGTGATTGCGGAGATATATCAAGCATGGCGCACTGGTGGGGTATATACGCTGAAATCAAATACAGACCTGCAATTGTTGGAATTTACAGCTCAGCAAGAGTGGGTTTCGGTTGCCAGCGGAGATCTTGTTTCGTTGTCGGAAGGGGATGTAGCTAATGTTAAGAAAGAGCGCGCCAAGAGGTCGGTCCGTAAATTAATGAAGGGCATTATCGATACCTTGGGCTTGAAGGCTAAGGATGCTTCGGTGCGAATCGACTCTGCGATTAAGATGGGGCGTAGCCAAAAACCCGAGTTCGTACCTGCTTTGGAAGCGCGACTAATCTTGGAGACCTCTAGTGAGGTCAAAGAGGCAGTAGAAGAAGCACTAGCCATCAGTCTTTTAAAAAATGGGAATGCGGATCAAAAGCTGACTGCGGTTAAAGATCTGGCTGCCATGAAGTCGATTGCGGCGCGAGGCTTTATCGACGAAGTCCTGTTGGATGAGCAAGAAGCCTCTCGGGAGACAGAGCCATTGGCGGAGGCATCGGCCAACGCGCTATTGGTCATTGAAGAGCACCTTAAGATTATGGAGTTTCTCGGAAGTTTCTTCCGAGGCTTTAGTACGGGCTCCGTGCTGCTCATTGTCTCGTTTGGATTGGCCATCACTTTCGGGTTGATGGGAATTATCAATATGGCTCATGGGGAGTTTGTGGCAATCGGCGGCTACACGACTTATATGGTGCAGACTTTATTTATCGATACTTGGGGTCTCAGTAGCGAAGCCTTTGGGTGGTATTTTGTAATTTCTCTACCTTTGAGTTTTCTCGCTGCCGCGGGAATCGGCTTACTCCTAGAAAAGACAGTTATCCGCTTCTTATATCGCCGCCCCCTGGAATCTCTCCTTTGCACTTGGGGAATCTCAATGGTCATGCAGCAAGGCTTCCGTTTGATTTTTGGTGCTGCCAATGTGCAGGTTAATAATCCAACTTGGTTGATGGGTAATCTCAGCTTAGGCGGATTTAGTATGAGTTACACTCGCCTATTTATAATGTTCATTGCGCTACTTGTGGTGATTTTGACTTGGTTGCTTTTACGTAAGACAAACTTAGGGCTACACATTCGAGCGGTCATGCAGAATCGTGGCATGGCGAGTAGTTTAGGGATACCCGTTGCTCGAGTGAACTCAATGACCTTTGCTCTCGGATGCGGCTTAGCCGGCTTAGGGGGTTCGGTGCTTTCGCAAATCGGTAATGTCGGCCCATTAATGGGTCAGCAGTATATTGTCGATAGTTTCATGGTGGTTGTGATCGGTAGTGTAGGTAATTTACTTGGAGCTGGGATATCTGCGATGGGTATCGGCTTGGTTGACCAATTGCTACAACCTTCACTCGGACCAGTCATGGGTAAGATCACAGTCTTCTTTGTCATTATTCTCTTCTTGCAGTGGCGCCCCGGCGGGCTCTTCCCGACCCGCTCACGTAGCTTGGAAGACTAATCTTTTTACTCTTAGATATGCTCACTGCTGAAAATAAAAAAGAGATCGGAATCTTTGGATTAGTTGCCTGTCTGCTAATGCTCATACCGGGTTTGAATGCATGGGGTCCTGATGGGGGCTTGTTTGCAGTCAGTTCCTTCCAGGTGTCTCTTTGGGGTAAATATTTAACTTACGCAATCTTGGCGATGAGCTTGAATTTACTTTGGGGTTACACTGGCTTGCTCTGCCTTTGCCAGAGCCTTTTCTTCGCGCTCGGTGGCTATGCGATGGGTATGTATCTCATGCTGATGATTGGCGATCGGGGGGCTTATCAGAGCGATCTACCCGACTTTATGGTTTTTCTCGGTTATCAAGAACTACCATTTCACTGGGTGCCGTTTAATAACTTTTGGTTTGCTGCTGGTGCGGTGCTTTGGGTGCCGGGATTAGTGGCTCTGATTTTTGGCTTTCTTGCCTTTCGGTCACGAATCAAGGGCGTTTACTTTTCAATCCTCACGCAGGCTTTGACTTATGCGGTCTGCCTATTGTTCTTCCGTAATGATTTCACCTTTGGGGGAAACAATGGGTTCACTGATTTTAAGGATATATTAGGATACAGTCTCAATGATTCCGGTACGACACGCGGTCTTTATATCGCCTCGGCTTTGCTACTTCTGACTACTTATTTGATCACTTCGGGACTGCTTGCTTCCAAGCTCGGTAAGGTGCAGCAAGCGATCCGAGATTCAGAAAATCGTGTATTGTTTTCGGGCTATTCAACGACCAGTTTTAAATTAGTTATTTTCATCCTATCCGCGATGATTGCGGGCGCGGCTGGTGCGCTTTACGTGCCTCAAGTTGGGGGAATTAATCCGAGCTTGATGGAGGCGGCCAAGTCACTCGAAGTGGTGGTCTGGGTTGCGGTCGGTGGCCGTGGCACCAAATGGGGTCCAGTGATTGGAGCTATTCTCGTGAATATGTTTAAGAGTTACACCACACAAGCGTTTCCAGATTACTGGCTTATAATCATGGGTTCTATGTTCGTTCTAGTGGTGCTCTTTATGCCGGATGGTATTGTGGGTGTTTATAAACAAGTGAAGAACAAGATCGCCCAGAAACGGTCACTTCAAATTAAGGAGGCTTAATACGATGTCGGATAATCTTCACCACGGCCCACTATATCGCGATACGCCGCTCATTCTCTCGGTGTCTGGAGTGAATAAGGCTTTTGACGGCTTTAAGGCTATTGACGATTTAAACTTTTACCTTGAAGAGGGGGAGCTCCGTACTGTCATCGGTCCTAACGGGGCCGGTAAGAGCACATTCATGGATATTATTACAGGGTGCACACGCCCAGACAGCGGGAGTGTGACTCTGCACGCGAATGACGGGCATGATGTTAATCTTGTGAAGTTAAAGGAATTTGAAATCAACCGGCTTGGGATCGGTCGTAAGTTTCAGACGCCTAGTGTCTATAAGTCCCACACTGTTTACGATAATTTAGTGCTTTCGTTGAATCGGGCGCGGGGCGTTTTAAAGACGTTCTTCTATAAAGAGACGGCTGAAGATCGTGAGTGTATCATGGAAGTTTTGAAAACGATTCGCTTGGAGAGTCGCGTCCATGATCTGGCTGGTATGCTCTCGCACGGACAAAAGCAATGGCTCGAGATCGGAATGCTTTTAGCGCAAGGCCCGCGCATCCTTTTGATCGATGAACCCGCTGCTGGGATGAGTGACGAGGAGACTGAGCGCACGGGTGAGCTACTACTTGGTTTGGAAAAGAAACACAGCTTGATCGTGATTGAACACGACATGGAATTTATACGCCAGATTGCTCGCAAGGTGACGGTGCTGCACCAAGGACACGTGCTCAAGGAAGGCACTTTCGATCGCGTTCAATCGGACCCAGCGGTGGTCGAAGTATATCTCGGTCGTCAGGGCAAGAAGGATACAAATAAATAACTAGACCATTTTATGATTTCTGAAGCTGAAACTTCCGCCACTACGCCTCTTCTTAGGGTTAAAGCCTTGAAGGCAAGTTATGATGAATCGATTATCTTGCGTGGCATCGATATGGCGGTGAGACCAAACTCAGTCGTCGCGCTGCTTGGGCGCAATGGAGTGGGGAAGACCTCACTACTTCGCAGTATCATGGGCTTAATGCCTAAGACGGAGGGCGAAATTACTTTCGAAGGTAAGTCGATTGCTTCTTTGCGTTCCGATCAACGGGCGCGACTCGGCCTTGGGTATGTGCCACAAGGGCGGGATATTTTCCCAAATCTCACTGTGCAAGAAAACCTTGAGGTGAGTATGAGTATTTCCGGTGAAGCAGGGCGCGAGCGTTTAGAGGAGGTGTATGAGCTCTTTCCAGTGGTGAAGGACATGCTTACCCGTAAGGGTGGCGTGCTCTCAGGCGGGCAGCAGCAGCAGCTTGCCATCGGTCGTGCCATTTTGACGAATCCAAAACTACTCATTCTCGATGAGCCGACCGAAGGGATTCAGCCCTCGATCATCGACCAGATTGAGGATGCCATCCACCTGCTTAAAAAACAGGGGAACTTGAGCATTATTTTAGTCGAACAATACCTTGATTTTGCTAAATCTGCTAGTGATGAATTTTATATCCTCGATCGCGGAAGTGTGGTTCTTACCGGTGAGTCCGAAGAGCTCACTTCGGAAGTGATCGGCCAGCACTTGACTGTTTAATTATTTCCCAAATCTATGCACCTTACACCTAGAGAACAAGACAAGCTCATGATCGTCGTAGCGGCTGACTTGGCGCGACGTCGTCAAGGTCGCGGGTTGAAACTAAATTATCCTGAGTCTGTTGCCGTGATCACCTACGAGATACTGGAAGGTATACGTGATGGGAAAACCGTCGCTGACTTAATGAGCTACGGCACTGGCATTCTCAAGCGTGATGACGTCATGGAAGGTGTGCCTGAAATGATCCATGAAGTGCAGGTCGAAGGCACTTTTCTGGATGGCACCAAATTGGTCACTGTCCATAACCCGATCCGATGATTCCTGGCGAATACAAATACTCTGATCCCGAAGCCTTGATTTCTGGCAATCTCGGTTTGAAAACTACTTCCGTTAAAGTTGCCAACACGGGTGACCGCCCCGTGCAAATAGGTAGTCACTTTCATTTTTACGAAGTGAATGTATCGCTCGAATTCGATCGTGTTGCGGCCAAAGGCTTTCGCCTAAACATTGCCGCGGGCACCGCAGTTCGCTTTGAGCCGGGCGATATTCGTGAAGTTGAGCTGGTAGCCCTTGCCGGCGAGCGAAAGGTCTTTGGCCTAAATAACAAAGTCGATGCCCTGCTCGATTAGCGACCAACTATAATTCATTACACATCATGAGCCTCGAATTTACCCGCCGCCAATATGCCGAGATGTTCGGTCCGACCGTAGGTGACCAAGTCCGCCTCGCAGATACCGAGCTCTTCATTGAAGTAGAGAAAGATCTGATTGCCGAGGCAGGTGGTTATGGTAACGAGGTCAAGTTTGGTGGCGGGAAAGTGATTCGCGATGGGATGGGTCAATCGCCACTTGCGTTGGATGCTGAGTGTCTCGACTTAGTACTAACCAATGCGATGATCATCGATCCAATTCTAGGAATCATCAAAGCAGACATCGGAGTGAAGGGTGGCAGAATCGCGGGGATTGGTCATGCGGGTAATCCACTCATTCAGTCCGGTGTGACTGAAGGCATGGTGATTGGCGCGGGCACTGAAGTGATCGCAGCGGAGGGTCATATTGTGACCGCCGGCGGATTCGATTCGCACATCCATTTTATTTGCCCGCAGCAAATCAATGAGGCGCTGACGAGCGGCGTGACTACAATGATGGGCGGAGGCACGGGGCCAGCTACTGGCACCAACGCCACGACTTGCACGCCTGGCGCTTGGAATATACACAAGATGCTGGAGTCCGCTGAAGCTTTTCCCATGAACCTTGGCTTTATGGGGAAGGGCAATGCTTCCAACCACGAAGCTTTGCGTGAGCAAGTGGAGGCTGGTGCGATGGGTCTAAAGTTGCACGAAGATTGGGGCACCACACCGAGTGCGATCGATCACTCTTTGACTGTGGCCGACGAGATGGATGTGCAAGTTGCCATTCACACCGACACCTTGAATGAGTCCGGCTTTGTCGAAACAACGATTGGGGCATTCAAAGACCGCGTCATCCATACCTTCCATTCCGAAGGAGCGGGTGGTGGGCACGCACCTGATATTTTAAAGGTCTGTGGGCTACCTAATGTTTTACCGTCTTCGACCAATCCGACACGGCCCTACACCGTCAACACCATTGATGAGCACCTCGACATGCTGATGGTTTGCCATCACTTGGATTCAAGGATTCCCGAAGATGTTGCCTTTGCCGAATCCCGCATCCGTCCGCAGACGATTGCGGCCGAAGATATTTTGCACGACCGTGGCGCAATATCGATCATGTCCAGTGACAGTCAGGCCATGGGGCGTGTGGGTGAAGTTATTATTCGCACCTGGCAAACAGCCGATAAAATGAAGAAGCAATTCGGTAAGCTGGAGTCGGAGGGGCATCCAGCGGCGGATAACTTTCGCGCTCTGCGCTACATCGCAAAGTATACCATCAATCCAGCTATCGCCTGTGGTTGTGCAGCTGATGTGGGTAGTTTAGAGGTGGGTAAGCTCGCCGATATCGTTTTGTTTAAGCCCGCTTTCTTCGGGGTTAAGCCAGAACTAGTGCTCAAAGGTGGGCTTATTGCCACGGCTAATATGGGAGATCCTAATGCATCCATCCCGACACCGCAGCCTATGTATTACCGCCCTCAGTTTGCGGCTTTCGGTAAAGCAGTTTCCAGCACCTCGATTACTTTTCTTAGTCAGGCGGCCATTGATGCGAGCGTGGTGGAAAAACTGGAATTGAAGAAGCTGATTCGCCCGGTTTCGAATACACGTAACATCTCGAAGCATGATATGGTATTGAATGATTATCTCCCCGATATCGAGATTGACCCTGAAACGTATACTGTGACCGCTGACGGCGAAGTCCTGACTTGCGAACCCGCCGACCTGTTACCTATGGCGCAACGGTATTTTCTGTTTTAGTAATATGTAGCTACGACCATTTTTCGCTTTAAATATTCTGCACAAAAGCGACGGGATCGTCGCTATTACAAAAAATGCACCTCATTACCCAAACACTCTCTCAAACTCCTGAAAATCTGAAGTCTATTCCGATTCCAGTGGATCGCCATAAGCTTGCCCGACGCCGCTGGCGTGGTTCGGCTACTGATAGCACCGACTTTGGTTTTGATGTGAGTGATGCACTCGCACATGGCGATTGCGTCTACACGACAGATACAAATGCCTATGTGATCGAACAAAACCCTGAAGATTGTTTTCTGATAGCGCTGAGAGAAGCCAAGGAGGCCGCGTGGATTGGCTGGATGATTGGCAACCTGCACTTCAAGGCTGCTTTCGGTGAAGAGGGGCTGCTCGTTCAAGATGACTTGGCGGTCGAGCAAATGTTGGATCGAGAGCATATACACTACCATCGCGTGCAGCGAATCTTCCAGCCGAGCAAGCAAGGGGGACATTCGCACGATCACGACCATTCACATAGCCATAGCCATTCGCACTAAGTGATGAACAAGTCAGATCAGTCTGCCGCATGGGTGCCCGCGCTTTTGCAAGTTTCGGATCCTTTGTTTCCAACGGGAGCATATGCCCACTCGATGGGACTGGAGCAATGGGCGGCGACATGCGGCTACACTAGTGGCGATGATTTAGTAAAGTTCTTTCAGCGACATGCTGGTCCCGCCTTGGCACGTCTCGAGTTACCCTACCTGCGTTTTGTGCGTGATGCCATCGTTGCAGAAGATTGGTCTGCAGTTTTGGAATTGGATACAGAGATTGACGCTTGGAAGTGGGCGAGCGAAATTCGCGAAGCTAGCATTTCTCAAGGGCGTGGACGCTTGCGACTTTTGAAAAAATTATGGAAGAGCTCGCCAGAGATTGAGACCTATGCGGGCGCCTTTGCTTCGGGTAAGGCACGTGGACACCATCTAGTCGTCGCGGCTTTGCAATTTGAACTCTTAAAGGTGCCGGATGAGGCGGGATTAATGACCTATGGCTACCAGAGCCTCGCCAATTATGTTTCCGCATCAATCAAACTTCTCAGAATCAGCCCTGAATCCGCGCAACTAGCTTTAGCGGACGGTCTGGAGCGACTTGATGGATGGGTCGCAGCTTCGAAGTCAGTGCAAAGGGAATCGGCTGGGTGGTTTGCTCCTGCTTTTGATATTTCCTCAGCGCGTCATGCCACAGCCTTTTCCAGACTCTTCATCTCCTAATTCTATTATGACAGAATCAAATCTCTCACGTCCTGTTCGCATTGGTATCGGAGGCCCCGTCGGCTCCGGAAAAACCATGCTCCTCCTTCGGCTTATTGAGAAGCTGCATCAGCGCTACTCGCTAGTCGCAATCACCAACGATATTTACACGAAAGAAGACGAGCAGTTTTTAGTTAAGAACAGCCCGCTGGAAGCAAGCCGGATCCTCGGTGTGGAGACTGGAGGCTGCCCGCATACTGCGATTCGCGATGATACAAGTATGAATGAAGTCGCGATAGAAAATTTGATCACGCTACACCCCGACACCCAAGTGGTCATGATGGAAAGTGGCGGAGACAACCTGTCGGCGACGTTCTCGCCTGATTTGGTAGATGCTTTCATTTATGTGATCGATGTGGCTGAGGGCGATAAAATCCCGCGCAAAGGCGGTCCCGCGATTCAATATTCCGATCTCATGCTTATCAATAAGACCGAGTTGGCACCCTATGTTGGAGCCGATCTTGATGTGATGGCACGCGACTCGAAGAAGCAGCGCGAGGGGCGGCCTTTTGTTTTTTGTGATCTGAAGAGCTACAAGGGCTTGGATGAGATCCTTACTTGGCTCGAAGAAGAATGTTTCTTTTCGATTAAGACTTAATGATCTGATGTATGTTTCATCTACAGATTCTCTTTCGGATCGTATTGGTGTTTTAGGGGGAGCGCGTTTACTCTATACCCATGCGCCTTTGGTCGGGACGCGTTTGACGGAGCAGTGGGTGAGGCCACCCTTACACCTCGGCAAAGCCTATCACGAGGATGGTTGGGAGATCAGTATCCTGATGAGTCCCACCGCAGGTTTATTGGACAATGATTTATTGGAGGTCGAAGCGACAGTTGCGGTAGGAGCGAATGCCGCGTTAATCAGCCCGGCAGCTTGCCGGGTGCATACGATGCATGCCGGATGCGCAACGGTGCGGCAGCACTACACGGTCGAATCTGGAGCGGTGCTCGATGTGTGGCCAGCGCCCTTAATCTTGCAGAAGGATGCTTCGATTCGCCAGTTCACACGTCTTGATGTCGCTGCGGATGCGACCGTGCTACTCTGCGAGCTTGTATCCCCCGGGCGGACTGCCTTTGGCGAGGCCTTTGAATTTTCACAGTGGCGCTCGCAGTTGAGGATTTATCGTGAAGGCTCTTTACTCGCTTACGAAAATTTTTGTTGTCAGCCTAAGCATGGCGATGTTGCCGATTGGCGAACTTTGTATCCGTGCGGCAGCTACGCTAGTTTCTACTTTTTGAGTCCTGAGCCTTTAAGCGATCTCATTCAAGTAATTCATAATTTAGAGACGCCAGATGCTCTGATAGGCGCCAGCTTACTGCGTGAAGGCGGACTAGGTATTAAAATTTTGGCGCTTGATGGGATCAGCCTTCGAAAAACTATTTTTTTGGTTCGAAACCTGCTTATTTCTAAGTCGAAACTAAATTTCCCTCAAGCGCTGCATCGCGCGCAGACTTATTTTAATTAAAAACCTCGGTGTAATATGCATTTAATTCAAGGAAGCCTTGATTCATCAACCACTTTATTAACGAGCGGCGCAGCCGTTATCGCATTGGGTTCGGCCTTTTATGGCCTGCGCCATCAACTTTCAGTGAAGCAAATACCTTCACTGCTTGCGTTGAGTTGCCTAGTCTTTTTGGCACAGATGGTCAATTGTCCAATAGGTTTTGGTTTCTCCATCCACTTGGTAGGCGCTTCGCTTTTGGCAATCTTATTTGGTCCCTTTGCGGCAATGTTATCGATGGCCACGATTCTGATACTGCAAACCGGCGTCCTTGGAGATGGCTCGTATGCCACCCTAGGTGCGAACTTTCTCAATATGGGTGTTGTGGCACCTTGGGTCGCTTACGGGCTCTTTCGGTTGATGCAGGGGCGCCGCTTCCCGCAAATGGATGTTGGTCAGCTTGCTACCTTGGCGATCGCTTCTTTCGCTTCGATCATGGCTGCTTCGCTTAGTTTAAGTCTGATGCTGGGCACCCCTACTATGGAAATGTTTTTAATTTCGAGCGTTTGGGGACTCCTTGAGACTTTGATAGCTGTAGCGGTATTTGCTCTCTGCGTTCGTAACGAGAATCGCCAGCTCAGTGTCGCCAGTCGATTGGCATTCCGACCAGTAGCTTTGATGTGCATTCTTACTCTCTGCCTCATGCCATTTAGTTCTCAACAGCCGGACGGGTTGGAGCATGTGCTCGAGATATCACAAACATCGGTGGAGTAGAGTTATCTTTTTACAGTTTGTTGGATAGCATTCATGCTTTCCGCATCAGCTCGCGGCGGCGGAGTTGGAGCCAGAGATTCCAGGCATGCTTATTTAGTATTTCGCGGACCTTCTCAATTTCGGCTTTGCGAGCCTCGAGGTTTTCGTTGGCTATACTAGAGAGGTCGTCGAGATTGTAGAGGTAAACGTTCTCAACTTCTTCTACTGCTGAATCGACGTCGCGAGGCATGGCGAGATCGATAAGGAAGCAGGGACGTTCGGGGCGTTGTTTCATGGTGAGGGCAATTACCTCTTTATGGAGCAGCGTAATGGGGGCAGCGGTGGAGCAGATGATGATATCGAAGTGCTCTAGCTGTGCGTTGAAATCCTCAAAGTGGATGGCTGCGCCGCCTAGACTGTGAGCGAGTTTGTGCGCGTTTTCGAAGGTGCGGCTACTCACGGTTATGTCGCCGACGCCTCGGCTCTTAAGGGCTTGAGCAGTCTTTTCGCTGACTTCGCCGCTCCCGAGAAGGAGGACACGACTGCCATTCAGCTTGCCAAAGATGCGGCTGGCTAGATCAACCACAACGTTGCCAATGCTAACTTGCCCTCGAGAGATCCCTGTTTGAGTGCGCGCTTCTTTGGCAGCTTGGAAGCTTTTCTCGAAGAGCCGGTTGAGCACCTTACCCGTGCATTCGGTGTCGTGTGCGGCCGCGTATGCTTGTTTGAGCTGTCCGAGGATCTCGGTCTCGCCCACCATCTGCGAGTCGAGCCCTGCGGATACTTCGAGCACGTGTTGGAGCGTTTCTAAATTACTATGGCTGTAGGCGTATTGGTTAAAGAGTTCTTCGGAGACGTTCTGTTTGTCGCAAAAGAGGCCACGTATTTCTTCGACGCGCTCAATACAATCCGCGAGGCCGTAAATTTCGAGACGGTTGCAGGTATTGAGTACAAGGCATTCGCGGATGCCCTCATGCTGGTGTAGCAGTTTTTGTAGCTCGAGCGCCTGCGACTGCGTGAGCGCAAAGCGCTCGCGCACTTCCAGAGGGGTCGCGTGGTGCGAGGTGCCGAGCACAAACAGAGATTCTAATACTTCACTCATGGCCAAGGAACGATACGTTGTTAGCGTTCGGTCTGAATGGGTGCTCCTTGGGCAGGTGGTTCTACTGACTCACGGGCAGATTCTACTGCCCAGAGTGAGGCGATGGCGAGGGCGAATAGGGCAATAGTGGCAATCGCATGGCGGCGAGTAGCTAGCTTTTCCTGTATTCGTAATATAAGTACAGTCAGGTAACCTAGCCAGATGAGGCAGGTGGCCGTTAGCTTATATACAGGCACAAGTTCAAAGTTACTCACCCAAAAGACAGCTCCGAAGGCTAGTGAGGCGGTCAGGACGATGACGCCGGTCAAGAGCAGGCGCTTAGCCATTAGGTCGAGTTGCTGTAGGGAGGGCAGGTATCGGTAAATACCTTTGAATTGCTTTGTCTTGAGCCCGTGTTGCTGAATTAAGAACATGATTGAGACGAGCGAAAGAATAGCGAAGAAGCCGTAACTGAATATGGCGAGCGCGGCATGCAACTCGATCCAGTGGTTCCCTCCGAAAATGCCTGGTGGGTAGGCTCGATCCCATGATGGAATGATAAAAGAACCTGCACTGAGTATTGTGGCTAGCCCTGCGGTGAAGCCGCCGAGTAGTCGCAATCGAAAGGCGGGGCCTATAATGAAAAAGAGTAGTACAAGCGACCACGCAAGGAACTGGGCGATTTCAAATGGATTGCCAAGTGGGCAGGCTTTGATTTCAGCACCGCGTAGGTTGAGTGCGAGCGTCTGGATTAGGAAGCCGCCACATAGCAGGGCAAACATGATAGTGCGCGAGTAAGCGCGACGCATTAACAATACGACTAGAGCGAACAAAAATGCGCCTCCGTAGACGGCAGCGGCGACCTTGAAGGCTGTGCCATCAGTTATGGTGATTTCGTTGAACATTAGAGAGGTCTAGCTTTTGGGGTTCAGCGAGGTCTGTATAAACTACATATAGAAGTATTTGTAGGCCAATTTAATACGGTCATCATCAGTGAAGTCCCTACTTCTTTTTCATGACTTACGCTCTACGTAGGCGGGGGGTGTGGCCTTCGGGCTTTCGTAGGCGCCGTCGCGCCATGCTTGCACCTTCTCTGCTAGGAAATCGATAAAGGCGGGGGACTCGTTAAGGCAGGGGATTTGCTCGAAGTCTTCGCCGCCGGATTCGAGGAAACTGTCGCGACCTTGCATCGCGATCTCTTCCAGAGTCTCGAGGCAGTCTGCGGTGAAAGCAGGGCAAATCACTTTGACCTTTTTGTGTCCGTCTTTGGCTAGTTGCTCTAAGGTCTTGTCAGTATAGGGCTGTAACCAAGGCTCGCGGCCGAGGCGACTCTGGAAGGTGATCATGTATTTGTCCTTCGGCAAATTAGCTGCGGCTACAAATTTTTCTACTGTCATGGCGCACTGATGACGGTAGCAGGTGGCGTGAGCAGGGTGGCAGGTGTTGCAACAGTCGTGCGTGGTTAGGCAGTGTTTGTGAGAAGGGTCGCCTTTGACAAGGTGGCGCTGTGGGATGCCATGAAAGGAGAACACTAGCTTGTCAAAGTCATGACCTTCGATTGAGGGCTGCGCACGGGCAATCATGGCGTCGATGTAGCCCGGTTCTTGGTAGAAGGGTGGGAGTAGCGTTGTATTGAGTTCGGGCTTCTGTTCTTTGACCGCATCCATCAGAGCGACTACTGCAGTTTCGTAGCTCGACATGGCGTAGTGCGGATACATTGGGATGATAAAAAGGTCGTCTACGCCTTGATCGAGCAGCCGTTTGAGGGCATCGGGTGTCGAAGGGTTGCCGTAGCGCATGCCGACCTCGACA
>QXZH01000034.1 GCA_009886465.1 Opitutaceae bacterium
CCGCGATCGAGGGTTTCGTTGAAGCTAGATTCCTCGCGCTGGAGGTTTTCTTTGATAGCTTCGGCGCGATTTTTTAGCTCTGGAAAGACGCCCGACATCTCATCAACAAGTGTATCGACGAGTTCAGGTAGAAAAGTTTGCCCGCTAGAAAAGCCAAGGGTGCGACCATAACGCACTGCGCGACGTAGAATACGACGAAGAACATAGTTGCGCCCCGTGTTTCCAAGTAAGATACCATCGGCTAGGGAAAAGGCGAGCGTACGGATGTGGTCGGCAATCACTCGAAAGGCGATGGCTTCTTTCATTTCGGGAGACAGTTTGGACTTATCGCTTTCGACCGAATCGGGATAAATATCGACGTAAGTTTTACCACTTAGTTTCTCTATCGTGTGGAAGATGGGTTGAAAGACATCGGTCGCGTAGTTGGTAGGCTTTTTAGAAAAATCTGTGAAACCCTTCGTGTTTTGGATGAGCGAGCAAGCGCGCTCGAAGCCCATACCCGTATCGACATGCTTCGCGGGAAGATCACGGAAGCTGCCATCAGCTTCGGCATTGTATTGGATAAAGACTAGATTCCATATTTCAATACATAGGTCGGAATCCATGTTAACGAGCTTGCCTCCGCTGTCACCATTAGGAGTCAAATCGACGTGTAATTCTGAACAGGGACCACAGGGGCCAGTTTCCCCCATCATCCAGAAGTTATCTTTCACATTGCCGTTAATGATGTGCTTCTTCGGATCGAGACCTTTTTTGATAAAGAGTGCTGCCCAGAAGTCATAGGCATCTTGGTCGAAGCTGGAGGGGTCGCCCTCGGACGGCGAGTAGACAGTTGCGTAGAGACGTCCTGCAGGTACACCCCAAACGTCGACGATCAGTTCCCATCCCCATTCGATCGCTTCCTTTTTAAAGTAGTCGCCGAATGACCAGTTACCCAGCATCTCAAAAAAGGTATGGTGATAGGTGTCATAGCCCACGTCTTCTAGGTCGTTATGCTTACCGCCTGCACGTATACACTTCTGCGTATCTGCCGCACGTGGTGGTGAGTAGGGCGCCCTTTCCGTACCAAGAAAATAGGGAACAAATTGATTCATCCCTGCATTGGTAAACAGCAAGCCCGGTGACTGGGGCATCAGCGATGCAGAGGGCACGACTGTGTGTTGCTTAGACTTAAAGAAGTCGAGGAAGGACTGACGGATTTCGGCGGAAGTCATGTAAGTGAATAAATACTCAAATCAAGCCCATGAATTTCACCAATAAACACGAAACGGAAAGGTGTATTTGATAAATGATCACTAGTGAGTAAGAGAGCAGAGGCTTATAAATTTGAAAGAACGGCATTACCCATTTCCTTTGTGCCAACAGAGTCGAGACCAAAGGCGATATCACCGGTACGAACACCGCCGGTGACAGCTTTCTCGACTGCGGCTTCGATGGCGTCAGCAGCTTCGTTTTCGCCAAAGCTATAGCGAAGCATCATCGCGCCAGAGAGAATTTGTGCGCAAGGATTGGCGATACCTTGACCGGCAATGTCAGGTGCGGTGCCACCGGATGGTTCATAGAGTCCGAAGGGGAATCCGAGGCTATTTTTCTCAGCACCTAGGCTGGCGGAGGCCAACATACCTAAGGAGCCGCAAATTACACCCATCTCATCGGAAAGGATGTCGCCGAACATGTTTTCGGTGAACAATACGTCGAACTGGTTGGGGTCGCGCGCGAGTTGCATCGCAGCATTGTCCACATACATGTGGCTCAGCTTAATTTCTGGGGCGTGATTGGCAAAATATTCGGTGACGACCTTACGCCACAGGACGGAGGTTTCGAGCACGTTAGCCTTATCGACGGAGCAGACGCTACCGCCTCGCGCTTTGGCCGTATCGATCGCAACTTGGGCGATACGCTCGATCTCGCTGGTCTTATAGACCATAGTGTCGATGGCTTGCTCTTCGCCATTTTCAAGAGTCGTGGTCGACTTGGGCTGGCCGAAGTAGATGCCTCCAGTCAGTTCGCGGATACAGACGATATCAATTCCATTGGGAATGCGCTTGTCCTTCAATGGCGAAGCTTCAGTTAATTGCGAATAAAGAAGGCCAGGGCGGACGTTGGCGTAGAGGGCAAAGGCCTTCCGAATGGGAAGGAGGGCCGCGCGCTCGGGTTGCTCTTTAGGCGGCAGGGACTCCCACTTAGGACCGCCGACAGATCCGAAGAGGATGGCCTCCGAGTTTTCACAGACGGTCTTGGTCGAATCTGGAAAAGCAACGCCGTGATTATCGATGGCGACGCCGCCAATATCAGCATGAACGTAATCGAGCTCAAAGCCGAACTTTTCGCCTGTATTTTTAAGGACGTCGAGGGCGACATCCATTACTTCAGGGCCGATACCATCGCCGGGGAGAACTGCAAATTTGAGTGTTTTCATATATAAGCTGCTTAAATAAGCAAAAACGGAGTAATTTGTCCCGCAAATCTCTGGCTTCAAGCATTTTCATCTACTTAAACTGCTGAACGGCCGGTCGTGCTTCGAGTGCTTATCTGAGTCATATGAAGAACTCGACCTTAGTTCTGAATATATTGTGGGTCGCTAAGTGTTTTTAGAAAGTCGACCAATGCAGTCTTGTCCTGCGCTGAGAGTTGTAATCCGTCAGCTGGATGCTTTGCTAGGTTTGGGTCGAGGGTTACTCGTGATGTGATTGCGCTGCTGTAATGCTCGACTACTTCCTCAAGTGTTTGAAAGCGGCCGTCGTGCATGTATGGCGCCGTTAGAGCTATATTTCGCAATGAGGGCGTGGAGAACTTGTTTGCATCCAGTGGATTGTGAGTGGCTTCAGCTAGACCTCGGTCGACTGCGATTTGGGCGAGGCCATTATCGTGAAAGCGGTTGTCAGTAAATAAGGCGCCACCGTGGCAGTGGAAGCAATCTGCGCCATATTGTCGGGAGCGTGGTTCGAATTCAGTCATGAAGAGCTCAAAGCCGCGTTGTTCGCTAGGGCTAAGTTGAGCTTTGCCGCTCATTGCCTGATCGAACTTTGAATTGTAGGATGTTAAACTGAGAAGAAAGTTTTCAAGTGCTAAGCCGATAGTCAGCGGAGTGATCGAAGCAGAGCCGAAGGCATTGCTAAAGAGCGTGGGGTAGTCAGCGTCCGCACTGAGTTTTTCGATGACATGGTCTATAGACTCGCCCATCTCTCTGGGATCTTCGATCGGAATTAGGACTTGCTCGCGCAAAGAGTGCGCACGGCCATCCCAGAAGAAGCTGTCTTTCCATGCCAGGTTAAATAACGGCATGGAGTGGCGACGGCTGAACTGGCCGTTCACACCCGCACTGATTCGAGCTGGGTCTGAGAATGCGTGATCTTCCTGGTGGCAGGAGGCGCAGGCAATGGTGTTATCAATTGAGAGTTGTGGGTCGTGAAAGAGTCGCCGACCCAGTTCGATACGTTCAGCGATGAGCGGATTGTCGAGCGGTAGGGATGGAATGGGGAGGCGATTACCCAGTTTGAAGGGGTAGGGAGTGGGCGTATCCGGTAAATCAATGGGCAGAGGTCTTGTGTCAGCTCGCATCGGAACTGCGGCGCGGATACGCTTAATTTGAAAGGCCCCAGGGAGATTCTTTTTTAAAGCATGAGGGATCGGATCGCCTTCGCGTGAGTGCGTTGAAGCTCCGTCTTTAGAAAAGGAGATGGGCGATGGGACATTGAGCAATGCGGCGATATCAAAATCGATGTCGAGTGAGGCATTTCCGCTTATATTTTTCGGAAGCGTGAGGGTGATCGTGGTGCGCTGCGGATCATTCGC
>QXZH01000035.1 GCA_009886465.1 Opitutaceae bacterium
AATTTATCGGTGATGCTGACTTGGCTAAAGAATTTGCAGGGGGCTCGATCTTAATCTCACGGCTTTGTCCAGTAGACTACCATCGCTATCATTTTCCAGTCTCTGGCCTAGCGGGTTCGGTGCAAATGCTTGACGGTAGCTTGCGCTCGGTCAGTCCGCTGGCATTGCGGCGTCAGCTTTCGATTCTTTGGGAGAACCGTCGTGCGCGGACAGTGGTGGACTCCCCAAATTTTGGTAAAGTCATTGTGATGGAAGTCGGTGCGACCTGTGTTGGTGGAATGCACTCAACCTTTGAAGAGGGCGCCGTCGTGAAGGGAGCGCCCAAAGGCTACTTCTCCTTTGGCGGTTCCTGCGTGACGACTATTTATCAAAATGGCGCGATCCAGCTAGATGCTGATTTGCTGGAGCAGGCGGCTGCCGGTCGCGAGGTCTATGCGAAGATGGGTGAGCCTTGCGGAGTCGCCTCTAGGACCTAATCAATCCAGCCCTTGCAGCCGCGAAAAGATATTGCTGCGCGTAGCCAGAGCTATTGCCAAAATGGATGCGTGCGAAATCCTGGAGTTGTGTTAGTTTCCAGCCTTCTAGTTGGTAACTGTGGGTGAGTATTTTTTCGACCCAGGTATCAATGGGGAAAGCTTCCAGGCGACCTGCGCCGAAGAGAAGCGTGCAGTCGGCAATTTTTCTGCCAACTCCCGGTAGCTCTAAGAGGCGCGCGCGAGCTTCTTCTGTTGGGGCGACTTCGGTGCTTTCGAGCCAGCCCGGTCGTTCTGCCAAGAAGCGAGCGGTCTGGTAAATATAACGAGCGCGATAGCCCAGTTTAGCAGCGCGGAGACGGGTTTCGCCAGCCTCGCTGATGGCTGCCCACGTTGGGAGTGCGTGACTGCCATCGGCCAAAACTTCGCCCATGTCGAGCGCGACGGCCTCGCAGATCGCTTTGATCTGCGGGATTTGCTTCGTTGAAGAGCAGAGAAAGCAAAAGAGTGTTTCGGCGAAGGGTTGCCGCAAAATACGTAGACCGCTGAAATGCTGGATCGCGGTATTTATTACTGGATCGTTACGCCATGGAAGCGCATCTGCAAGTCGGGCGAAGTCGACGTCGCAGGCAAAGTAGCTCGCGAGATTTTGTTGAGTAAGTTCTGGATCACTGCCCAGCGGGATGGCGAACTTGATTTGTTCATTCTCAAATTTTAGTCGAACCGCATTTTTATCCCAGCGCCCTTCGTAGAAGTCTTCTATTTTTTGCCAACGGAAGGCTTGTCCTCCGTCAATTGTTTCCTTGAACGAAGTCTCTGAGAATGTGGGGGCATGCTCCCAGACTTGCCATGCACCGAAGGGGGTGGACATGTCTCTAGAGACTCCAGAGGTAACTTTGTTTTTCACCGAGCACGGCACCGTTGGCGTCTTTGATCGTGAAGCGCCAGGCAGCTGGGACGCCGTCTTTTTTTGGCCAATCTTCACCGGTTAATCCGATAAAAATTTCGTCTGTTCTGGCTCGTTGACTAGGCAAAGTAAATTCGTGTGTCTGTTTTTCTAGCGATTGTGGGGTGTAAAATTCACCAACTACGACAGTGCCATTGGGCAAGCGGCGCACATCATTATCGAGAACGAGTATAAAGTAATAGCCCTCGCGATGTTCGGACTGTGTTCGCAAGATGACGCGGTCACCGATATGCTCTTTGCCGGTCAAATATTCGCTAATGCGCTTAAACTGTTCTGTCTCAATATAGCGTGGCTTGATCTCCTCGATCTCGACGGAGGTCACGGCCTGCTCGGGCGTCGACGCACAGCCCGCAAAGAGCGAGCAAATGATAGCAGTGATTAGAAAACGCATATTATCAGATTCGCCAGTGCTCGTGGCTTGTCAAGATTGCCCTTGGATGGAGCTGTTTGATGGAGACACTCGTCCCACGCGTTGAACCAAGTTAGATGAGGTCACGCTGGAGTGCCCCTCTCCAATACATCAGTAATATACTGATCTAATCGAGTTCGCCCTCGGCTAGTCCTGCGGGCAATGCGGCGGGGCGCTCGGGCTGACTCTCGATCTCGATCGTGCGGCCTGACTCGGATGACTTGTCGAAGGCGTGCATGACTTCGAGTACATGGAAAGCAAGTGCTCCACTGGCGCGGTGCGGGCGTTTATTAAGAATCGCGAGTGCCATATCAGCCACGCCGATGCTACGTGTATTTTCAGAGTAGGGGCGGGTCAGTTCGACCCCTTTCCACTCGCGGGCTTTGCCTTTTGCGATCAAGCGTTCGACAGGGCCTCCGAAGGTATTGGGGTCGGGCACCTTAATCGAGCCTTGGGTGCCATAGAGTTGAATGGGGCTGTGGTCGGCGGCATGCACGTCGAAGGAGAAGATGGCGGTAATAATGGCACCGCTGTGAAATTCGAGGGTGCCTGATGCATGGGTGTTGACTTCGACTGGAAGGACTTCGCCGTCGCGCTCTGGAGAGGTGGCGATGCGACTTTCGTGAGCTTTTGTGGTCATGGCACAGACGCGTTTGATCGGACCAATCAGATTAACTAGTGCGGTCAAATAGTAGGGTGCCATGTCTAGGACAGGGCCACCGCCCAAAAGATAGTAGAATCCAGGATTCGGATGCCAGGATTCGGGGCCAGCGCTCAGCATAAAGGCGGTCCCGCTAGTAATGGTGCCTACCTCACGGGAATCGACGATTTCTCGGCAGGTCTGGATACCTGCACCAAAGAAGGTGTCGGGTGCGCAACCGATGAGGAGGTCCTTGGATTTCGCCAGAACGAGCAAGTCGCGGGCATCTTCGACTTCCACTGTGAGTGGCTTTTCGCAGTAAGCGTGTTTGCCTGCCTTAAGAATGTCGCGTGTCACCGCAGCGTGAGCAGCGGGGATCGTGAGGTTAATCACGAGCTGGATCTCGGTATGTGCCAGTAGCTTGTCAATGCTCAGCGCTTCGCAGCCGTTTTCTTCAGCTTTGGCTTGAGCGGTGGCCTCGTTGAGGTCGGCACAGGCAAGGATGTTGAGCACTTCGAAAGTTTTTGCACCGTCGAAGTAGGCTTGAGAGATTTTGCCGCATCCGATGATGCCGACGCCGATTCGATCTTCAGGTGATCTCATTTTTTACTACCGGCTATTTTATTTTCCGTGAGGTAGAGAAAGCTCTGCTCGACCGCTTTAAGCATATCGCCGTCGTAGGCGTCGAGTTCGACTGCGATGTATTCGGCATCCTTGGCTGCTTGTGCGGCGGCGACTAGATCGACCTCGCCTTGGCCAGCAGGTAGGAAGGGGATTTCTATGGATCGATCGGTGATGTGTCCGTCTTTAAAGTGGAGGACTTTACCGCGAGGACCGATTTCTTGTAAAAACCCTGCGGGATCGATTCCAGCACGGGCGACCCAGAAGAGGTCGGCCTCCCAGAGAACGCTCTCTGGCGTGTGCGAGAGAAAGGTGTGATAAGCGGGCTGACCTTCAAATTCTGCGAGGTCCCAGTCGTGGTTATGGTAGCCGACTTGGAGGCCATGAGGAGCGACGTTATCGGCCGCAATACAATACTGTTCGGCGATCGCTTTGACTTGGTCGGTGGTGGTGTAGTCGTCCTGCCCGCCATGTGGGACGCCTGTAATTAAATAGCGATGGCCTAGCTCGAGTGCGGTCTCGATGATTTCGTTTTTTGCATCGCCAAGGGGGAGCCCGCAGTGCGCGGTGGGCGCAGTTAGATTCAAATCGGCCAATAGTTTAGCGACTTCGGCGGGGTTGCAGCCATGAAATCCGGCTGGCTCCACGCAAGGGTAGCCAATGGCAGCAAGTTTACGGATCGTGCCTTCGAAGTCGACTTCGAGGGCGTCACGCAGAGAGTAGAGTTGAACAGTGATTTGTGCTAGGGACATACTAAACTGGGCGAACTCAAGTCCCTACTAAAGCTCAGTCCAAGCGGCGTTGTTTTGACTACTTTTTACTAGCGCTTCGATGAAGGCCATGCCACGGACACCGTCTTTGATTGTGGGGTAATCTTTGGCGTAGTTAGGCGCGGGTTCACCGCTGATGTCTGCCGAGATATCTGCCGCGAAGTTTCGATAGATATTGGCAAAGGCTTCAAGGTAGCCTTCTGGGTGCCCCGCGGGGATACGGCTGTGCGCAGTCGCGCTTTCGCCAAGGTAGCCATTACCTGTGCGGTAGATCTGTGTCGGCTGATCGAGGCGGTGGACGAGTAGGGTGTTAGGCTCCATCTGGTGCCACTCGAGGCCGCCTTTTTCACCGTAGATACGTATGTTGAGCGAGTTTTCTTCGCCTACTGAGATCTGCGAGGCATGGAGAATCCCCTTAGCTCCCCCTTCGAAGCGGAGAAGGACGCTACCGTCGTCATCAAGGAGGCGATCATCGACGAAGGCAGTGAGGTCCGCGGCGAGTTCCTTAATTTTTAAACCAGTCAGGTATTCGGCAAGGTTTTCGGCGTGTGTGCCGATATCACCCATGCAGCCAGCTGCTCCGGACCGCTTTGGATCGGTGCGCCATGCGGCTTGTTTTTGGTCTTCTTTTTCCAATGGAGTGGCCAGCCAGCCTTGCGGGTATTCGACCACGACCTTGCGGATTTTACCGAGTTCACCGTTTTGCACCATCTCCCGCGCTTGTTTGACCATGGGATAACCCGTATAGTTGTGAGTGAGGCCATACTTCAGGCCAGTCGCTTCGACGAGTTGCTCTAGCTCGATCGCTTCTGCCTTGTCAAAGGTGGCGGGCTTATCGGAGAGCACATGGAAGCCGGCTTCGAGTGCGGCCTTAGCCGCAGGGAAATGTAAGTGATTCGGCGTGACGATGGCTACGAAGTCCATTCGCTCGCCTTCGGGCAGCTTGGCCTCTTGGGCCATCATGGTCATGAAGTCTGTGTAGCAGCGACTGTCTTCTAGGTGGAGGTCCTTGCCTGAAGCTTTGGAGCGTTCGGGGTCTGAGCTGAAGGCGCCACAGACGAGCTCGATCTGTTGATCAATGGCTGCGGCGATACGGTGGACGCCACCAATGAAGGCGCCTTGGCCGCCACCGACCATGCCCATGCGGATTTTACGGTTTTGCATTTGATTGAATTGTTGAATTATTGATTCGCTTGATCGAAGGCAGCGTCGAAGGCGAGGGCATTCGGTTTGAAGTCGACCTTACGAGTAAAGGCGGCCGCTTCAGTGCCGCCATGGACCCGATCCATGCGGCCGTCTTCCCACTCAATCGAGAGGGGGCCTGTGTAGCCTATATCGTTGAGCGCGACGATGATATCTTCGAATTTAATGTCGCCATG
>QXZH01000036.1:0-253 GCA_009886465.1 Opitutaceae bacterium
TGCGGTTTTTTAAAACCGACTGCGAGGAAGAAGGGTTTCTTTTTCTTGGCTAACTTTGCGAGACTTTTGGCGGCGTGAGCTCCGATGGCGCCATCGTCATAAGCATCATCCGGCACATCTAGTGCTTCAACTGCAGGCCATGCGTTATTTGCAAAGAGCTTTTTATTAACGACATTCCAGCTGGTGCTGTTATCTTCTGCGGCAAGGGTCTTGCTTTTCGGATTGTGGTAATGGCCGATGGGCTTGCCAGTTT
>QXZH01000036.1:263-3278 GCA_009886465.1 Opitutaceae bacterium
CCAAGAGGTGCCTCTTGGTAGGGCGCTAATTGAATACTTTTTGGATCGAATCGATCCCAGTATCGTTTAGGGGCAACAAAGGGGAGGTGCGGTTTTTTAAAACCGACTGCGAGGAAGAAGGGTTTCTTTTTCTTGGCTAACTTTGCGAGACTTTTGGCGGCGTGAGCTCCGATGGCGCCATCGTCATAAGCATCATCCGGCACATCTAGTGCTTCAACTGCAGGCCATGCGTTATTTGCAAAGAGCTTTTTATTAACGACATTCCAGCTGGTGCTGTTATCTTCTGCGGCAAGGGTCTTGCTTTTCGGATTGTGGTAATGGCCGATGGGCTTGCCAGTTTTTTCATTATACTTGAGGTGCCATATTTGCGTATAAGGTTCGCTCCAAGAGCGTGAATCAGATCCTTTGTCGACGCTGCGAGGATCGAATATCTTACCGACTCCAGCGGTGTGATAACCGTTGTTTTTAAAGTGTTGCGTAAGCGTGATAATATCTGGGTGGATCGCGCGTATTTTTGTTTTGAGATCCCAGATCTGGGTGAAATCAGGATATTTGCCAGTCATGGCACTGGCCCGTGAAGGGCCGCAGACGGCCTGCTGGCAATGGGCATTCAAGAAAGTGGTGCCTCGCGCCGCAATACGATCCATGGCAGGCGTAGGGACAGCGTTACTGTAAGCCCCAATGGTTGGTTTCAGATCATCGATCGCGATGAAGAGGATGTTAGGCTTTTCCGCTACCAATAAAGAAGCTACGAAGGTGAGGCTCGTGAGGCAAAGACTTATGGTGGGGATTCTTTTCATTAGAGTCCCGTCCGAAAGATGAAGCCAAGGTCGTCCAAATAAATGTCACCGGTGATCGGCGCTTGGGATTGAATTTGAAAACGGAGTCCGTAGAGCTTCGCCATTGCATCGAGTTCTTCGGGCTTGGTTACTTTAACAGCGAAGGCTTCCCATTCACCGATGATATTTGATAGTTTTATCGATCCGATTGGCATCCAGTGGTTGGCGTCACTTTGTAGGATAATGTTAATTCGCGCTTTGGGGTCGGCGCATTGCAGATTGTGAGCGGCTCGAAGTTGGCCTGTGACTCCGTTGGCATTTGCGAAGGAGAGTTTATCACGAGGTAATGGTTCAAAGTGGAACAGCAGGTCGGCATCTCGTTTTGGAGTTTCCCCATTTAGTCGAGCGGCTGCGACATACTGGTTCGGTTTGATAGAAGATTCAGAGCCGAGCTCAAAGGTGCTTTTAGCCTGCCATTCGGAAATCGGGTTGTCGAAGGTCCAGTTTGTGTAGGCGCGTTCCTCAAGTTCCACGAGTTCGATGCTACGGCTGATATTGTGTCTACCTGAGCGCGCGTGGATTGTGATCTTCCCTGCGCCTTTTGGGGTGACGGTGAAGTCTCCGACGGCATTATCCAGTTCAAGCGAAGTCTGACTAAGTGTCGCAGGCCCATCGACGCTGAGCTGGATGGTTTCGATTGATTGAAGGTAGGGCAGTTGAGCTTTTGGGTCGCTGGCAATGACCCAAGCTTCGATTGCACGATCAGCGGGCACTCGATCTGGTAGACTGAGTTGGAGTGATAGTTTGGCTGTCGAGATTGTGGGTGTTTGGCTGCTAGTGCCTTGTTTTGTCCACGGTAGTTCGAGCACGTTTATGCTAGATTTAGGCAAAGTAATTTTGGGGCTATCATTGAAGGTGATTTGCCGAACCGAGGGGGGGCAACTCCAGAGTGGCTTACGGGCGTGGACATCCCAAAAATATTCAGCACTCGAATAGGTGTGCAGTTGCCCTTCAACTCCGCTGGCTCCGTTGGTTTGAATTGCGACTGTGGATTCTTCGGTCTCCGAAGTATTGATCAGCATAATTTGTAGACCCGTATCTGAACGAGTAACAAAACTCTTTACTGATTCCATACCGGAGAGATCACTTTTTAGCATCTCGCTACCCATTAAATTACTCCACATCCAGAGTGCCCAGTATTGACTCTTGGGCAGCGCAGACATGTTAGTTTCATCAATATGAAATGCACTGTGACCGCCTACCTGAGTGTAGGTAGTGAGGTCCCACTGGTTAGCAAAATCGACGCCCTCTTCGAACATGACTCCAATCCAGAGTGCCGACCAGAGGGCACTGATTAGTTCAGCGGTGTCGCGGTCTTCATTGACCTTGATATTCCACTCGCTAATTCCGATTTCAATTTCATCAACACGCTGGGGCTGATATTTGCTGATCCAGCCATTTACGCTTTTGATCGCTTTACGGAGATCTGAAACCGCAGCAAATTTATCTTCGCTCTGCCGCGTATTCACTCCGACGGGATAGGCATGTATACTAAGGAAATCGACAGCGTCGCCACCATCGCGAATCAGTTCTTCGACGAAGCTAAGGGACAAGTCGGAGCAAGCGGGACCACCGAGGTGTATGTCGGGATCGATTGCGCGCATTGCATTTGCAAATTCGATAAAGCGATGCGCGTAGATTGTGCCGTCCATGGAGGAACCGTCGGGAAGCCGATGCCCTAATTCCCAGTCGCCATTGAGCTCATTACCGACCTCCCAATAGCGCACGTCATAGCCTTGCGTTTGGTTGGCCCACTTGACCCATTCAGCAGCGATTGCCGGCGTTCCAGAGCCGACGTTGACAGTTACCATAGCCTTGGTGCCTAAATTATTAATCCATTCGTGTTGGGTTTTTACATCCAGATCGCCATGATAATCGGATAGGTGACCTTCCTCGCCATGTAATCGGAAGCCTTTCTTATATCCAGAGTAGTCGACCTTCCAACTGCCATTGGCTTGTTGCTTAGATAGATCAAAGTTTTCAATACCATGGTCATTATTGCCGATACGAACCCCGTTACCGTTCCAATAATATTCGTTCGACCATGAACCACCCGGTATACGAATGGATCCAGGATGCCAGTCGCGAATTGCTTGTTGAAAGTTTACATTTTCAATAATAGGGAGGCGACTCCACAGTGATAGGTTCGTGCCAGTGAGTCGATGTGGGTCGGCTG
>QXZH01000037.1 GCA_009886465.1 Opitutaceae bacterium
TCAATCCTAGCGGGAAGTGCTTCCCCGGACAGACGGTTTGCTCGCCCTTGAGTTCTCGGTGGCCCGCAAAATGCACCTTCTTACCTAAGGCGGTTCCTTGGAGCCAATCCATCAGCTGTGTAAACGCGGCGAGCTGCTTTTTACTAGGATGCGTCTTTTCAAAGTTACCAATTAGGCAGATCCCTATGGCTGTTTGGTTGATTAGGTGGTTTTTGACGTGCCCGCCAAGTTGCTGCTTCTGCCAGCGCGGCCCGATTTCAATTTCGCCGTCCCCAGAGTCTATGCCGTTACCGATTAAAAAGTGATAAGCGAGACCATTTTGCATCCCGCGGCGGCGGTGCGCGGCATCGTATTTTTCGACATTCCCATATTTGATGGCGCTGTGGTGGACGACGATGCGTTGCCATTTGTCGCGCTGTACCTTGATGCCTACGGTGCCAGCGCGAACCTGTCGCAGGTAGTCGTCCACTGGGGCAACTTGCGTGATCACGCTCCCTGGGATCTGTAAATTTTGACCAACGAGGATGAGGTCGCGGCTTAGATTGTTCGCGGCTTTGAGTTCGCGAATACTGATGGCATGGCGTTGCGCGATCTTGCCTAGCGTGTCACCCTTGACGACAATATAGGTGCGCATTGTGATGTTGTCGGGCACGGCTATGTTATTCCCGCCTGCTGGGATCGTGAGCTTTTGCCCGACTTGGATAAGATCGCTGCTTAGATTGTTTGCGCGTTTGAGTTCTCTAGTTGAGATATTTAAACCGAGTGCAATTTTCCCCAGGGTATCACCTTTTCTCACCTTATAGGTGATTGCTTGTGCCCAGAGTGATGGGGGGAGTAGCATGCCTCCTGCGGTGGCGAGGAGTGCGGATCGAGTAAACTGCCGTCGAGTGGGATGCATGCGATTGATAAGGGGGCTTGCTAAGTAGGTTTAATCGTTAGTGGCTTTTTTGCAGTCTCGGCGCTGGAGCAACTTAGTTTCGAAGAGGAATCGATTAACGCATTCCGAAAAATGAGGTCAACACGCTTCTTAAGGAAGAATACCGCGATCGTTCTTTCATTTAACTGGTGCTGATATTTGAGATGCTTATCTGTACTAATCATGTTGTGGTATTTCAATCTCTCGAAGCTCGCCAAATCGAAATTATACCTTTTCAGTGCGTGCATATCATGAATTCACTCCGTCATTTCTCATTAGGCGAGCCCTGCCCCGCGAGCCCTCATGCTGTGGTTAGTAGTTTGCCAACGATGGCGGATGTGCATGCTTATGAGCAGCATGAACCGCGTGTAGTTAAAGCGCTGGAGTCGGGTTATCCTCGATTTGTGGAGCATACTTTCATCAAGGAACTAATCTATTTTTACCTAAATCGTTCGGGTCTTGAGGGCTGCAGTGCGGTCTTGATCCCAGGTCGCCGAGCGACGCAGGACCTGGCCGATTATATCGGACAGGGGGTATCGACGCTGAAGGTTGAGGATGCCTTGTTTTTGGTTTATTTCGATAAAAGCGATGAAAAGCTAAGTCACCTCGTACGAAAATTTGTGCAGCATACGGGCTGTGGCATTTCCTCAAGGCAAGCTGAAGATATTTCGCTGGGGCACGGCCTGCGTGATGTGATTTTTGAGGAAGCCACCATCCCTCTGGGCGCGCAAAATAAAGTGGAATCGGATTTGGCTGCGCTAATAGGTTGTGAAACGAAAGACGTGCTGGTTTGCGCCTGCGGGATGAATGCTTTTTACGCGGGCTTTCGGGCTGTCCAAGAAGCACAGTTAGCCAAAGGGCGCACCAAGTGGCTTCAGCTGGGCTGGCTCTATCTGGACTCAGGCTGTGTGCTTAAAGAATTTTTGTCTGAATCAGAGGAGCTTGAGTGTTGCTACAATGCGACGGATACTGAGTCATTGATCGAAAAGATTGAGTCCTTCGGGGATGCGCTGGCTTGTGTCGTCGTTGAATGCCCGACCAATCCCTTAGTACAAGTCTCTGAGCTTGGACGAATTGCAGAGGCGGTGCGCCGTTGCGGCGGGGTGTTGATGGTCGATCCGACGATTGGTTCAATCTATAATGTCGATGTGCTAACACACGCGGATATCTTGGTGACGAGCTTAACCAAATATGCGGCATGCGAAGCTGATGTGATGATTGGTGCCCTTGCGATTAGCCCTAGTTCGCCGCACTATGGAGACTTGGTGCTGCGCGCTTCTAGCTATTATCAACCAGCTTACAGCAGGGATCTCGCTCGCTTGGCCTATGAAATGAATAAGGCGCCTGAGGCGGTCGCCCAGATGTGCGCGAATGCCAGACTGCTTGCAGATTTTTTAAGCGGGCACGCTGCCGTTAAGAAGGTTCACTATGCGGGCTATTCAGATCACTTTGCAGAGGTGGCTCGTGGCGCTGATACGGGAGGGGCGATGGTCACGATCGAGTTGTATGAAAAACTTCAACCGTTTTTTGATGCATTGAATGTGATGAAGGGTCCCAGCTTTGGGACCAAATTTACGCTAGCGTGCCCTTTTATGTATTTGGCGCATTACGACCTAGTGACGACGGACGAGGGGAGGAACTTTCTCA
>QXZH01000038.1 GCA_009886465.1 Opitutaceae bacterium
TGATGGCATCTGCGCAAAATCTCAGCGAGCTGGTCGCTCAGCTTGACTCGGGTCAAATGGATCAGCGCACGGAAGCGCGCAACGGCATCCAGCAAATACTGACCGACTCAACCGCGCCGACGGCAGGTGCGAACGCTCGCAGGGCACTGGAGGAGGAAGCTTTGCACATCTTACAATCCGACCTTAGTCATCCCGCTCAGGTCTGGCTGCTGCGGATGCTGGAGCTAACTGGCAGCGAAAAGTCGGTGCCAGTGATCGCAAACTACTTAAACAGCGCAGATGGCCAGTTGCGTGACTGCGCACGTCGCGCCTTGGTCGCGAATCCCGCACCAGAAGCGACCGCAGTCTTGGCACGAGTGATGATGCGTGCGAGCGATGCCGAGAAGCGTGCTTATATCGATGGCTTTGTTTTCCGTGGGGATAGGCGTGCGGCCAAGGCAATCGTGCCGCTGCTAAAGTCCGATGATGCTGATACAGTCGTGCAGGCAGCGAATGCGCTCATCGTATTGGGCGAGGATACAGTTTATTCCGAGGTCAAGGCCGCGCATGCGTCCGCGCCCGAAGGGAGTCGTGCGGCCATTGAATTGGCTATCCTTGCCACAGGTGCCGATGCAAGCACCTGCAAGGCTTTGATCTCGTCGGCGGCGAATGTCGGTGTGGCTGAAGCAGCCTTTGTGGCACTGGTTCAGCAAGATCCCGCCGCAGCTTCGAGGGTATTACAAGGCGCGCTCGACGAAGCGCCTTCACCCCTACGTAGTGCGATGCTTGGCACCGCAATGACCGAGCCTGCCTTGCAAGCGATCTTACTCGATGGCTTAGATTCGCGCACTCCTGAGGATCAGTTGATCATTCTCAGTGGCATTGCGGAACAGCAGATTACGAGTGCTGAGGCGAGCGTCATCCCGCTACTTTCAAGTGCGGATGAAGCGGTTCGCAAACAGGCAATTTTCACACTGAGCGTGATCGGGGGCAGTGCGAGTTTCTCGACACTGTATGGAATGTTCTTAAATGAATCTGACGAGGATGCGGGTAAAGCGCTGGCGAAGCTCGACCTCGCGGCGATAGATTACGAGCTATTTGAAACCGTCGAGGAGTCGAGTGATCTCAAGCAACGTTCCGCTGCTATGCAGCTACTTGCTATGCGCAATGCCGAGGGTGCTGCAGACTTGTTTAACCGCACGATCGCGCCAGGTAATCCGGACGATCTACGAGTCGAATGTATGAAGGCCTTAGAAGTGCTTGGCACGGTTGAGAGTTGCCAGGCGATGGCGCAGTTCATCGTGTCAGGCGACTCTGTAAAGCGACCTGCACAAAAGAGCTTGAAGCGTTTGTGCCTTAATTATGGCGACCCAGATCTTTTGTGGGATTCGGTCTTTGTGCCGGCACTAAAAACCGCGGCCAATGATGCGATACGTGGCGATTTGCTAGTGATCGCGGATGCGGTCGCAGGTGATCATCTTTTAGCCTACATCCAGCAACAGATTGCCGATACTGGATCGTCCTTGCGACCAGCGGTATTAAAGATCTTGCAGCGTTGGCCCTACATGGAAGCGAGCGAGGTCTGGCTTGAGGTGATCTCGAGGCCCAATGTCAGTGCGAGTGATATTAAAGCCGCGCAATCTGGCTTGTCACGGATCGCGAAGAGCAACGAAGTGTCAGGCTGGGAAAAGTTGAAACTCGATATGATTGTGGTCGCAGTTGAGAAGGCGCCCACACCTGAGTTTAAGAAGGCGATGGTGAACAGTTATGCAAAGCCCACCGGTTATATTCAGCACTACTTGCACGATGCTTTTGAGCAGTTTGCCAATGATCCGGACATTAGTGTCGAGGTCGCGGCGGTCCTTGCGACTGTATCTGAATCGAAAGTGCGCCGTAAGCGCTAGAGACTGCTCGCAAATTGTAGGAACGATCAAACAAGGACGGGCATCGGCTGGCACAATATTTGAACCCAACGATCGCTCTACCTCTCTCTAATCGAAACTATTTAATCTTTTAGCTCACCCATCCCGAAATGAACCAGTTTAGACATTCGCATCACCCATGGCAGTGCATCCTTGGGCTACTAACATTTTTGAGTTTCCCCCTTGGTGTGGTCTTCGCCAGCGAGCAACCGCCGTTTGTTGATTACTGCGAAGCCATCGAGCAGGAAATCCAAGGGCGCAAGCATGGCTTTCTCGCGGGGAATGTGACTTATTACATTGGTGGCTTTCATGGCAGCTGGAATATTCTCGAGCATGAAACCATCGGGCTGACGCACCCAATTCATCATGACCTGCGCAGTCGTGGCGTGGGCTTGGTCGAAAGTCAGATTTCAGGCACGGAGCATACCGGTGTCGGGAACGACTACAATGGGTGGGAGTTTTATAAAGACACCAGGGTGCTTTACGGCACGGTCATCATTAATGGGGAACGCTACAAGCATCCCAAGCCAAAGAGTATGAAGTGGCGACCCGATAAAACAATTTGTGAATACGAAGTTGCCGGCGTAACGATTACGGAAGAAAAATTTGTCGCACCGAATGATGCCATTGCATCCATCATTACATCTTCGGAGCGAGTAGAGATCGAATTTTCAGGAAATAGTTTCTGGCATCGTAAGAGCGTAAACTCCACGGCCGAGATTGAGTATGATCGCCGTAACAACGCGATCGTGATCACCGAAGGCGGAACGGTAGAGTCTCGTCCGGATCCAAATGCGCCGGGGCGAGAAGGTCCGTGTGTGTATCAAGGCATGACTACGGTTCTGTCGGCTTCAGCTAATTTTGATCGATCCCTTAAAATACATGCCGACGAGAAAGGTGTGCAGCACTATAGCTTTACAGTGCCCTGCGATCGGAGTGGCACAACCGTGGTGTGGGCGATGCATGATGACCGGCAGGTCGCGCTGAAAGATGCGAGTCTCTTACTTAAATACACTGACTCTGCACTGACCGCGAAGACTAAGGAAATGAACCGACAGCTCAATGAGGAGGTGCCGTATTTTCGCTGTTCTGATAATAAGTTTACCGAGATCTATTACTATCTTTGGTCGATTTATTTGATGTATTATATCGACGTTCAGAAGGGCTGGGAGATGGAGAATCACACTCAGACCGCAGTGAACAATTTCCTCGGCATGCACCGCTACGACGCGATGTTCCAGATTAAGGCCGGGGCATGGCTCGCAGATAAGCCACGCTACGCTTACGGCAACGTGCTGACATGGAAACACCTGACGGAGAACAACCGTTTCCGTGAGTCCAGTAATGGTCACCGTATGATTTCTGACAACAAAGGCACGACCTGGCACAGTGGTGCTTATGGGGGCGAAACGCCAGAGCACGTTTTAGGCGCGTGGCAGATTTACCAGCATACGGGCGATGTCAGCTTCCTCAAAGACTGCTACGAGGGTCACTTCGACAAACTATTTGAAAAGCGCCTCGGTAGCTTCGCCATGAATCATTATGAAGTCGCTGACGTGATGGTGCAAATGGCTCAGCTCACAGGTAATGAGGCCGATGTGCCGCATTGGGAGCAGCACGTTGAGCGCGATGCGGAACGGATTCGAGCAGCATTTGACCGTGCTTGGGAAGCGCGAGGCGTGGATAATTTCTTTGATGCGGCGAGCAACGGCATGTATATGACCACCAGTTTTTGGCGCATGCGCTCTCCGTATTTCCCGCGTGAATACGCAGAGAAATTTGTGCAGCATTGGGCCCTAGATGAAGAGAAGGGGTTCTACGGCGAATTCTTCCCCCTCGCGATGGCCAAGCAGTCGATGGAAAAATTTGCCACCCCTGTTGACCATTCCTTTGGCTACACCCCTGACACCGCATACTTCACCCTCGATGGAATGTTCACGCAGCGACTGGAGGTCGCTCCTGAACTGACGATTAACCACCTAGAAAACTACAACTTCCACGAAGAGTGGGGGATTCCCGTCGCACCCGAAGCTTACAAACGAAACCTCGAATTGTTTGGTGATCAGTATTCAAACTTCAACGCCGGCAAAATCTTACTGTATCTGGAGGGCTTTGCTGGACTGGAATATTCGATCCCCAGCGAGACACTGACGATTCGACCAGCGATGCCGAAGAGCTGGGAATGGATGGAAGTGCGCCTGCCGATTGACGGGCAATGGACGAAGGTTCAATATACTCAGGATGCAGTGAAGGTGAGCGGCAGTCCATTTAAAGTACTTCAGCCCCTCGCAAAATGAACTGTCCTCTCAGGCGCAAAAGTTTAAACAGGCCGAAAGTATTAATAATCTCGATAACTTTAATGGGTGTTGGCTGCCAATAGCCACAGGTTTAGCTTGGAAAACAACGAATCACAGCCTGGCGATGGATAATATTATGGCATGGTCTGACATAATCTTAGCGCGTACAGACATTGCGCGATTTCGAAAAATCTTGTATATTAGTCGTGTAATTATCCCTACAAACGAACATTTATAACTATCACACAATTCCCCACGTAAAAAAATTATGAAATTAATTCTAAAAACACCCCTCGCATGCGCAGTGCTTGCTGCCCTTGTGTTAAGCACCGCTCAGGCACAAGTTATTGAGTTGGTAACAATGACCGCTGATGGAGGTTATGGCCTGCCTAGCACTACCAATGGAGATACTCAAGTCAATGTTAAGGACCTTTTGCACAACAAAGTTCAAGGTGACCAATGGTCTGTGGCTGAATTAGGAAATGTGACCTTCACGAATTCAAACTTGTCGCCGGATGGCAGATTTAATATTGACACAGGTGGTATGGGTATGAATTCGACTGCCACAGGTAATTCTGCATGGCACTTTGACGCAACTGAGGCCTTTACATGGACTACGAGCGCAGACCTGATCTTTCACGGTATGACCTTCCGTACTAATTGGAATAACACTGACCAAGCTACAGTTTCCTCTGCGCATTGGGGTAATTTGTCCATCAATCCAACCGGTGACGGCATTACCTTTGCGACAAGCGGTGGGATTGGCACGTTTACTCTTGATAGAGTCAACATGACAGGTAACAACGATGAAGTCAGAACTATAACTGCTGCAGAACTTGGTGCCAATGCCAACGATCTGCTGGTAGGTGGATCGGGAATCACATTCACCGCTACCAATGACAGTAGTGATGTTGACAACCATGGCCTCACAGTCACGAGTTTGAGTTTCTCTGTAGCCGTCCCAGAACCAAGTACTTACGCATTACTTGCCGGATGTTTAGCTTTGGCTTCGGTCATGATTCGCCGTCGCCGCTAGATCGATTACTTTTCATTAGGATTATTTAAAAGTTGTGGCACCTCTGTGAAGGGGTGCCACTTTTTTGTGCCTGCGTGAGTGGCGCACTGATCTCGGTGAAGACTGACTCTCCTAGTAGATTAGTTTATACTGCATTCAGCGCGTGCCATTGCAGCGGCGAGTGCAGTTACCTATTAACAAAAAAGGCAGCGCTTGTGCGCTGCCCTCTTGTATTAAAATGAATAAAGCCTGCTCGGCTACATCCAGCGCTCGGATGCCATGATACTTGGTTGTTTTGCAAGGGCATCGCTATGACGTTTTAGCGTGGTTTGTTTCGATTTTAGTTCTGCACTAAATTGCTGTCTTTTTTCGGGGCTCAAACCAGCGGCCTCCAGGTCCTGTTTAATGCGGCTGACCTCCTGTTGGCCCCTTTCGACCCACATTTCGAGTTCTTCTATGCGTGTTTCGTAGACCTCTTCCATCGTCCATGCGCCGACTTTTTCTAAATAGGCATCGAGCTTACGGATCATATCCGCGGTCTTCTCTGGCATGGCTACAGAGAGGTCTTTGG
>QXZH01000039.1 GCA_009886465.1 Opitutaceae bacterium
CGAGTTCGCTCTTCAAATCTGCTTTCATGGTGCCAGGCTCAAGATCGACATAGTAGCCGAGGTCTTCCTTCAGACCAAAGCGGATGAAGTTATGCGCTTGGTCATTAGGAATGGGTGCGAAGTATTTGACTGCAGGATTAAAGCCATTCTTTTCGAGGCGAATCTCGTGAACGACTTTACGCGGTAATGACATCTCCATAGGTGTGATGCCAACCGCATCGCCATTGACGTAAACACTCGCTCCGGTTGGAAGGGATATTACGGCGACTTTTTGCGGAACTCCACGTTCGAAAGAAGCGCAACCAAATAGAAGAAGAAAGCTGAAGCCAATGAGCGCGAAAGTGATGTGAGGAGTAATTTTCATAACTGAGATAAAGAAATTATAATAGAAGTGCTATTTTATCGTTCGTAGTCAAATACGGTCAAGTCTTTAGCAGAGGTAGATGCTAGAATCTCAAGATTGAGCAAATTCTTCCAAAAATAGTGCTTGAAACTAGAGGCTAAGCCGCCATCAAAGCACTACTTCAGTGCTCATGACAGCTAACACATGTCAACACGACATGGCTCAAGCAGCACACAAACAATGACTCTAGCATTTATTTTTGCAATTGCCTTTACCATAGGAATCTCTGCTCTCTGCTCCGTGTTGGAGGCCATGATTCTGAGTACAACGACTGCAGAAATCGAAGCATTAAAGAATTCTCACCCGAGCCGGGGAAACAAGCTGGAAAAATACAAGCTCGGACTGGAAGAGACTAGCTCGGCAATTCTTAGCCTAAACACAATCGCTAACACCTTAGGCGCCACCATGGTAGGTGGACTCGCGGTGCAAATCTGGCCCGCAGACAGTAATGTCTTACTAAAGGTCTCTTCTGCAATGGCGCTTTCGATCCTATTCTTTTCTGAGATCATACCAAAGAATGTAGGGGTGCTTTACCGCCCTAACCTTCAGCCCATTCTAATTTTCCCACTGATCTGGATTTGTGCCCTTATGGCGCCGATCTCACGAGTATTAGGAATCGTTGTACGCTACACGCTACGCCCAACCAATAAACTTACGGATAGTGATGAAGAAATTCTGTTATTAGCGGAAAAAAGCGCGAAAGAAGGTACGCTGACTTCGAACGAACGCGATATGATCAACAACGCGCTCAGCCTAGACGATTTGCTGGTCAACGAAATCATGACCCCTCGCACTGTAGTGCAAGTATTCGACGGACAAGAATCCGTCACCTCACTTCTCCAGAAATACAAGGACATCCCCTTTGCCCGCATTCCAATTTATGAGGAGCAAACTGAAAACATCTCGGGAATCGTGCGGCGTAGAGATCTCCTCACCGCGATTGCTGACAACCGAGGCAATGTCCAGATCAAAGAGCTAGCTAATGAGGCAATATTTGTCCCCGACAATGCGGCGGCATCAGATGCCCTGCAAACTTTCCTCAAATATCACCAGCAACTCGCCATCGCAGTGGATGAGTTCGGCTCAATGTCAGGAGTCATCACCATGGAAGACGTGATCGAACAAATCATCGGCCAAGAGATTTTTGAAGATGACGACCCTGCGATCGATATGCGTGAACTAGCACGCCGTCGACAATTTGCTGAAAAACACAAACAGCGCCGCGAAAATTAGCACCGTTTAACTTTTACCGAACGTGGGGGTTTGTAGTAAAAAAACTGCTAGGCACGACCCAAAGCGATTAACGATCCACTAACTGGACATACTCGCGAAGTGTCTCGCCAGTGTAAATCTGGCGTGGGCGGTGTATACGGCTCTTGGGATTCTCGGCGATCTCTTTCCAGTTAGCAATCCAACCAGGCATACGACCAATGGCGAACATCACGGTGAACATCTCGACTGGTATGCCGATAGCTTTAAGGATGATACCACTGTAAAAATCGACGTTTGGGTAGAGTTTGCGGGTAACAAAGTACTCATCCTCAAGTGCAGCCTGTTCAAGTTTTCGAGCAATATCGAGGAGCGGATCTTCCATGCCAATACTGGCAAGAATGCCTTCCGCGCTCTTACCCAGGATTTTAGCGCGTGGGTCGTAATTCTTGTAAACGCGGTGACCAAAGCCCATGAGCTTGGCGTCACCCTTCTTTGCCGCTTCTATGAATTTTGAGCCGTCGTCACCCGCAGCGTGTATCTCTTCGAGCATCTTGATCACAGCCATGTTGGCACCGCCATGTGAGGGGCCCCAAAGCGCACAGACCCCAGCTGAAACAGATGCGAAAAGATTAGCGCCACCCGATGCGACCATACGCACGGTGGAAGTAGAACAATTTTGTTCGTGATCTGCGTGGAGCATGAGGAAGAGATCGAGCGCTTTGCCCGCACCATGCTTGTCGTCATATTCAGAATAAGGCTCTGAGAACATCATGTGAAGGAAGTTATCAGTATAGCGCTTGTCTGCTGGATGCACAAAGGAGAAGCCCATTTTCATGCGATAGGTCATGGCGGCTATCGTGCGAACTTTGGAAATAAGCAACGCAGCGGTCTCGTCAAAATGTGCTAGGTCTTGCTCGCGATTATTAGACGACATCTTGGGATAGTAAGCACCGAGTGAGTTAAGCATAGAAGAAAGAATCGCCATTGGATGTGCGCTTGTGGGGAAGCCATCGAAATGGCTATGCATTCCCGTGTGAATTGAAGCACTTTCGCGCACTTGCTTGCGAAAGTCGCTTAGGCGGGACTTTTGCGGTAGTGAGCCATAGATTACAAGCATGGCCGTCTCCAAAAAGGAGGAATGTTCCGCGAGTTCTTCGATGGCATAACCACGATGGCGCAGTATGCCCTTTTCACCGTTGATAAAAGTGATGTCACTCATACAAGAGCCGGTATTACCATAGCCTTCGTCGAAGGTAATACAGCCGCTCTTGGCGCGCAATGTCCGGGCGTCTAGAGCCATCTCGCCCTCGGTTCCTTCTATGATGGGGAACTCGAAATTTTCGTTTCCAAGTCGGATAGTGCCTGATGTGTTTTCCATGGTGGTGGTCGTTATGCTCTAATACTTGCGCCTGTGACGCTAGAGCGATCTCAAAAAATTTCGGTATAGATGCAACCCTTTTGCCTGACTTTTTTCAGGGTGAAACTGAGTCGCGTAGCAATTACCGAAACGGATGCCTGAGACAAACTGCCCTCCATAGTCGGTGTGAAAGAGTGCTAAAGAGGGATCCTGCGGCACGATGTGATAGCTGTGCACGAAGTAGAACTGATCTTGGCCAGAGGTGAGTCCATCGGTCATTGGTATCCCCGAGTCGAATGTAATTGAATTCCAACCCATGTGAGGAATCTTGTGTGTGGGATCGCTGAAATTGAAGCGGAAGCGTTTGACCGAACCCTTGAAGATACCGAGTGTAGCGGTATCGCCCTCCTCCGAGTGCTCGAAGAGCGCTTGCAGCCCCAGGCAAATTCCAAAGAACGGTCGGTCCGCGGCGATCCAGTCCCGGATCATGTTGTCAAACCCAGTCAATTCGAGTAAACGCATGGTGTCTACTATTGCGCCCTGCCCAGGAAAAATCAGGGCATCGGCGTGGGCAATCTGACTGGGATCAGAAACGAGAAAAGCATCCGCTCCAATATGCTCCCAAGCACGTACAACACTGCGCAGGTTTCCCATACCGTAGTCAATTACAGCGAGTCGCGGCTTGGGTATAGTGGAATCTTCAGTCATCGAGAAAAAAGCATGCTGACTAAGTCTAAGTAAGTTGCAAGCCGACAAGATTTTCGACTAGGCAAATTCACTCATCTTTGAAAAAAGCTCCACAATCATTTCTGCGACTAAAAAGCCTGACGGAAATCCATCAGGCTTTTTTCTATAATAATGCGAGGGAAAGGCTAAACTAGCTTTTTATAAAGTAGAGTCGCGTTGTGCCCGCCGAAACCGAGATTGTTGCAAATTGCCACATTAACTTCGGCTTCGCGCATTTCATTGGGCACATAGTCTAGATCACAATCGGGATCAGGCTCGTTGTAATTGATTGTGGGCGGGATTTTACCATCGCGGATGGAAAGCGCACAGACGGCCGATTCGATACCACCAGCAGCACCAAGTAAGTGACCTGTCATGCCCTTGGTCGAGGAGATCGCTACTTTATAAGCTTGGTCACCGTAGGCCTTCTTGATGGCGCTGGTTTCAAATTTATCGTTGTAAGGAGTCGATGTGCCGTGAGCGTTGATGTAACTGACGTCCTGTGGCGTGATACCAGCTTCATTGACCACATTTAACATGGCTGCGCCTAGGGCTTTACCCTCGGGGTCGGGCGAGGTGATATGATAAGCGTCGCAAGTAGCGCTGTAGCCAGCAATTTCGCAGATGATGTTTGCGCCGCGCGCTTTGGCATGTTGGAGCGTTTCCATTACAAGCACACCAGAGCCTTCACCCATAATGAAGCCGTCGCGGCCTTTTTCAAATGGGCGACTGGCGGTAGTGGGATCGTCGTTGTAGCTTGTACTCATGGCCTTCATTGAGCAGAATCCGGCATAACCGAGTTCGGTAATGGCGGCCTCACTACCCCCAGCTAACATAATGTCGGACTCTCCGTCGCGGAGCATGTGGAAAGCTTCGCCAATACTATGAGTGCCAGATGCACAAGCGCTAACAATACCGAAGTTAGGTCCACGGGCGCCTACCTCGATCGCGACAACACCACTTGCGATGTTTGCAATGAGCGAGGGAATCATAAAGGGGGAAACGCGGCGTGGGCCGCCTTCGTAGAGCTTGCGGCTCTGCGTCTGAATCGTAATCATACCACCAATACCGGAACCGATGAGGACTCCGAAACGGTCGGCTTCAAGTGTCGAAGTATCTTCGATACCGGCATCTTTCAAAGCAAGTCGGGAAGCAGCCACGGCAAATTGCGTATACCGATCGTTGCGGCGAGCTTCTTTCGGATCCATGTATTGTGCTGCATCAAAGTGCAAGCACTCCGAACCAACTTTGGATGGATAGTCGGTGGTATCAAATGATTTCACCGAATCAATGCCGCTCTTACCTGCTAGGAGGTTATCCCACAAGGCTTCGATGCCGTCACCGTAACTAGTCACGGTGCCGATGCCTGTTATGACGACGCGTTGTCTCTCAGTTGCTTGAATCATGATGATACTTATAAAAAAATTAAGCCGCATTTAAGCGGCTTAATTGTCAGTTTGAAAGTAGAATTTTCTTATCCTGCCTTTTCTGTGATGTATTTAATCACATCTCCGACATTTTGAAGTTTTTCAGCGTCGGATTCAGGAATTTCACCGTCGATTTCATCACTAAACTCTTCTTCGAAAGCCATAATAAGCTCGACAGTGTCGAGGGAGTCGGCACCGAGGTCATCCAAAAAGGATGCTTCTGCTGTAACTTGCTCTTCATTTACGTTGAGCTGGTCGACGATGATTGTCTTTACACGTTGTTCGATTGTTTGGTCTGACATATTTTTCTATTTATAGGTTAAGTTAAAGCGAGTTACATTTGGCATCACATGACCATACCACCGTCAACTGTAAAAACCTGACCAGTAATGTAGCCAGCATCTTCCGAAGCGAGAAATGCGCTAATGGCTGCGATGTCCTTGGATTCACCCATGCGCTTCATGGGAATCACGCCGACGATCGCCTCCTGCGTCTTTTCGTTTAGCTCAGCTGTCATATCGGTGGCAATGAAGCCTGGCGCGACTGCGTTTACCGTGACGTTGCGTGCGGCAAATTCCTTAGCTAAGCTTTTGGTCAGTCCGATCATGCCAGCCTTCGCAGCAGCATAATTAGCTTGGCCGGCATTGCCCGTGAGACCGATGACCGAAGCCATGTTAATGATACGACCCCAGCGCTTGCGAGTCATCGGGCGAGCGAGGTGCTTGATAAAACTGAAGCAACTTGAAAGATTGGTGTCGATTACCGCATCCCAGTCATCGTCGCTCATGCGGAAGAGTAGCCCATCGCGAGTGATACCAGCATTGTTAACAAGGATATCGATATTAGTATGCTTTTCCAGAAGAGCTTCGCAGGCCTCCTTAACAGCAGCCTTGTCGGCTACGTCAAGAGCCAGCGATTCGGCTGAACCGCCGCTGGCATTAATCGCCTCGGCCACCCCACCGCAAGAACTCGCCGAACGGCTAATGCAAATTACGTGGTGCCCATTGCTCGCGAGTAGCTCCGCGATACTTTTGCCGATGCCACGACCGGCACCAGTCACCAGGGCGATTCTTTTCTCTGTGTTTTCACTCATGTAAGCAAAGTTTCCGACATTTCGTTACTTTGGCGCAAGCCCAATGTTACCACCGAGCAACATTGACATGCACGTCTTCTCAAGACTCTAGTAAATGCAATGTCCGAACAAGAACCACAGCGCATACAAAAGCTCATCGCCAATGCAGGCATTTGCTCACGCCGCGAGGCTGAACGTATTATCGAAGATGGCAATGTTCGCGTGAATGGAAAGATTGCCCAGCTTGGCGATAAAGCTACGTTGGAAGACGCAATTTTCGTCAACAACAAGCCGATTCTACGCAAGGAAGAGCGCTCGATTACGCTCATCATGAATAAGCCTAAGGGCACGCTCTGCACTAATTCCGACCCACACGCGGATCGCACGGTCTTCGACCTCCTGCCGCCCGACCTACAGCGCCAGCGCCTTTTTTGCGCAGGACGCCTCGACAAAGATAGTGAAGGTCTGCTCGTCATAACCAACGACGGAGACTTGGCCCATCGCCTCACGCACCCCAGTAATCAAGTAGTCAAACGCTACCGTGTCGTTCTACAGCGTGATTTTAACAAAGCCGACATCCCAAAACTCCTAACGGGGACCGAATACGAAGGCGATTTTCTAAAAGCTGAAAAAGTCATTCCCGCTCCGCAAGCAGGGGAAGGCTACCAGCGTCGCCTTGAAGTCCACCTCCACCACGGCAAGAAGCGCGAAGTGCGTCGCCTCTTCGAAGCCAACCGCTACTTCGTTAAAAAACTCGTCCGCCACCAGATTGGTAGTATTATTTTAAAAAATATCCCACGCGGCGGCATCAAGATCCTTGGCAAAAAAGACATTGAGCGCTTGTTCGCTTAATTCCTCACTAAAGAGCAAATGCAAGCTAACAGCGACTGAGTAACCCTTACTTGCCAAAAGGCCAGGACTTCAGCTATTTTAGAAGTTTTCCGAAACTCCGCTTAACTCGCAACCTAGCTGAGAACCTTCGCTTGGCGGAGTCATTTTAACCATGCAAGCAATCAAGACCATCACCTTTGCCGTCAATACGACCAAGCCCGGAGCCGAAAAAGCCGCCCACAGCCTAGCTAGCCTAGCCGACCGCGAGGGAGTCCAGACCACGATCTGCAGCGATTACCCGCTCGAAGCCGATGCCCTCGCTGGTCAAGACCTCTGCTGCTCTATTGGAGGTGACGGCACTCTGCTTGGTGTACTTGACGCCGCGCTCGAATCTGACTGTGCCGTACTGGGCGTTAATATGGGTAAGCTCGGCTTCCTCGCTACCTTTTCCGCCGAAGAAGCCATCAAAGATCTGCCTAAATTGATTAAAGGTCACTACGAAATAGCCGAGCGCTCCATCCTGCGCTGTATCACGAAAAACGGCGAATCCGTTTACGGACTCAACGACGTCGTGCTTAAAGAGACCGACGGTAGCGGCCTCATCCGTTTACAAGTGGCTAGCAACGGCAATCCCGTCTCTGAATATCACTGTGATGGCCTCATCTTTTCCACACCAACAGGATCAACTGCTTACAACCTTTCTGCAGGCGGGCCCATCATTGGCCCCCGTGTCAGCGCCATTGCCATGACGCCAATCTGCCCACACACGCTCGGAAATCGCTCCGTAATTTTTGACAACTCTTCTCAGATCAGCGTTGCCAACCTCGAGCATGGCCCCTGCCCCCGCATCACCATCGACGGATGCGTCCGCTTTCCATCAGAAGATAATTTTCCCATCGAGATCGCCGTGGCCGACCGCAGCTTTCGCCTCATGCAAAACCCCGACCATAGCCACTTCGCCATTATTCGCGACAAGCTCCGATGGGGTAACCCGACGATTCGGTAAATCGGCTTTACCGACAATGGAAAGTGGAAGTTTTTAATGTAAATGCTACTCACTTCACACTGACCACTCCTCATTTCCTTTGAGTATTCTTAAAAACATTCCAAAAAACCAAGCTAAAGCCGCACAACAAGTCGCCCAAATTCTAAGCGAAACTGGCGGTCGCGCTCTTTTGGTAGGCGGTTGCGTGCGCGACGGACTGCTCGGCATCCCCGCCAAGGACGTCGATATGGAAGTTTACGGCATGGATGCCGACGCGGTCGAAGCGGCTCTCTTGCCTCACTTCCAGCTAGATACCGTAGGTCGCGCCTTTGGTGTCTTTATCCTTAAAGGTCTCGACATCGACATCGCTCTGCCTCGGCGCGAATCCCGTTTCGGCCCTAAGCACACCGACTTCAAAGTCGAGGGCGACCCGACCATGTCCCCTAAAGAAGCCGCTTCGCGCAGGGATTACACCGTCAACGCAATCAGTTGCGATCCATTGACAGGGGAGATGCTTGATCCCTATGACGGCATTGCCGACCTTAAAGCTCGTCGCCTCTGCCACGTCTCCGAGGCCTTCTCTGAGGATCCGCTGCGCGTGCTACGAGGCATGCAATTCATCGCCCGCTTTAACTTAGAGGCCGCACCCGAGACTGTCGCGCTATGCCAAAAATTAAGCCCTGAGCACCTACCGATGGAACGCCTCTGGGAGGAGTGGAAAAAGCTCATTCTTAAAGGAAATCAAATCGGCAGTGGCCTACGGTTTCTCCAAGCCTGCGGTTGGCTGCAAAGTTTTCCTGAACTTGCCGCCCTCGTCGGCTGCGCACAAGACCCTCAATGGCACCCCGAGGGCGACGTCTGGACACATCCCTGCCACTGCCTCGACGTTTATGCAGCGAAACGCACAGGTGACGAGTGGGAAGACCTGATCGTCGGTCTTGCCATACTGTGCCACGACCTGGGCAAGCCCGACACCACCTACGCCGATGAAAATGGCCGTATCCGTAGCCCCCGCCACGACGTGCTTGGCGGCCCCATAGCCAAAACTTTCTTAGAGCGCATTACCCGTCAGAAGAAAATTTTTGAGGAAGTACTCCCCCTTGTCGAGCAGCACATGCGCCCCCTCTCTCTCTATCGCGAAGGCGCGGGAGACTCCGCTATCCGCCGCCTTGCCGCACGCGTCAAACGTATCGATCGCCTCGTGCGAGTCGCCCACGCCGACACCTACGGTCGGCCTCCACTCAAGCCAGAAGGATTTCCTGAGGGCGAATGGCTCCTCAAAAAGACTGCCGAGCTCACCATCCAAGACAACGCGCCCAAGCCCATACTCCAGGGTCGCCACCTTATCGACCTAGGCATCAAGCCGAGCAAAAACTTCGGCAAAATCCTCGACAAAGCCTACGAAGCCCAGCTCGACGGCACCTTCACCGACGAACCTACGGGGCGCGATTACTTAAAGAAACTCGTTTACGAGATTCAATAATACTGATTCCTAATTAACACATGAAATCTCTCTACCTCCTCGACGGTATGGCCCTCGCCTATCGTGCGCACTTCGCCCTCATTCGCAGCCCGATTTATACTAGCAAGGGTTTTAACACCTCGGCAATCTTCGGCTTCACCGCCACTCTGATCGAGCTGATCACCAAGCAGAAGCCTTCGCACCTCGCAGTCGTCTTCGACACCTCTGCACCGACGGAGCGCCACCGTATCCACCCCGAATATAAGGCCAACCGCGAAGATATGCCCGAGGACCTTTCCGCCGCCATGCCCCACCTCGACCGCGTGGCCGAGGCTTTTGGCATCCCTGTTCTCAAACTAGATGGATACGAGGCCGACGATATCATCGGTACCCTCGCTCACCGTGCCGAGGGTGATGGCTTTGACGAAATCTACATGGTCACTCCTGATAAAGATTTCGGCCAACTTGTGACCGAAAAGATCAAAATGTATCGCCCCGGGCGCAAAGGCGACGGTGGAGAAATTCTTGGCATCGAAGAGATCAAAGAAAAATGGGGCATCGCCCGCGTCGATCAAGTCATCGACATGCTAGGGCTCTGCGGCGACACCGCCGACAACATTCCCGGTGTTCCAGGCATCGGCCCCAAGACCGCCGAAAAGCTACTCGCTCAATACGACACCGTCGAAGGCCTCCTCGATCATGTCGACGAACTCAAGGGCAAGCAAAAGGAAAAAGTCCGCGACAACGCCGACCAAGCCCTCATGTCCAAAGTGCTCGCCACCATACAACTTGACGTGCCCATCGAAGCTAACTGGGAAGCCATCTTGCTAGAAAAGCCTGACCAAGCGAAGCTTGTCCCCCTCCTTGCCGAATTTGAATTTCGGACCTTAGGTAAACGTATCTTCGGCGCCGACTTTTCCCCTCAAGAAGCTACTACGGAGCTCGTGCTAATGAGTGAGGACGATGAAAAAACGGGCACGCCGAGTTCCAGCATGGCAGCATCGTCGCCCCAGTTAGACCTCCTTCCCGATATCACCTTTAAAAAGCTAACTGACGTCAAAACCGACTATCGCATCGTAAAATCAAATATAGAATTAGCCGAACTCGTCACCACACTCACTGCCGCGAAAATCTTTGCCTTCGACACCGAAACTACCGCGCTCAACCCCCGTGCAGCAAAACTCATCGGCATCTCCTTTTCCACCGAAGCCCACAGCGGCTACTGGGTGCCCGCCACCGAGGAATCCCTAGCGGCAGTAGGCTCCCTCTTTGCCGACGAGTCACTGACTAAAATCGGGCATAACTTAAAATTCGACCTATCCGTGCTCGCGGAAAACGACTGCCCGGTCGCAGGCCTGTGCTACGACACCATGCTAGCACATGCCCTGATCGACCCCGAGCAACGGCACAAGCTCGACACCCTCTCGGAAGACTTCCTACAATACTCCCCCATTCGATTCAGCGAGTTACTGCCAGAGGCTAAAAAGGGCGAAGCCATCGACTTTTCGGACGTGACGGAGCAAGACCTCGCCAACTATGCGATCGAAGACTCCGATGTTACACTTCAGCTCTGGCAAATCTTTGAACCAAAGCTCGAAGAGAGCGGTCAGGCTAAAGTATTTTACGAGATTGAGACGCCACTCCTCCCCGTGCTGGTAGCGATGGAGTGTGAAGGCATTCGTCTCTGCGAGACGACACTCGCAGCCACTGGCGAATCCCTCATCGGCCACATTGCAGAGCTAAAAGCCTCTATTTACGCAGTCGCTGGACGTGAGTTTAACCTCAACTCCCCAAAACAACTGGGCGAAGTTTTGTTCGACGAACTCAAACTAGTCGAAAAGCCCAAGAAGACTAAGACCGGTCAATACGCTACCAACGAACAAGTCCTCTCGAACCTCGCGCCCAAACACACTATAGTGGCAGAGCTTCTAGAGTATCGCCAACTGACCAAGCTCAAGAGCACCTACATTGACTCGCTCCCGAACTCTGTTGATCTGGTTACTGGTCGCGTCCACACCCATTATGGTCAAGCGCAGACCGCCACAGGTCGACTCTCTTCTAACGATCCCAACCTACAAAATATCCCCGTTCGCAGCCCCAAAGGCCGCGAGATTCGAAAAGCATTCGTCCCGCGCGAAGGATGGAAGCTACTCGCAGCCGACTATTCGCAAATTGAGCTGCGCATCCTTGCGGCACTGACAGGCGACGTCGGTCTGCTGGCCGCGTTCAAGGAGGGCCAAGACATCCATACCGCTACCGCCGCAAAGATCTTTGACGTCGTGCCCGGAGAAGTGACCCGCGACCAACGCAGCACAGCGAAGATGGTTAATTTTGGCATCCCCTACGGCATCTCCGCGTTCGGTCTCGCCCAACGCCTCGGCACCGTTAGCCGGACGGAGGCGCAAGAGATTATTGATAGCTACTTCGCTCAATTTCCCGGCATCCCTGGCTACATGGAAGCGCAGAAAGAAAGCGCCAAGGAGAAAGGCTACGTCGAAACCCAATGCGGGCGCCGTCGCCACCTACGCGACATCAACTCCGGCAATGGCACCATCCGCGCCGCCGCCGAGCGTAACGCCATTAACATGCCGATACAAGGTACCGCCGCTGACATGATCAAGATCGCAATGGTAAGTATCCAAAAATCTATTATAGAAAAAGGCCTCAAGAGCCGCATGCTTCTACAAGTCCACGATGAACTCATTTTTGACATGGAACCGAGCGAAGAAGCCGAGCTACATAAGCTAGTAAGCGAAGGTATGATCGGAGCGCTGGAGCTACCCTGCCCCATCGAAATCGAGATCGGATTGGGCGAAAACTGGCTAGAAGCGCACTAATCCTCCTGAACACGATACCTACCTTGCGAGCTTACTCACGCCTCCGTTAGCTCACTAGCGTATAAAGTACTATGAAGATAACCGAGTCGCAATCGGCCCATGCCTACTAAGACGCCTTCGCCGAAAACCAACCAGCTTAAAACCGAAAAAACAAAGAAATTAGTCTGGTGTTTCTAGGCTCCCTAGGTAATTTTGGCACTATGAGAAGCGGTAACCCAACTTTATCAGCAAATACATTTCGCGAGCGGTGCCTAGAAGGCAAGGCCATGACTTTAAATGGAACAGTGCACAAGACTGCACTTTTGCTCATCGGTCTCATCGCGACGGCAGCAATCACTTGGCGTCGCACGATGCTCACAGAGGATCCTTCAAGTCTGTTTCCTTATTTAATAGTGGGTGTGATCGGGGGACTGGTAGTCGGACTCATTACAGTGTTCAAAAAGGAATGGTCGCCCATAACAGCTCCACTCTACTGCGTGCTCCAAGGCCTTTTTCTGGGCATCATCTCAGCCATCTTCGAACAGAGGTTTCCAGGTATCGTTTTTCAGGCTGTGTCACTCACCTTCGGAACCCTAGCCTCACTACTCTTAGCTTATCAAACTGGACTAATCAAAGCGACCGAGAATTTCAAACTGGGTGTAACGGCGGCTACGGGCGGGATAATGATGATCTACCTCATAAACTTTGCGATGAGTTTCTTTGGTAGCGGTATCCCCTATATTCACGAGAGTGGCACCTTCGGCATTATTTTCAGTCTATTCGTCGTAGTGATCGCGGCACTCAATCTTGTCTTAGACTTCGACTTTATTGAAAATGGCGTGGAACAGAAGGCACCAAAATATATGGAATGGTATGCCGCCTTTGGTCTACTCGTGACTCTAATCTGGCTCTACCTTGAGATACTGCGCTTACTAGCGAAAATGCGTAGCCGGTAAATTCAGCCATCGAAGAAACAACCGTTACCAGGACTAGCGGAGTTTAAAGAGGCAAAATTGCGCCCTGCCAACTACAGCTCGCAATTATCTATCAAAAACTTGCACAAAGACATGTGTCTTGTAATTTGATATATGTGTTAACTTTCCAAAATAAAATACTCAATCGACTGCCTCGCTGTAATTCAAACCGCTGCACACCTAAACGAAGACTCTTTGAGCCATACTCGCACGGTAGAAAATAAAACTTCGATATTATTCGATCATCTCAATAATCTCATATTTAAAATATTATGACCTCCTCTGTAATGACTCCACCCTTGCCAGATTCAGTTTCTGGTGAAGCGCCCAATTGGCGTAAGATTGTCAAAAAATACCAAATACCTTGCCTAAAAAAAAGCCTTTGGCAGGTCGCCAACTCAATGGGTTCTTACATTGCACTATGGATTGTGATGTATTTCACAGTTTCGGTATCTTGGCCACTCACGCTGGGTCTCGCTATACTTGCGGGGATGTTTTTGGTGCGAGTTTTCATCATCTTTCACGACTGTGGGCACGGCTCCTTTTTTCAATCTAAAGATGCTAACAACGCCGTCGGTTTCGTCGCGGGGTTGATGACACTCACACCCTACCGCCACTGGCGCTGGCAACACGCAGTGCACCACGGCACTTCTGGTAACTTGGACGAGCGTGGCGTCGGCGACGTTTGGACGATGACCGTAAAGGAATATAAGGCAGCACCATTATGGCTTAAACTGCAGTATCGGCTTACGCGGAATCCTTTCATGCTCTTCGTGCTAGGACCGCTGGGGCTGTTCGTTATCTACCAGCGATTCGCCTACAAGTTAGCCAACCGTCGCGACCGGATGGACGTCTACAAGATGAATGCCTTCATCGCGGTCTATGCCACCGCTATGACTTTACTTTTTGGCTTCTGGAATTTTCTCTGGATTCAGCTATCGGTCATAACCGTGTGCGGAAGCTTGGGCATCTGGCTCTTCTACGTGCAGCACCAGTTTGAAGACACCTACTGGCGGGCAGGCGAGGAGTGGGACTACACTGACTCAGCCATGCAGGGTAGCTCCTTCTATCGGTTGCCAGCGATCTTGAATTGGTTTTCTGGCAGTATTGGCTACCACCATATCCACCATTTAAGTTCCCGTATCCCAAACTATAATTTGAAGGCCTGCCATGAATCGGAGCCGTTTTTCCAGCAAGTACCTGAACTGACGCTGCGCAGCAGTTTAAAATCGATGAGTCTCCGGCTTTGGGATGAAGATACTGGAAAATTGGTTGGTTACAGGGTATTGCGCGAGAAGGCTATTTGAAACTTTCGCGCGCAAGGCGCGATGTTACTCGAACACAAAAATTAATGACTCTTCCGAAAGCATTCTACCTGTTTACGTCTGGACTCTTGCCGCTAATCGGGCTGGCGCATTCTAGTGAATTTCATTTAAGTTTACTTCCTACTGGGCAGACCCTCGAAATCGCACCCCAATGTAAGATAAAGATAGAAGGCAACAAGCGCATCATAAAGTCCAACGGTATTCCAGACCACGAGGTTGGACGATTCCCTAATCGAGGTAATCCGAATGGCATCCAAGCGCAAAACTACCACTACGAGGTAGCACTCAAACCCCAAGTTGCCAGAGAGACCGTTGCGCTAGTCCGCCAGCCATTCGGTATCGCGCTGAACGGCGTATTATTTGATCCTGGCACCGCCGAGTTTTTCCAACGTGATCGTAATTCCGAGTGGAATTACGAAGCGCTGAGCGGCGCTGTCAAACTGGGACTCGATCAGAATCATGCCCACGTACAACCGAATGGAGCCTACCACTATCACGGCTTACCAAGTAAACTTTTCGAAATGCTCTCGGGCGGAGAGCAAGTTATGACCCTCATCGGTTGGGCTGCGGATGGCTTTCCTATCTATGGCTTATACGGAACAAAAGACCCGCTAGATGCAGGCAGCGAAATCGTCGAATTGAAGTCGAGCTATCAAATCAAAGCAGGCTCACGCCCGACTGGTAGCGACTCTCCAAAAGGCGACTACGACGGCAGCTTCACCATTGACTACGAATACGTAGCGAGCAGCGGCGATCTCGATGAGTGCGGCGGTCGCTTTGGTATAACTCCCGAATTCGCCGAAGGCACTTACTACTATGTGCTGACCGAGGACTACCCCTTTATTCCACGCATGTTTAAGGGTGTGCCCGACCCCAGTTTTGAACGCCGGCGGCACAGACGTCGACCATCCAAAAACTCCGACGATCAAGACCACCCAAATCGCGGTAGCAGTCGTGGTCCCGCACACCCAAGAAGTTTTTAGATAAACCTCAGGTTGAAGAGGTTTGATCCCTCGACCGTCGTGATCGCATCACTAGATGGATTTATTCTCAAACAAAGCAATATTCCGCAAAATGCTGGCCGCGTGGTATGCCACTGCCCAGCGCCCACTGCCTTGGCGTGCGGAACCAAGCCTCTATCGCACCGTTGTGTCTGAGCTAATGGCACAGCAGACACAAATTAAGACCATGCTGCCCTACTTCAAGCGTTGGATGCAGCGCTTCCCCAACTTTACCACGCTAGCCGATGCGCCCGCCGAGGATGTGCTTAAGCACTGGGAAGGCCTCGGCTATTACAGCCGTGCGCGCAACCTACATCGCTTGGCCAAAGAATACGTCGCACTCAATCCCAAGCCCGCGACCCGCGAAGAATGGCAACGGCTGCCCGGCATCGGCCCCTATCCCTCGGCGGCCATCACTTCGATTGCATTGGGTCAACCGGCCGCAGTCGTCGATGGCAACGTCGTGCGTATCCTCGCACGATTGACCGACGATGCGCATATTTTTAAAAACAATGGCGAAGCAGTCAAGGCCTTCACAGCTAGAGCTGACGATTTGCTCGATAACAAGAATCCCGGCGACCACAACCAAGCCATGATGGAACTCGGTGCAACAGTCTGCCTCAAGCATAAGCCTCTCTGTACCGTTTGCCCCGTCCTTAAGTTCTGTGTCTCAAATAAAAACGATAATCAAGACGAGCTTCCGAAAATAGAGCGCAAGACCACTGTGCAAGTCGAGATCGACCGCGCATGGATAATAGAAGGTGATAAACTATTACTCCACCGTATCCCAGAAAGTGCAGGGCAACTTGCAGGGCAATACGAGTTACCCGAACTGAGCGCAGTCAAAGCGAGGACGTCGCCCCAACTCATCGCCAGCAAATCACGCTCCATCACCCATCGTCGAATTAAAGAATACATCTACGAAACAACCGTAGCCGGTATTGATGACTCATTAGAATGGGTCGCCCTCGAGCAGCTAGAGGCTATTACTCTTTCGGGACCACATCGCAGGTGGATTCGTGAATTACTAAAGGGTCAATGATTCTTAATTGGACCTTTAAGATTCCATTGCTCAGCTTAAATCCATGCCAAAGAAACAAAAATGGACTGCCGACGATTTTGAAATCCGCGCCTCGACGATCGAGGGCGCGGGCATAGGGCTATTTGCTAGGCACGCTATCGGTGAAGAGGACACTATCGGTTATTACACCGGCGAAGTGATCACAGAAAAAGAATTTCACGACCCCGACCGCCCCTTTTCTGCCTTCGTGATGTGGGTCACCAGAGACCATATTCTCGTCGGTGAAGGCCCAAAGGCCAACTACACTCGCTACATCAATCACGATGATGAGCCCAACGCCTTTCTCGTAGTCTCCAGTCGCTGGAAGACCGCCCGCTTCCAAGCCCTTCGAGACATCGAGCCGGGCGAAGAAATCTTCTTCGACTACGGCGAAGACTACTGGGAGTAAGCCTGAGTGTCTGCTACAGCTGCCATTAATCACTTTGTCATAAGAGTAGCTTCGAGGTTGAACTAGGAACAATCTCCCTTTAATTTGTAATTAAGATTTAGCCATATGAACATCGACCCCATTTTTTTAGGCCTCGACGAGGAACAACGGAGCGTAATTTCAACTCTGCCCCGAGGAGATCGACTGATTGAGCTCGCCACCCTTCGTAACCGCTCTACCCGCGAGATCTTGTCCGAACTGGCCGACCTCGCAGAAATCGCAGTAATTAAAGACATCGAGCTGATTGACAATCCAACCGCCACGCTGCCGCTGCGGATGATTCACGAATATCAATGTATTCCTGTCCAAACAGTAAGCGACGATACCCCAAAAGAGAAGGCCCCTATTGCACTCGCCACACTCTGGCCCCCCGACGAGGTAATGAATCGCTGGGTCTATGCCGTCAGCGGACGTAAAGTGCAGTGGTTCATGGGAGACCCAGAACAGATCACCGAGACAATCACGCAAAACTTCGGTGTCGGAGCAGGCAGCCTCGACGAGTCCGACCTTATTACGGATGTTTCCCAAGCCGATGAGGTGGAAGATGAGGACGCCGCTGTGATCCGATTCGTCAACGAGGTAGTGCAAAAAGCAGTTAGCGACCGGGCAACTGACATCCACTTCGAACCACATCGCGATGAGCTACAGATTCGCTATCGCATCGACGGCGAGCTAGTATCCGTTCGCGTGCCTGATAACCTGATACGCTTCCAAGGTGCCATCATCTCTCGCCTCAAAATCATGGCTAAGCTGAATATTTCCGAGAAGCGACGCCCGCAGGACGGTCGCATCTCCTTCGGTGCAGGTGATTCGGAATTGGATATTCGTATCTCCACCTTTCCTACGATGTATGGCGAGAGCGTGTCGCTCCGTCTGCTCAACCAAAAGTCAAAACCACTCTCCATGCGCGAGCTTGGCCTCGCCAACGACGAGGAAAAGAAACTTACCCACGCGCTTTCTACTCCACACGGAATCATCTTAGTGACGGGGCCTACAGGTTCGGGTAAATCCACTTCGCTCACGGCCTTCATCCGTTTGATCAACAAGCCCGAGCGCCGTATCATCACAGTAGAAGACCCCGTCGAGTATGAAGTGCCTGGAGTCAATCAGACGCAAGTCCATCCCGAGATCGGCTTGACCTTTGCCCAGTCCCTGCGCGCCGTGCTTCGCCAAGATCCCGACGTCATCATGGTCGGAGAAATCCGCGACCGCGAGACAGCCGATATCGGCATCCGCGCCTCACTAACAGGTCACCTCGTACTGAGCACACTCCACACCAACGACGCACCAGGCGCTTTAACCCGTCTCGTCGATATGGACATTGAGCCATTCCTCATTGCTTCCTCCGTAGAAATGATCATCGCGCAGCGCCTTGTACGCCGCCTCTGCCCCAATTGCGCAGTATCGGGCACCTACGATGAGCGCCAGATTACCGGCTTTCTTGCTACCATGCGCATCGACCCTAGCGAAGCGCAATACGGCCATCTCGCCAAATCAGCTGTCGGTTGTGAACGTTGTCGCAACTTAGGCTTCCGCGGGCGTATCGGCGTCTTTGAAATTCTTCGTGTTACCGAAGAAATCCACGAACACATCGTCAAGCGTGATTCTGCTCGAATGATTCGTCAGACCGCTGTCTCTCAAGACATGCGAACACTCATGCAAAGCGGATGGGGCCACATTAAAAATGGCACCACCACCTTTGAAGAAGTTATGCGCTTCGCTGAACTAGAAAGCGAAGAAGATTAGTCATTCAACGTTTGAAGTCCCTCGCCCGCATCTTCGCCTTCTCTTCCTTAAACTTCGCTCGATTGCAATTACAGTGCAGGCAGAGCGGGGTGTTATAGAACAACACAAATTTCTCACCGATCTTTAGCGGACGTTCCTGTCCGCGCTCCACCATCCGCAAGGCGGGCCCACAACTAGGGACGACCGCACCGACGGCGTCGAAAAATACATCAACGGCGGAACGCTTACCTTTCTTACGCTTTGGTAACTCACTCATTCATACTAGATAAAACAGAGTTTTCGGATTTTCCAATCGTCGTCTGCCTTTTTTTATAGCAATAGTTTATTGAATGTCTTTCTGCGCTCATATTGTCGCCCTACTTCTCTACCTTAGCGGCCTATGTCTCAGCGCTGCGCCAAAAACAAACCTCGTCGAGCTCTATCACGGCATCGCTGAGGGCAACTATTTAATCGGCGATCTCGCGGGCGCGGAACGTGGCGTTGAGCAAATGCTCCGCATAGACCCTGACTATCTACCTGCACTCACGCTCAAAGCGCGAGTTATGCTCGATCAAGGTAAGCCTGTGGAAGCACTTACAGCCGCCGACCAAGCCATCGCGCTTGACCCCGAAAACCACGAGCTCGGTCTACTTAAAGCCATCGCGTTAGGTCATACGGATCGCCGCGACGAGGCCAAATCGCTTATACAAGAAATCCTCGCGAAAGCGGTGCCAGAGAGCGAAGATACTCGAGCGGCCAAGCAACTGCTCGGCCTACTTCGTATGGCTGAGGGCGAGTGGGATGACGCCGCCATCGCGTTTAAAGAAATTTACCTTGCCGATCCCGAAACCGCCAGCACCAGCCTTCGCCTCACTAGCGAAGCCTACCTCGAAAAAGCGCGTGCGAAGCTGCAAGACGGCGCCCTAGACGAAGCCATCGCTGCAATCGACCAAGCTATCGCAGTCTACAAAGGTCAAACCGGAAAAGAAGCCCTCCAACAACGTAACACACTACGCTTGCTACGCGCCCGGCTTCTCACGCAAATTGGCCGTTTCGAGCTAGCGATCGCCGACTTGCAAAACTTCACCACACAACAGCCACAAAACTTCGAAGCCCTCATCACTCTAGCCTCCCTCTACGCAAGTGTGGAGCACTGGGAATCGCTAGAAGCTGTGATCAAGCCCATAGCCAAGCGTCCCGAGCTACGCGATGTCGTCCTCTACCTCGAAGGCCGCGCCGCCCTCGCTCGGAACCGTGTCGGCACCGCACGAGCTAAGTTCGAAGCCGCGATTCAGGCGCTGCCAAAGGAGGCCGACCTGCTCCGCCGCAGCCTTTTCTTTTATCGCGGGCTTTGCCTCCAAAAACTCGGCCGTCATGAAGAAGCCATTACTTCCATTCTTGACGCCATCGACGCTGGCTTCCGCCCTGAGACTAGTGAAGAAGCCCTCGTCGCAAGCCGCACCCTACTCCGTGCAGATCGCGCGAGTGATGCCATCCCGATTCTCGAAGCCATCACCCTAAATCGCATCAATCCAGATGCTGAGGTCTGGGCAATGCTAGGCCGTGCCCACCTCAACAGCGAGACACCGGCTCTAGCCCTGAGCGCATTCAATGAATCACTCTTAGTAGACTCCGAACAAGCCGAAGTACTCGGGCTACGAGGAGCACTTCTAAGGAAAATCGGCGATCTCGATGGTGCCCTCGCAGACTACACAAAGGCTCATCAAATCATCCCATCGAGTCCTGTCTTGAGCTACGAAAAAGGACTCGTCTTCTTGCAACTTGGCCGCCTTGAGGAGGCAGAAAGTTTGCTCCAAATCGCAGCGCGTAAACTGACGGCTCACTACACATTGGATCTGATGCACGCGACCTGCGCCTACGTGATAGGAAAAACCGAAAGCGCTACAGAATCACTTACTGAATACCTTGCCGAGATCCCGGGAGACCCCGAACTGAGTGCAATTTACTTAGCCCGAATATTACAGGTCGATTTTAATAAAGACAAATCCAGAGTGAAATGGGGAAGCGATTCAGCTAAAAATTCACAAACAGCGTCTTTGGGAGATCCCGTGCTACGATATTACAAAAGTGTAGCGAATCGAAAAGCTGTCCTCGATTGGGCAGGAATCGCCAAATCACCTGAAAAAGCGCGGCAACAAATTTGCGCAGCCGCTTTTTGGATGGCACAATGGGAAAGGACCTACGGAGATCCTACTAAAGCCAAAGAACTTTTAAAAATCGCAGTCGACTCAGGCAGTCCCGATCTGACGGAATGGCAACTGGCTACTTGGCAATGGGGCAAAAATTAATGAATCCGCTCGCGCTTCGTCGCTTCAACCTCAGGCGACCAGCTAACATTTAGACATTCACTCACACCTTAGATAGAGCTGTGAGCGAAATTCGTTTAAAAACAATATTCCAGTGTTTTTGGGTACTCACATTTGTACTTGCACCGCAGTCGCAAAACGACATCTTCCTGCCCTTCAGCGTTAGAACGGGCTCTGAGAAGAGTCCGTTCCTCGACTTCTCTTCATCCGAAGAGTTCAACGGTTCAGACGGCTCAGTGGCGGTCTGAACGGTTTCGACAACTCGAAGCCCGCAAGTCGTGATTCACACAATCAAAAACACAATGGCAAAATCAGCACCCGTAGGGGACACAACAATCGATAAGGAATCGATCATCAAGGAGTTCGGCCTTAAAGACGGCGACACAGGTTCGTCTGAAGTGCAAATCGCACTTCTCACAGCTCGCGTCAAACACCTCACCGAGCACTTGCGCGTCAACCGCAAGGACTTCCACTCACGCCGTGGCCTCATCGCCATGACCGCGCGTCGTCGTAAGCTCCTCGACTACCTTAAGCGTACAGAGTTCAATCGCTACACTGCGATCCTCGAAAAACTTGGACTCCGCAAATAACGGATTACTTTTTCACAATGCCGGACTTCATCGATGGGAGTCCGGCATTTTAATTAACTCAAAGCCCCTCTTTCCCCTTCTTAATCATAATCTTAATCGTAATCCTCCCCGCCATCCGAGGATTACGATTAGGAGTAAGATTAAGAGCTGAAGGAATGAACTTCACCTTATTCTAAATGACACCGCCGTAGGAAAGGCTTTATGCCGCTATCCTCCCTACAAGCACCGATCAAAGCAGAAAGCCTCTCCTAAGAATTTTCATCCGAGCGTCCCGACCGATTCGAGCCGCGAGCGTCCAAGTAAGGTCCGATCCCCGAACAGTCGTTTTGAATGCATAAAGCAAAACCAAGACAAAGATAATGAAACAAAAACATAACGTAACAGTCGAAGGTCTCGATATTGAGATCTCTACCGGCACCCTCGCAGGCCTCGCAAGTGGTGCTGTCACCATCCGCTCTGGCGAAACTGAACTCTTCGTTTCCGCCACTGCCGCGTCTTCACTCCGCCCCGGCCAAGACTTCTTCCCCCTCACTGTGGACTATCGCGAGAAATTCTCCGCAGGTGGTAAATTCCCCGGTGGCTACTTCAAGCGCGAAGGTAAGCCTTCCGAAAAGGAAATTCTCACATCTCGCCTATGTGACCGCCCGCTTCGTCCGCTCTTCCCTAAGGGCTTCATGAACGAAGTGCAGGTCATCGGCCTCCTTCTCGCGACGGATCAGCTCCACGAGCCAGACATCCTCATGGTTAACGCCGCCTCTGCTGCGACACTGATCTCTGACATTCCTTGGAATGGTCCAGTTGGCTGTGTCCGCGTCGGTCAAATTGATGGCGAATTCGTCACCAACCCGAACCACGACGAGATGCTTGATTCCGACCTCGACCTCATCTACGTCGGCTCCCAAACCGAAATGTTGATGATCGAAGGTTCTGCCGAGTTCATCTCTGACGAGCGTTTCTACGAAGCCCTCGAATACGGTCAAAAAGCCATCCAGCCCATCATCGCAGCTCAACTCGAGCTCGCAAAACTTGCTGGTAAAGAGAAGAAGGACTTCCCCCTCCTCGTCACTCCTCAGGAAATCGTCGATTTCTGTGAAGAGCATGCCGCAGCGGGTGTGAAAGAAGCCCTCAACTTTGACAGCTACACCGAGCGCAAGCTCGCGATCGAAGTCATCGCCAAGGAAACTACGGTCGCACTCGAAGCAAAACTCGGCGCTGAGAACGTCAAGGGTGATGACGTCGCTCGCGCCTTTGATGAAATCCAAGAGAAGCTCTACCGCCAGAACATTCTCGATACTGGTAAACGGGTCGACGGTCGCGGCTCAGCTGATCTTCGCACCATCACCTGCGAGACTGGCGTTCTCCCACGTGTTCACGGTTCTGCCGTGTTCAACCGCGGTGAAACCCAAGCCCTCGTTATCTCGACACTCGGCACTAGCCGCGACACGCAGGACATCGATGGCCTCACAGGCGGCGCTAAGAGCAAATCCTTCATCCTTCACTACAACTTCCCTCCGTTCTCGGTCGGTGAAGCAGGTCGTTTTGGATTCACTGGTCGCCGCGAAATCGGCCACGGTGCCCTCGCAGAGCGTTCTCTCCTGCCCATCCTTCCTCCCGAAGACGAGTTCCCTTACGCCATCCGCGTAGTCTCGGAAGTGATGAGCTCTAACGGCTCTACTTCGATGGCTTCCATCTGTGGCGGTTGCCTCTCTCTCATGGATGCAGGTGTGCCTATTACCGCACCCTGCGCAGGTATCTCCACGGGTCTCGTTACTGAAAAGGACGAAAACGGCAAGATCACCAAAAGCGTTCTTTTGACCGACATTCTCGGGGCAGAAGATCACTTCGGCGACATGGACTTCAAGGTCGCGGGCACACCCGACGGCATCACAGGTTTCCAGCTCGATCTTAAGATCACTGGTCTGCCCTTCGACATCGCGCTGGAAGCAATCAAGCAAAACCGCGATGCTCGCATGAAGATCCTCGCGATCATGTCCGAGCACATGCCAGAGAGCCGTAAGGATCTCCGCGAACACGCACCACGCATCCACACCATCTCGATCGCACCCGACAAAATCGGTGCACTCATTGGGCCCGGCGGTAAAAACATCCGCCGCATCACCGAAGTGTCCGGCGCTCAGGTCGATATCAACGACGAAGGCAAAGTCCTCATCTTTGCCACGGACAAAGAATCCATGGATCGCGCGATCTTGGAAGTCGATGCCTGCACCGCAGAGATCGAAGTTGGTAAGACCTATCGTGGCATCGTTCGTGGCGTTAAAGACTTCGGCGCATTCGTCGAGTGCTTGCCTGGTAAAGAAGGCCTCGTACACATCTCCGAACTAGCTGACTTCAGAGTCAACCAGACCGAAGATATTTGTAAGCTCGGCGACGAAATGGTCGTCAAGTGCATCGGTGTCGAAAAGGGTAAAGTCCGCCTGTCCCGCAAAGCTGCGCTTGAAGAAGCTAAGGAAGAATCCGAAGAGGAAACTACCGAAGAAGAAACAACCGCTGCCGAGTAATCGGACGCTAGAAAACGTTTACTACAAAGCGGTCGCCGAGAGGCGGCCGCTTTTTTTATAAACGCCTCTGCACCATGGATACTCTACCGCTTAGCTGAGGGTCGAGAATTTGCGTAGCAAACAAAAATTTCCTCAAACCCTTGTTCTAGAAGATTTGGGAGGATCTAGTTATCAACCACATGTTATGGTGCAGGGTTTGATAAATCCGCAGATCTGCCAGACTTGACTCTAAATCTTGTTTTTTAAAGTATAAGCTAATGAAAGTATTTTCCTCAAAAGAGTCTCTTTGTCTGTTTTCTTTCATGCTGCTTTTTACGAATTTTCAATTATCAGCGGTCGACATACTCGTCAAAGCCACCACTCGGGATAATTACATTCGACCTATCCAATCAGATGGGGAGTTCACAGAGGAAAGTTATACCTTCTGCAAAGGAAAATATTATCCCTATGAATACGAAAAACCCGAAGATATGATTCGATTCGAGGAAGTGGCCTTCGCACTCAAAGAAGAACTAACCAAGAAAAACTACGTCAATGCGGATGATCCTATGGAGGCAGACTGCATCCTCGTAGTTCATTGGGGCCAAACTAATTCAGGACCTGAGGATGACTATTTTACAGAATTTTCTGATGATTTTGACGATCCGTTTGACGCGCTCTCGGTCTTGGATGAATACGAAGCGGAAAATAAGGCGAAAGAGAACGCCAAGATTATCGGAGCCACTGGACTCTACGGGATGCACGTTTATTCCCTCAAACGCCAGCAACTAGAAGAAGCGAGTCGGTATGACCGCTATTTTGTAAATGTGGTGGCAATTTCAATTGATGAAATTCGCAAACGCCCAGAAGGGGCAAAAATGCCAATCCCACTTTGGACGCTACAACTAAGCCTGCCGACAGGCCGTGCTGAGCCCGAAGAAGCCTTCGGCACCTTAGCTAAAACGGCAGGCCTTTACTCTGGAGAAAACCTCGTCAATGCGAATTTCATTCGGGAAAAGGAAAAACGAGGCATTGTTCGCATCGGCAAAATCGAATTCATCGAGACCATTGAGGATAGCAATACCGGGCCTATAGAATGAGTGCATCTGCGGCTGAGTCACCACACGCCATGCCTTAAACTCGCCATAAACTAGAGCATACTAAGAGCCTAAAAGTTTACCGTCCCTTCGCTAGCCTCCTTTACTTGTATGCGATTGTGGGTAAAATTCTTACGGCTAGACATAAAATGGGGTGGCAGACAAGACCGTAATCATAACCCATTCACGGAGAACGGGCACCCGAGTCGAACTCTCTTCGAACTCAATTGTAGCCATACTAATTGAACAAATGATAGCGGTCAGAGAACTTCTGCGAAATATTCCACATGAAATTCCATGGGCGCCTAATACCCAAAAAGCCAATTGACATGGAATAATTTCCATCTGTATTCATTCTGATCTGAATATGTTTCGAAAATGCACAGCCTTTTGCCTGATCATGATGATGGCAATGAACGGCCTACTAGCTACTGCTGGTGGGGCTGTGCTTTGCTTGCACGATCATGATTTTGGTCATTTGCTTGCTGTGCAACACTCTGATGATGGTGATCGATGCCATGGGGATGAGGCTGAATCACACCACAACGATTCACATCAAGAAGAGTCGGATGGTGCCCTTTTCGCAGATAGCGATCAACATTGCATCGATATCGCTGTCAGTTCGTCGGATGAACCCATTCAGCGCGTCGCTGATCTACTTTCGATCAAAAAACAAGTAGCTGCGAACTATCAATATCAGCTCTTTGCACCGATTAAAAATGCGAACGCGGCTCCCCAAATACGATTTGCGACACGAGCGCCACCAGTTTTGTGTGGAACGCTGGAGCAATGCGTGCGCACAACAGTGCTCCGAATTTAAAACCTGATTAGTAAAATCTGCACAGGATTCTTCTGTGCAAAACATAGACACATTCAAACGTGTCTAATGACGATTTTAACTAAACAGGTTTTTTCATGCACACATATAAATATTTACTAACAACTTTATTCATTTTCTACGGCTCACTGGCGCAGGCTGCGTCCGAAAGCTCTTTAAAACTCACCAGCCAAGATGCGGTTGAACTGGCTTTACAGAAGAACCAGTCATTGATGGCTGCCCGCTCTGCGATTGAAAAAGCAGGGGCTTATTCGCAATACGCAGGCAGGCTCGACAATCCAGAACTTAAACTCGGATATGCTTCCGACCGCACGTTCAACGATGAAGGCGAACGGTCTTATGCCATCGGCTTCGAGCAGCGTTTTCCAGTCACAAATCGGCTCAAGCTACTCAAGAGAGTATCCTCGATCGAGGTCAAACTCGCGGAGGCGGAAGTGCGCGATCAAAAGCGCTTACTTATACGCGATGTCGAAAGCGCCGTCGAGCTTATCTCCAGTCTGAATCTGCGACTTTCACTCTTAGATGGTATGATAGATCTCCAAGGAGGTTTCGCTGCCTTCCTAGAAAAGCGAATCGAAAATGGCGAAGCCTCTACGCTCGATTTGAATCAAGTGCAAGTGTCGTTGTTTTCAGTGAAACAGGAGATCCAGAATCTCACTAAGCAGCGCGATGGTGCGCTTGGCTCATTACGCAGCCTGCTTGGTCTTGAACCCAACACGGAACTGGAGATCCTCGCACAACAAACTCGTTCACTCAGCTTGCCCAAGATGGCGGAACTTGATGGCGAATTTCTGCAGTCGCACCCGGAATACCAACTCAAAGCATTACTTGCGGAAATCGCTCGCGGGCAAACAGCATTGGCTAAGGCGAATCGTTGGGCCGATATAGCAGTCGAAGTTTTCTTTGAAGAAGAACGAGCCGTGGATGACCCTAATGGTTTGGGACGAGATCGTTTCTTCGGAATTGGAGTATCTATCCCTCTGCCTATGCATGACCAAAATCGCGGTGAAATTGAGGCGAGTCGGTTCCGTGAACGGCAGATACAACATGAACTTAATGCCATAAGCCTACGTCTGAAAAACGAGGCCGCAACGCTTCAAAGTAATGCAGAAGCAACTTACAGGCAGGCCACTAAATATAAGGAAAGTGCAGTCAGTCTGGTGGAGCAAAACCTCGAAGACATCAACAACGCCTACGCAGCCGGACAGGTCGACTTAGGCGAAGTCTTTCGAGTGCAAGAACAACACCTGAATATTCAAACCGCACAACTGGAGCTCTGGCACGAGCTCAAACAAATACTTATCGAATGGCGCGCCGCAACGGCCCGCAACTTTCCCACTTTAGCCAACGGAGACCTTTTTCATGAAACTTTATAAACAACTACTTTGCATAGCCTTGCTCACGGCAACGAGCACCCACGCCGCCGAAGAGGCTCGCGGGCAAAACACCATTATCCTGGACGAAATAGCCGTCAAAAATCTGCGAATTCAAACCGAAGAGGCCGAGGAACGTGACTTCGAAAGCACGGTCTTTGCGATAGGGCGTATAGAAGAAATCCCATCCCGCCGTTCGGTTTTATCTTCCCGTATTGCTGGACGAATCAGTGCTTTGGAAGCCTTCGAAGGCGACACAGTCAAAGCGGGCGATGTACTGGCAACAGTAGAAAGCCGCCAGTTAGGCGACCCACCCCCAAGTGTACAACTAAAAGCCCCTCAAGGCGGATTAGTCGTGGCCTCGCATGTCCGATTAGGTCAACCCGTCGAGCCATCGGCAGAACTACTCGACATCTCCGACCGATCAAAGCTATGGGCGGTGGCAAAGATCCCCGAGCAGGAAGCTGCGCAGACAAAGATTGGCACCAAGGCTCGCATTCACATACCCGCCTTGGGAGATGAACTGATTGAGGCTACGTTAACACGTTTTGGCGTCGAAGCAGACCGCCAAGCAGGCACAGTCGAGGGCATTTTTGAACTCGATAATACGGACGGAAAACTCCGCCCAGGGATGCGAGCTGAATTCTCAATTGTGCTGGAGACGAAGCCATTCGTCCTCTCAATTCCGCGCTCGGCGATACAAGGCGATCCTGCAAGCAGGGTCATTTTCGTCAAAGACTTCGACCTTCCAAACGCATTCGTTCGGGTGCCCGTGGTTCTCGGAGAGGAAAACGATCAATACATCGAAGTGATCAGCGGCGTTTTCCCCGGCGATGAAGTAGTCATACAAGGTTCCTATGTCCTCAGCTTTGTCGGTGGCGGCTCTGGCATGTCCTTAAAGGAGGCACTCGATGCCGCACACGGACATGCACATGCCGAAGACGGCTCGGAGCTGAGCGAAGGTGAAAATCCATCGTCTGGCGAAGAGGATCATACAGGACATGATCATGGAGGTGAGGATTCGCATGAAGATCACGGCAGCCATCTGAGCCTGCCACTCATTATTTATGCAGGCTTGATGACGCTGATCTCGCTCATCACTCTTCAGATGCTCATGAAGCGACGTCAGGCAGAAAGTGAGGTTGAAGATGCTCAATAGACTTATCCAATTTTCGCTCTCTCAAAGGCCTCTGATTTTGGCTTTTGCCTTAGTCGTCTTTATCCTCGGCATCAAAACAGCGAGTGAGCTTCCGGTTGAAGTTTTACCAGATTTGACCAAACCGACAGTCACCATTTTGACGGAGTCGCCTGGTTTCTCACCCGAAGAAGTTGAAACCTTGGTCACCATCCCCTTGGAAAATTCCTTAATGGGTGTGACAGGGGTCACTCGATTGAGATCAGTTAACGACATCAGCCTATCCCTAGTCTTTGTCGAATTCGAATGGGGAACCGATATCTATCAAGCACGTCAATTTGTGCAGGAGCGGCTGACCGGCGCGAGCGAGGCTCTACCCGAAGGCATCACTCCCTACATGACGCCAGTGGCTTCCTTGATGGGAAACATCATGCTGGTTGGTTTGGTCGATCCATCGGGTCAAACTGAGCCGATGGATCTGAGAACATTGGCCGATTGGACGGTATCCAGACGACTACAGTCTATTCCTGGTGTGGCTGAAGTGCTCAGCATGGGTGGTGGCGTCAAGCAGCTACAAATCCAGCCCAACCCTGACAAAATGCTGGCCATGGGCATTCGCTATGAGGAACTACACGAAGCAGCGGCTAACGCGGTCAGCAACAGCACGGGAGGCTTCTTAACTGAATCCTCTCAGGAAATAATGGTCCGTAATCTTGCGATGACCACCGACCTCGATGCGATTGGCAATACAGTGGTGACGCATGTCAACGACCGCCCCATTCGTATCAAAGATGTCGCTACAGTCGCTTGGGATATTGAACCCATGCGAGGCGATGCGGGTATGGGCAGTAAGCTCTTAGGCAACCATGATGAAGCCAAAGGTTACCCCGGCGTCATTCTTAGCGTAACAAAATCACCAGGATTCGATACACTCACCTTAACCGATGATGTCGAAATTGCGTTGGAGGATTTAAAAGCTTCGATGCCCGACGGAGTCGAACTAGTGACACTCTACCGCCAGTCTGATTTCATCGACCTAGCGGTCGGTAATCTGGAAGAGGCTCTGCGTGATGGCGCTATCATGGTCGCCGTCATTTTGTTCCTTTTCCTACTCAATCTCAGGATCACTCTGATTACGTTGACGGCAATCCCTCTATCCTTGGGCATGACTGTTTTGGTTTTTGATCTCTTAGGATTGAGCGTTAATTCGATGACCCTCGGCGGCCTCGCTGTCGCCATCGGCATGGTCGTTGATGATGCCATCGTTGATGTGGAAAATGTATTTCGACGGCTGCGGGAAAATGCCCTTTTAGCAGAACCACGCAACAAGCTCGAAGTCATTGCCAAGGCATCTGCCGAAGTTCGCTCGTCCATTCTCTATGCGACTGTGCTGATTATTTTAGTCTTTCTGCCATTGATGGCATTGAGTGGCGTCGAAGGTCGTCTGTTCACACCGATCGCCGTGGCGACGATTGTCAGTATGGCAGCATCGTTCCTTGTATCCTTAACTGTGATACCAGTGCTGAGTTCATATCTACTAAAACCGAAGGCCGATCAGAAACATGCCGATGGTATCATTGAGCGCGGATTCAAAAAAGTCTTCAATGCAACATGGCTGCGACTTTCGCTCTCTCAACCCTTTATCGTGCTGTTTGTAGCCGGTGCACTTGTTGTGCTGGCAGGAATCTCATTTTCGCAAATGGGTGGTAATTTCCTTCCCGCTTTCCGCGAGCCAACAGTCCTAGTCGCCATGACGACTGCACCCGGCACATCGCTCAAGCAAACGCGTGACTTAGCCGACACAGCGCAAGACCTGCTCCTTAAAATTCCTGAAGTGGAGACGGTGGGCTATCGCTTGGGCCGCGCCGAACGCGGCGATCACGTGGTGCCCGTTTCAACTGTCGAGTTCGACCTCGAATTTTCAAAAGAAACCGAGCGCGAACGCAGCGAAATCGTCAAAGACATTCGGGCAACGATGCAGACGATCCCCGGGACCTTCAGTGCCCTGAGTGGACCGCTAGCCGACCGCATTGGGCATATGCTCAGCGGTGTATCGGCAAAAGTCGCGGTCAAAGTGTTCGGACCCGACCTAGACGAACTGAGGCGTATCGGAACCGACATAGCCGAAATCGCTCGTGAAATTCCCGGTATGGAAGAAGCGCGTGTCGAGCAGCAAGCACCGATCCCTCAGCTTCGTATCGAGATTGATCGTAAGCGTGCCACGGCCTATGGCGTCACTCCAGGTGCGCTGAATGCCGAACTCTCTGCATTAATGGGCGGCGAAGCCGTCAGCGAGATCTACGAGGGGCAGCGCGTCTACGACTTGGTCATACGGCTTCCACAAGAATGGCGCGAATCGACCCAGAAGCTGTCGCAGCTTTACATCGATACGTTAAGCGGCCAACGCATCCCGCTGAACTACGTTGCGGACATTCGCCATGCAACTGGCCCAAACAACATCCTTCGCGAGAACACCGTACGCCGTTTCGTCGTATCAATCAATCCGACCGTCGACGACTTGAACGCTGCCGTGGAGACTTTGCAACGTGAAGTAAACGAGCGTATCCAATTACCAGAAGGCTACACACTCTCTTACGAGGGTGAATACGAAGCACAGGCTAAAGCGAAGCGCACAATCCTGATCACCTCGGCAATCGTATTGTTGGTCATCTCGTTTCTCCTCTACAGCTACTTCAAGAATTTCGCTTTTGTCCTTCTGGTCTTCACTATCGTGCCAATTTCGCTGGTGGGTAGTGTGTTCCTTACGGCTATATCGCTGAACAATATTAGCATCGCGACTCTGGTTGGCTTCATTGCGGTGAGTGGAATCTCCGCGCGGAATAACATTATGTTGATATCGCACTACCTCCACCTAATGCGCCATGAAGGCGAAAGCTTTACCCGCAAAATGGTGGAACGCGGCACGCAGGAACGCCTCATCCCGATTCTCATGACCGCTATCTCTGCAGGTCTTGCTTTGGTGCCACTACTCTTAGCCACCGACGAGCCTGGGAAAGAAATCCTCAATCCAATTGCTGTCGTCATCGTCGGCGGACTCGTCACCTCAACTCTACTCGGCCTCGGGGTGACGCCAGCAATTTTCTACAGCTTTTGCCGCAAGTCGGCAGAAACATCCGTCAAACGTAAATCCGCAGCATCGGAATAACAAAATCACAAATCCCAAAAAAGGAAAACAAATGAAACAAAGGAAACGCCTACTCGCCGCACTAATCAGCTTCACGCTACTGGCTTGGAGCACCAGCTACGCAGACGATCACGGCCATGAAGCTGGTCACGATCATTCAGCACACGCAGCAGACGCGCACGATCACGGTGCTAACAAAGATGCGAAGTCCAAAGACGACCACTCAGAGCATGACCATGCATCACACGAAGGCCATGATCATGGAGAGCACGCTCATGCAGATGCTAAGGCTGGCCCAAATGGTGGTCGGATCATTACATCCGTTGAACCCCATCTTGAGTTTTACCTCACAGAAGAGCGTAAGATTCAAATCACATTCCTTAATGACCATGGTGAGGTGATCGCCCCGAAGGAGCAAGTCGTCTCCTTAATCGGCGGTGATCGTCAAAATCCGATTCGTCTTCGCTTTGCCAGCAAAGGCTCAGTTTTACTCTCCGACAAAGCACTGCCAGAGGGCAACAACTTGCCGATTATCCTCTCGATCAAGCCAGACGCGAAGTCCAAAACTGTCCGCGAGCGATTCAACCTCAACCTCAGCGATTGCCCAACTTGCGACTACTTAGAGTATGCCTGCATCTGCGAGCACGGCGAAGAGGATCACGAAGGGCACGACCACTAAACTGAAACGATGGAGTGAATGAGCGCCAGCAGTTCGCAGCCAAAGTGAAGGACATTAACAATGGGACACGATCACAACCACTCTCACGGCACAGAAAATGTCAGCGACGGCGTTCTGCTGTGGACCGTCATTGTTAATTTAGGGCTCTCGGTCTTCGAGTTCGTCGCTGGGGCGATCTCGGGGAGCGTGGCCTTGATGGCCGACGCGCTGCATAATACCAATGATGCAGCGGCACTGCTCATCGCCTACATCGCCCGTAAAATTTCCCGCAAGGGTGCCGACGAGCACTACACTTTCGGGTATCGACGAGCCGAGCTGATCGGCGCGATGATCCAGTTGACCGCACTCATCCTCGTGGGGCTCTATCTCGTCTACGAGGCGGTGCGCAGGATATTCGAGCCGGAGCCACTGCTTGGAGGCTGGATCATGGGTGCGGCTGGCGTCGCACTCATCGTCGATGTGATCACAGCTTGGCTTCTTTGGTCGATGTCCAAGGGAAGCCTGAATGTAAAAGCAGCGTTCTTACATAACCTGACCGACGCCGGTGCATCGGTCGCCGTCTTACTCGGCGGCGCGGCCATCTACTGGCTTGACTGGACCTGGGTCGATCCCGTGATCACACTCATCATCGCGGGCTACATACTCTACATGTCCTCCGGTATGTTAAAGAAGACCTCACGCATTCTGATGGAAGGCACACCGCCCGAACTTTCTGTGGATGAGATCAAGGAGACTTTGGAAGCTCTGGATGACGTCGAAAACGTGCACCATATCCACGTGTGGGAACTCGACGAGCATCACCGTGCACTTGAGGCGCATGTCGTGATCGGGGAAGCCCGCAGTATGGAAGAACTGGAATCACTTAAGGCGGCGATCAAGAACCACTTGGATGAGGGCTTCTCGATTAGCCATAGCACTCTGGAATTCGAATCAGCGGGGAAAAGCTGTTATAGTAGAGCAAACGAGGAGCACTGTAGTTCCTAGACTGTCTGCTTGCGCCAGTCTCACCGTTATCCCTAGGCACTCACTCAAAGAATCATCGGCCACAATTTGTGGCTCTGCCGCTTTGCAAGTTCGCGGCTAAAAAAAATGGGGTGGCTAACGGGATTCGAACCCGCGACCCTCGGCATCACAAGCCGATGCTCTAACCAACTGAGCTATAGCCACCATAAGCAGAAGATGTCTTAACACCCTTTTGCGAAAGTACGGTCATGCTCGTTCTCGCGGGGGACTTGTCAATAGTCTGTACGAATTTTTTGAAATGCCCTACAAATTTAACAAGCTCGCATAGCCTTCACGGAAGCTAGGAAATTTAGGGCTCCATTCAAAAGCCTCACGAGCTTTTTTATTACTGACATAGCGATGCGGCATATGACCGCCGCGACGTTTGAGACGCTCGGAGACTTTCTCTGGGTTGAAGACAGGTTTGGGGAGTTTCATGGCTTCAGCTAGGTGGGCCAAAACATAAGACTTAATGGTCGGGGCATCATCCGTAATGTTATAAACATCTGATGCAGCCTCTCCACAAAGCGCGGCACAGATCACTGAAATAATATCTTCGAGATGAATCATATTCATCGCATAATCGCCTGAGCCAGGAATTTCGCCCTTCGCTTCCCTTATTTGATTCAATAAAAAATGCCTTCCTTCCCCATAAATTCCGGCGAGGCGGAGCACATACCATTTCGGCAAAATATCGGATTTAGCCAGCATCACTTCTGATTCTAAAAGCAACTGCCCTGTCGCTGGAGCACCGCTTGTGTCAGCGCTTTCGTCAATTAGCACCCCATTATCCTGCGGATAGACGGAGGTGCTACTTGTATAAACGTAGCTGCGAATTGACTGCGACTTTGCCCACTCGAGAATTGAGCGCTGCCCATCCACGTAAGACTTCTGGTAACCCGCAAGACCCCCTCCCGCCGAACTCACACAGTTGACAACTGCCTCAAAGCGTCCTTCGACTCGCTCATGCCAATCCTTCGAATCAAGATCGCCCTCAATCACCTCGATTGCTGCCTGGTCGTAACAGGTTCTCAGTTCCGCTCCCATTTCACGTAAGTGCGCCGCCTTCTCTGCGTTACGCGTCAAAGCCGCTACCCTCACCCCTTGATTCAGTAAATGCTTGGCCAGCGCAGTGCCCAAATAGCCACAGCCAAAGATGATCACTGATTCGGGGAGTTTTCGAGACTTTGTCATTTTTTAGTTCCAGTGCTTGTCGTTTGCAGTCGACTCAGCCAAGATTCACTCTCAATGCAAACCGCACAACCAGAAAAAGTCCGCGCCTACCTACTCGATCTCCAAGATCGCATCTGCCGCGTGCTGGAATCCGAGGATGGTAAAGCCACCTTCCTCGAAGATAGCTGGAAGCGGGAAGAAGGCGGCGGCGGGCGCTCCCGCGTCATGGAAGGCGGCCAAGTTTTTGAAAAAGCAGGTATCAATTTTTCCGATGTTCTAGGCAATCAGCTCCCTGCCTCAGCCACCGCCAAGCGACCACAGCTCGCTGGTGTTAGCTTTCGCGCGATGGGTGTTTCGCTTGTCGTGCATCCGAGCAATCCTCACGTGCCGACCACGCACATGAACGTGCGCTACTTCTACGCTGAACCGGAAGACTGCGAGCCAATCTGGTGGTTTGGCGGAGGCTTTGACCTCACGCCCTACTACGGTCAACGCGAAGATGCGATCCATTGGCACCAAACCGCCCGCACCGCTTGCCAAGCATTCGGCGAGGCGCACTACCCGAAGTTTAAACAAATCTGCGACGAGTATTTTTACCTCCCCCACCGCCAAGAGCCACGCGGGATCGGTGGCATCTTTTTTGACGACTACGCCGAGGGGGGCTTTGAAGAAGCTTTCGCTTTTGTGCAATCCGTCGGTGACCATTTTGTGCCTGCCTACCAGCCGATCGTAGCCCGTCGCAAAGCCAACGATTACACTGAGGCGCAACGCCAGTTCCAACTCTACCGCCGAGGCCGCTACGTTGAATTCAATCTCATCTACGATCGAGGCACCCACTTCGGTTTGCAATCCAATGGGCGCGCCGAATCGATCCTCATGTCGCTGCCTCCGCTCGTTCGCTGGGACTACGACTGGCAACCCGAAGCAAACACACCCGAGGCTGAACTCTACAAGGTCTTCCTCAAACCAAAAAATTGGGCGGATCAAAAAATTCTAAATTCCTAATTCTACTGTAATGACTCCTCGCCAACGTTTCCTCGCTGCAGTCCACCAAAAACCTGTTGACCGTCCGCCAATCTGGCTAATGCGTCAAGCTGGGCGCTACTTGCCTGAGTATCGCGAACTGAAGACGCAGTATGATTTTGTCACCATGGTCCGTAGACCTGAATTGGCTGCAGAAGTCACATTGCAACCCATGCGCCGCTTTCCACTCGATGCCGCAATTATCTTTTCTGATATCCTAGTTATTCCCGAAGCCCTTGGACAAGGCTACCATTTCCGCGATCAGGGTGGTATCGGCATGGACTACCTACTGGACACGAAGACCAAGATAGAAGCCCTAGATAATACTAAGATTGCAGAAAATCTGAAATATGTAGCCGACGCCCTGACCCTGACCCGAAGTAAGCTAGGCGAAGATACTGCCTTACTGGGCTTCTGCGGTTCTCCTTGGACGCTGGCATGCTACATGGTCGAGGGTGGCTCTGCTAAAGACTTCGTCAAAATCAAGCAATTAGCTTGGGATCAGCCCGAGCTTTTTGAGCGGCTCATGAAAAAGTTGACCGATGGCATCGTCGAATATCTCCACATGCAAATCGACGCCGGCGCGGACGCCCTACAAATCTTTGACTCATGGGGCGCGATTTGCCCCGCTACTCACTATGAGACCTGGTCACTGCGCTGGATCCATCACATCATTAAGGAGCTCAAAGAACGCGTGCCCGTGATTCTATACGCCAAAGCTATGGGACATAAAGCCACCGATCTCATGCAAACAGGCGCGAAGGTACTCAGCCTTGATTGGACAATGAATCTCCGCCACATGCGCCAAAGCATTGATAGCGGCGCAGCAGTGCAAGGCAACCTTGATCCTGTTGTCCTAACGACGACCCCCGAGATCACACGCCGTGAAGCCCAGCGTGTAATAGACGATGCCGGTAATCAGCCTGGCTTCATTTTCAACCTGGGCCACGGCATGATCCCAAGCGCCAAGATCGAATGCGTTGAGGCGTTGATGGAAGTCGTTACTGGGCAGAAGAACGCGTAGTTACAAATTAGGCCCGCAGGCAGGGTTAAGGGTCGGCCTTCGCCACCGCATTAGAGCGCTCACATGCGAGCAGGCCACGATCAAAAAAACGAACTACGTCTTCGCTAGGGAGTTGCCCTCGAGCAGCATCGCCATCTTCGCGCGAAGCGATTGTACCATAGCTTCTTTGTCCGTCGGATTTTCAGCAATACAGTTAACAATGGCACTGCCGACGACGACCCCATCGGCCGCTTGAGAGACGGTGCGAACGTGGTTGGCCTTGGAGATACCGAAGCCTACCACAACTGGCATCTCGGTGTGTTTTTTGATTTGAGAAACGTTGACTGCAATACTGTCTGACATAGACGCTTGCTCTCCAGTCACTCCCTCGCGGGAGACGTAGTAGACGAAGCCGGTCGTTGCTTTACAGATGATTTCTAGCCGGCTTTCCGGTGTGGTAGGTGCTACAATGAAGACGGTCTTAAGATCGTACTTTTCGCAGGCTTCAAGGTGCTCGTCCGCTTCTTCAGGTGGTAAATCGAGCGTGAGAATACCGTCGAGACCAGCGGATTTAGCCTCAGCGACGTAAGTATCACTACCCTTTGCAAAAACTAGGTTATAATAGGTGTAGAAAACGAGAGGCACCTCGCTGAAATCACGAATCGCGCGGACGAGTTTAAGTACGTTCTTGCTGGTGCTGCCGCTTTCTAATGCGCGTTGGGCGGCGAGCTGATTGGTCAGACCATCAGCCAGAGGATCAGAAAACGGTACCCCTATCTCTAGCACATCAACACCTGATTCAATTACAGCACGACAAGCTTCAACCGAGCTATCAAAATCAGGGTCACCTGCGCAGAGGTAGCCGACAAAGACGGCACGCTTTTCTTCGCGAGCTTTTTCAAAGGCTTTTTCAATTCGATTCATGGGAAAATGTGAAGATAGAGAATGTCTAGGTTAATATTCATAAACACAAAGACAAGCTTCACGCTTTAATACCTAAAATTTAACAGAACGAAGCGCCCTAACTATTGCGAATAAGCGCCTTTTCAATGAGAGGTAGCATCTTTCCGCGACGGAAGAGCGTCACTTGACCAGTGCTTCCGGAAACGACGATGCAAAGGCAATCGACTGCTTGTGTAATAGAAGCAGCGGCGGCGTGGCGACTGCCGAGGCCACTGGGTAGATCGTGAGTATAATCGGGCGCATGAATGAGTGAGCCCGCGGAAACGAGCACACCATCGCCTCGGATAATGAAAGCACCATCGATCGAAGAGAGTTCTTTGACCGTCTCATCCATAAAGGGATTGAGGATATTACGGTCTTCGTCTTTGTATCCATGAAATGGATTTAAGATGAGTGGCTTCGTGAATTCCGAAATAAGCTCAGAATTGCCGAGCGTAAAAAGGCATCCAACGGGGCGACCCTCACGACCTTCAACCGCGAGCTCAGTGGCGATTGCGAGCACTCGTTCGATTACTTCGGGCTTCACACTGACAGGCAGCATGTCGGACTTACTGGCGAGCGCAGTATCGAACTCACGCTCGACATCGACCACCGTAATACTATCGAACTGGTTGCTCTGCGGGAGACCGCCGATACAGCATAAGCGATCGTTACTGGAAAAAATTCCCCTAGTAAGGCCTATCAATACAGCACTACGCAACTGCGAGAACCGATGGTTACTATACGCGCGAATCGGGATAACGGCATCAATTTCTTCACGCTCAGTCAAAGCATCTGAAGTGCCGTGAGCGATGATTACGGTCTTAAATCCTTTAAAGGTTTTACCCACTTCGACTCCCCCACCGAAGGTGTCAGCAAAGACGAGCACTGAGGTGCACTGAGCGCCTTTGGCAATCTTGGCTGCTTCGCGCAAAATAAGGTTGTTAAAACGGTTGTGACGGCGGCGCGGTTTATCCCCTTCGCCCGCGAAAACTTGCTTCAGTTCTTTGCGGAAGTCTGTGATCTTGGCGGCAACGCGAAGCCGATCCATATGACCGTTGTCTTGGAAAACTCGGGCAAGTGAAGCGAGACTGAAGAGGTAGTTGCGCGCATTTTCTGAAGCGAGAAGCAGGAAAATAAAACGTATATCTCCGTACTCAGACTGGCCATCGTAGACAAGACCTTTAGGGCAACGACCAACAGCGACCATGTAGGGGCGCTTCATCTTAATACGGGCGTGCGGCAAGCAAACACCATTACCTAGATAGGTCGTCATTTGCTTTTCACGGTCTAGCAGATCCGCCAGCAGGCCCTTCTTAGTGATGCCGCGCTCTTTGGTGACGTCGCAGACTGCGAGCAATTCCGATACCGCACTCTCAAAATCTGTGCTCTCAATGTCAATGACGCGAGATTTGGCGATGTATCGATCTATGCGCATGTTATAAAGATTACTGATCCCACTCAATTGCGCCCTTTTTCAACTCATAGAAGAGACCGAGAATGAGGACGAAGAGGAAGAAGAATACCGGCATGATAATGGGTAAGTTTGCCGCCAGAAATTCACGGAAGACCATGACCCAAGGGATCAAAAAGACAACCTCGATATCAAAGAGGATAAAGAGCATTGCGGTGACGTAAAATTTAACCGCGAAGCGCGCGTGTCCGGAGCCTTCAGCGAGCATACCGCACTCGTAAGGTGTATTTTTGATCGCAGTATCCGTGCCACGCTGCCCGAATATATGCGACGCAACGAGAACTACCACACCAATACTGGATGCGATTAAAATTTGAACAAGAATCGGATAATAGTCCGCGATTTGCATAGGCCTTTGAAAGAAGTCTGCTTTAGCGGGGACTTCAAGGCGTTTCTACGAAGAATCTAAGAAAGTCGCGTCGTCGACCACTTACTACCAAGACCTCATCCGTCGCAACCATGACTTTCCTTCAGACTGCTCAACTGAGGGCGCGACGTTTGCGGGCTTCGAGCGCACGCGCACTCCGCCATCAGGAAGCGCGACTAATTGCACTTGGATGCGGTCACGATCAAACTCCCCTAATTGGAGACTGGCCGCGAAGGGTAACTGCCTAGGAATCGGTTCAATTTCGGGAAAGCCTTCGAGCAGACGCATCGCATTAATCCGGTCGTAGAGGAGCCGATCCAGTGCGACGGGGTCGCTGCTCATCCAAAGCCGTGGTTCGGTTCGAGTATAGATAGAATTAAAAAAGGGACCAGCGATAAACTGGTAACGCTCCAGCGAAACGAAATTGAGCACGAGGCGTTCTTGCAGCTCGGGGATCGCAGCGATTTCGGCAACAGCCGCGGAGGCAGTGGCTTGGTTTACGAGGAAGCGGCTACTGTTACTAACATTCCAGAGGGTCGCATTAGCTAAGGCTCCGTCGATGCCGAGCGCGGGATCGTCGACACCGACAGGGAGATTGATCCAGAAATCGACTTCAAAAAGTAGCGGCTTTGGAAGGAAGCTCTTCCGCCCGCGCGCGCCTTCGGTAAGCTGCGAAGCGCGCGGCGTCTCCAAGAAAAGTTCTGATTCTTGCAGCAAAGCTGGTGGCAGTGGGCTGTCATAAAACCAATCAGCATCGTAGTATTGCTCCGTATCTAAGGCCAAGACAGGGCAACCTTCAAAATTAGCCGCGGATTCGCTGAGTGCGGGCATTACGCCCGCTTCACGCAGATTATGCGCGGAATCATCGACAATTAAAATAGAGCGGCGGTCATAGCCTCGAGCTTCCAGCATTTCGACAACCGCACGGATGAGTTGCAGCGGTGTGCTCAGTCCGGCTCGACCGCGCGTATTAATTTTAAGAGCCACTTTTGCCCGCTTACTTGGCATAAGTGCTTGTCCAACTTCGCGCTCATAAGCAGACACCAGTCTTTCTACTTCTGTATAATAGAGACTTCCCTCTGCGACCGGCGACTCCCAAACGAGGCCAAGTGGTGCCCGCGGAACTAAAGACGCGCCCACAGGACTACTAAAGCCAAGTAGGATCAAAGCGATTGCAGAAACAAGCATGTAGCAGACTCTAGGCCTATCCACTTGACAGCTATAAAGTGGAAACGAGAGTAGGTTAATAGTTGTCTTGTTGCTAACTGCACTCACAGAACAAACACAATTCCTGCCCATGTTAAAAGCAAACCTCAAAAGCGTATTCTTCATCTCGCTCATCACGACCTCTATTTGGCTCGTAGCTTGCAGCAGTCCTGAAGAAAAAAAGGCCGCGCAAATCAAAGATGCCCTCAGCTTGTCAGAAAAAGGCGCTAACGCCGAAGCACTAAAAATACTAGAAGAACTCGCTACTCAGCATCCGGACGACATCGAGATTCTCAAATCAATCGGCCAAGTCTATTCAGCCGATGGTGATGCAAGTATGGCCTCTCTTTTCCTTGAGCAAGCTTACCTCCAATCCCCCAACGACACCGAGCTACTTTTCCAGACTTACAAAAGCCTAGATGCCGCTAAGCAGCCCGCTGGCCACCTTCTCGAAAAGCTCGCCGAGCAAACACCCGAGGCCATGACCCCCCAACTCTGGACACGCCTCGGCCAGGTTCGCCAAGCAGCTAACTTAATACAACCAGCACTCGACGCCTTTTTAAAAGGAGTCGATCCGGACAAAGCCAAACCCGCACCTGAAACCGCAGTCGCCATTGGCCAACTTTTCGTCAAAGTAGGCAACTTACCTCAAGCTGAGTACTGGTTAAAAATGGCCGCCGACAACGACGACCCGAATGCATTGACTGCACTCTTTAGCCTACTCGAAATTAATCTTCGCCAAGAAGACTGGGCAGGCGCCGAAGTTACAATCACGCAACTCGACACACAATTCCCCGGAGCCGTCGAAGCGAGTCAATGGGAGCAAGCTCGTCAAGAACTCACCCGCTGGCGAAAGTCTCAGGACGAAATGAAGGCCAAGCTAGCCGAAGCCCAGGCCGATAAAAAAGCGGCAGAAGCTGAACCCAAAGCAGTCACTGCTGAGGTCGAGGCTGTCCAAGTCTTAGAATCCGACGGAAATCCAAAGAGAAGTGAAACTGCCGTAACCGATAGCAAAGCCCAGATCATCGCTGATATGGAAGCCGCCGAAGCCATGGCCGACGCCCCTGCAATCGAAAGTAATGAAGAGGCCGACGTCACGCTCGTTCAGAACAACAAAATCATCGCATCCGATCCTAGCATCACAATCGAACCTGCCGTCCCAATGACCACTGTTGAAGTCAGCTCCGACCAATCATCCACAGCCGAAGAAACCACCTTCGCAGTCGATGCAGATACTACTATCGAGCCAGCACCTACACCAATTGTGGAAGCCTTCCCTACTTTGGAGGCGGAACCTGAACCCACAGCCCTGAGCACGAGTAGTCGCCCACTGACCGTCGAAGAGCTGATGGCAGACGCCGAGACCGCCGCGCTCGACCGTGATTTTAAATCCGCCATTCGTAAATATTGGACAGCAATCGGTATTGCCAACAACCGCGCCGAAGTCTGGAACCTGCTTTCGCGCGCCTATCTTGTCGATGGCCAGCTCAATAATGCAGAAACGACCGCCCTCGAAGCCGTCCGTCTAGAGCCACGCCAAGTCACCCACACACTCGACTACCTGCGCGTTGCGCAACGCTCACAAGCACCCGAAGACTTTCTCGCCGAACTGGAGACCGCCTACGCCCGCTTCCCGACTAGCCCAGAGATTACCCTCTCAATCGCTAGAGGTCACGAGCGTATCTCTCAAGATCGTCCCACCGCGCGCATCCTTTATCTCCGCTTCATCGACATCGCGCCCAATCATCCCCTCATCCCTGAAGCTCAAAAAGCAGTCGCGCGACTTCGCTAACTAACTTAGTAACAGCTAAACAACTTTCCACCACACTTGCCTCGCGTTAAACAAAGCTCCATCGAGACCCTCAAGCACCAAGTCAACTTGGTCGACGTCGTCTCGCCCTATGCCCAACTTAAGCGTGCAGGTCGCTCTTGGAAAGGGCTTAGCCCGTTTACCCAAGAAAAGACGCCTTCCTTCTACGTTCATCCAGATCGCGGCTTTTATAAATGCTTCAGCACAGGCGAAGGCGGCGACTGCTTCAGCTTCATCATGAAGCAGGAAAACCTCGAGTTCATTGAGGCGGTGGAGTTCCTTGCCAAGAAGTTCAACGTCACGCTCGAATACGAAGCAGGCGGCCCCTCCCACGAAGAAGTTTCCCTGCGCAAACAAATCTTCGAGCTGCACGAAATTGCTACCACATGGTTCCATCAGCAGTTCCTCGAATCTAAAGAGGCCGCTCCCGTGCGCGACTATTGGAAAAATCAGCGCGGCTTTTCTCCAGAGACCGCTAAAGAGGTTAAAATCGGCTACGCCCCCGCCGCCCGCGATGCTTTTGCGCTTTATTGTAAAAAACGCAACTTATCCACCGCCGCGATGCACAAGTCGGGCCTCTTTTTCGCCCGAGATGGCGAAAGAAATCACGAATATTTCAAGTCCCGCTTTCGTGGTCGCCTCATGATACCCATCCGCGACGTGCAAGGCCGCGTTGTCGCCTTTACCGCACGCCAACTCCCTCAGACACCCGAGGATGATCCTGCTCGCGAAGCTAAATACGTCAACTCGCCCGAGACCCCCATCTTTCACAAAGGTCGTATCCTCTTTGGCATGGATCACGCCCGCACGCACCTTAAAGACGGCGGAAGCTTCCTCCTTGTCGAAGGTCAGCTCGATGCCATCCGCTGCTGGTCCGTCGGGTTACACACTGCCGTCGCACCTCAAGGTACTGCGATCACCGACGACCAGATGCACCTACTCCGCCGCTATGAACCGAACAGTATCGAGTGCCTACTCGACGGTGACTCCGCTGGCCGTAAAGCCGCCCTCCGCGCCTTACCACTCGCCTTTAAAGCTGGTCTCGAATTCCGTTTTCTCCTGCTCCCCGAAAAGGCTGACCCAGACGATCTCCTCCGCGAGCACGGTTCCAGCGCATTAGAGGAGCTCCGCAAGACCGCCAAAAGTGGCATTGAACTGCTCATCGCTGACAACCTTCCCCAAGACCGCGCCCCCACGACTCACGAAAAAACCACTGCCCTGCGCGCTGTATTCGAACTGCTCCACCATGTGCCATCCGAAGTCGCCCGCGAGGACTACATCCAAATCGCAGCACGTCTAGTTAAAGTCGATCCGCAAGCCGCCCTCCGCGACTTTCAAAAAGTCCCCCCGCCACGCGGTAATTTAAAGGGTGGAGCAGCCCCCGAATCCGCCCCAAAACCCGAGCGAGACCCGCTATTGACACAAGCCACTTGGGAGCTACTTTGGCTCATTCTGCATCATCCAGAATACGGCAATCAGCTTTCAGAAATTATTGATTACGAATGGATTAATACAAACTCTACGACGAGTAAGTTACTCTCCCGTCTCCTAGCCGAACTGCGCGAAGGTATGATCGACTCAGTCAACCAAATAGAAAACATCATCGATAGCGTCGAAGAACGACAACTCCTAGCCGACATTCACTCACGAGAACTCAGCGTGGAAGAACCTACCAAACAAATTGTATTCTGCCTTGAGCGCCTTCGGCGAAATTTTGTTGAAGCCCAGATTAAAAACTTGGAACAAAAGATCATCAATTCAGACCCTGAAACACAGATACGCCTCATGCGAGAGCGCAAAGAAATCCTCCGCAAAGTTGCGCACCCTCTAGAACTAGCACTTTAAAGATAGAACCACTTCATTTTAATAAATTATGTCCGCAGCGAAAAAGAAAATCATCAAAAAGCCAGCTAAGAAAACCGCCGCCAAAAAAGCACCTGCCAAAAAAGCACCTGCCAAAAAGAAGCTAGCCGCCAAAAAAGCACCTGTCAAAAAGAAGCTAGCAGCCAAAAAAGCGCCTGCCAAAAAGAAGCTAGCCGCGCCCAAGAAAAAAGCCGCACCTGCTAAAAAGAAGCTAGCTACCAAAAAAGCGCCTGCCAAAAAGGTCGCCATTAAGAAAAAAGCGGCAGCGCCCAAGAAGGATGTTGCTAAGGCTTCGAAAAGCTCAACCCGGGCAAAGACTGTCGACACCAGCGACGACACCAGTGACGCCAAACTAGCTGCGGCCGCTAAGAAAGCCGTTAAGAAGCGTAAGCTCTCGCCAAAAGCGCAGGAAAAGCTTAACGAGCGCATCCGCAACCTGATACGCCTTTCTAAAGAACAGAGCTTCCTTACTTATAAAGACATCAACCAAGCCCTGCCCGATTCTGTCAACAACCCTGATGAAATCGAAAACGTTATTTCCATCCTGCAAAACCTCGAAGTTGATATTCTCGACGACAACGAAGTTGAAGCCTTTAAGGCGCGCCAGGAAGAGACTGAAGAGAAGGAAGTGCGCACCTCGCAAAACGATATTTTGGACGATCCAGTCCGAATGTATCTCAAACAAATGGGGCAAGTTCCTCTCCTGACTCGTGAAGAAGAAGTTGCAATCTCAAAGCGTATCGAGAAGGCCGAACTCAAAGCGCAAGACGCCCTCTTTTCCACTGCCCTCACACTCGAATTCCAAAATAACGTCGTCACAAAGCTCCTCAACCGCGAGGAACGCTTCGACCGCGTCGTGCTGGATAAAAAGATCGAGAGCCGCGAGGCTTATTTTAATAGCCTGCCAAAACTCCTCGAAGAAGCGCACCGCCTCGGCGAGCGCATCTACGCTGCGTGGGATAGCCATGTTAACGCAAGTAACGAGTCGAACGCGAAACGCGCCCGCACGCGCATGGTCAAATATGAGGAAGAACTGCGCAAGGTGCTACGCAAGTATTGCCTTAAATTGAAATGTTTCGAAGAATTCCTGAAGGACCTCACCCCCATTTACCGCGAAATCTCTAGCCTCTATGATGACTTCGAAGCTGCTGAGATGGTATCGACCCGCAGCAAGACGAAGTTCGACGCCAAAGGCAGCAACAAGCGCCTCAATGAGATTAAGACTGAATTCAAAATAGACTCCCGCGAGTTCATGGAAATCATTCGTCTCGTTCGCCTTGGCATGCGTGAAGCTCACAAAGCCAAGACTGAAATGGTTGAAGCCAATCTACGTCTTGTAATTTCCATCGCGAAGAAATACACCAATCGTGGCCTGTCCTTTCTCGATCTGATACAAGAAGGTAATATGGGCTTAATGAAAGCGGTTGAGAAGTTTGAGTACCGGCGTGGTTACAAATTCTCCACTTACGCTACATGGTGGATTCGCCAAGCGATCACTCGATCCATCGCCGACCAAGCCCGCACTATTCGTATCCCCGTGCATATGATCGAGACCTTAAATAAGGTCATGCAGGTGCAGAAGCAACTCCTACAAGAGCTCGGGCATGAGCCCACCGCCGAGGAAGTCGCCGATGAGATGAATCTCCCTATCGAGCGCGTTCAGTCGATCATGAAGATGGCGCAGCAACCGATCTCCTTGCAAAGTCCTGTCGGCGATTCAGACGATACCAACTTCGGTGACTTCATCGAAGACAAAGGCGCCGAGAATCCCTACGACATGACGGCTTATAGTCTGCTTCGCGAAAAAATCACTGACGTGCTAGACTCCCTGACCGAGCGCGAACGCCGCGTACTTTCGCTCCGCTTCGGCCTCGCCGACGGCTATTCGCGGACGCTAGAAGAGGTCGGTCGCCAGTTTAAGGTCACCCGCGAGCGTATCCGCCAGATCGAGGCCAAAGCACTCCGCAAAATGCGTCACCCCACCCGCATCCGTCAGCTTCACGGCTTCTTTGAAGGCGATATCAATCTCGAAAAACCCGGCATGGACAGCATCAAGCGCGAAAACGCCAAACACAAATAAAGTTGCACAGGTAAACTCCCTAAGTATGCCATATAAATATAACATGCCACACAAAGCTCTACTCTCCTGCGCACTTGTTGCGGTTTCACTATCCCTGCTCGTCGGTTGCGGCGGCCCTAGCTCCGTCCGCGTGATCGAAGGTGATCAACAGATCCGCTCCGCTCTGACCGGCAGCGTCTATGCCACCGACCAGGCTATGATTGTCCATGTCAACGAGTTCGATCGACTGGCTACCCTGCGTAATGCTCGCAGTTATTCCGCATCTACATTCCTCGAAACCCGTGATAATGAAGGAAATAAATCTGCTCTCCTCAAGACTCGAGAAAACCGCCCCGTAGGGCTAGGCACCGCTGATATTGTTGAAGGTTTACCCAAAATCAACGATCGCGCCACTCCCGTCAACGCTGCTGAGAGTGTCCGCCTCGGAAAAATATATCGTGACCTCGACGTAGAATAGGTGTTCGTTTATTGATTATTATCTGTTATCAAGCTGTGTCAGCATTTCTTAGCTTATTAATTTGTTCTTTCATTTGTCCCAGGGGGCGCGCACTTAGACATCCCCTACGAAACAAACCTTCCCAGTTTACTTTCTTGACACCACAGGTGCTCCAACAATTTTTATTATTATGAATACATTCGCTTTTATCCAGAATATCAACGGCCCAGAGATCCTCCTGATCTTCCTTATTGTTTTATTACTTTTCGGAGCTAAGCGCCTGCCTGGGTTATTCAAGTCCTTTGGCAAATCAATCCGTGAGTTTAAGAAAGCCACCACGGAAATCGAAGAAGACATCCGCACCGCTATGGACGAAGAGCCCGAAAAGGCTGCCGACAATACAGCGAACTCAGAGCAAGCACCCAAGCAAGTTGAAGCCGAAAGCGTAGATGCACCCGCAGAAGAAGAAAATCCTGATAAGGTCTAACTAAAGGAACTTCTCCGCACGATCGCCGCCACAAGTGCATAACTTTCTCCTAATCCTCATCGCGCAAACCAGACATCAGCGCTGAAGTCTCACGCTGTATGCCTTGTCGGCAGAGGCGACTGACGGGATAAATGTCCTGAGCGGCTAAATAGGCTGCCAGCGAACCAGCGTGGTGACCGTCTTCTGCTTGTCGCACAGCGCGGTCAATTTGGAGCACGAAATCCGATACGCGTGGTGCTAACTCAGCGCGGGCTTGATTCATCGGGCCATCGCTTGGGTCGACCTTAGCAGCCTCAACTAATAGCTCCCATGCGGCATAAGCTTCACCCTGTTTGACGAGTTCCTTGCTTTGGTTCACTAAAAGATCGATCCGTGCGACTTGCTCAACCACCTTCATCAGAAGTGGGCGGCGCTGTGTATCATCAGCCAGCGCGAAGCCTAAATCCATACGGCGTTCATAAATACCACGACGATCCATGCGCTTGTAAAGGTCATCAAAAATCTGCACGCCTTGCGATCCAGCCGTAGCAAGCTTGGTCGTCTCTTGCTGAAACTCTCGGATCGCGGGGTTGGACGGCCAGATTTCAATCGCGGTCTGCAGTTCAGAACGAGACTTATCGATATCGCCGAGGTTACGATACTGCGAAGCGGCAAAGACGGCCATATCGCTCATACTCTTGGCTGTTTCGACAGCGGAGAGCACACGGTTTTTGGGGAAATCTTCTGCTAGTTTATAAATTTCATCGGCAAGTTCGGAAACACCAATATAGTCTTTCGATTCAGCGAGTTCCCCTGCTTCAATTAAGCCGCGGTTGAGTTCAAGTAAGTGGCGGCGTTGATTGGCCGGAATCTTGTTCAACTCAGTAAGATATTCACCAAGGAAGAAGACTTCCTGCAAACGCTCAAGCGCAATAAGCTTACGGTTCTCTTCGTAGGCGGCGTTGACTGCATCAACGCCCTTATTGACATCGTTGATCGCTTCGCGGGCGATGAAGGTCATACTGTCGACGGTGAAGGCGAGATCGCTACCCGGGAGGAATTCTTGAAGTTGATCTTTGCCCACTTCAAGTGACTGGTGAGAGCCCTTAAAAATCGACTGGTAAAACCCTGCGAGGACTAGCGCGTGCTCAAAGCGTCGCTGGAGCATAAAACTTACTATCTGACTCTGGAACTGAAGCTTCGCTTGCAGACCAGTCATGGCAGATTGGGTTTCTAGCGCGATAATGCGTGCTTCGGTCTCGGCGAGGTCGAGCATACGAAAGGCTGCCTCAGAGGTAATGGACTCGATGCCATCGGAAACAGCTTCTCCCTCGTCTCCCTGGCGATTGCTACTTTCACGAAGACGTTTATCGCGAATATTTTTTAACGACATCGCACGATTGGCGACGACTTCCTGTTGAAATTGACGAACTTGAGAGAGCTCACGCTGCGTCATGGTGACTCCGCGACTCTCTTTGCGAATACGCCAGGCATTGAAGACTTGATTGGCTACAATGGTGCTGTTGCCGCCATCAAGATCGAAACGGGAGGCGCGGAAGAGTAGTTCCCAAGTATCAAGAATTGCATCATCGCTATTATTGTTAGAGACAGAAAGCCGATCAATAATATCAGCCATCAGTTGCGCGTATTGCGCCTCTTCTTCAGTAGGTGAGGCGAGCAGGAAGCGCTCGAAACGAGAGCGGAAAGCACGTTGTTCGGAGAGGTTGAAACTCTTGCCCTTCCACTCGAAGCTACCGTTCTCAAAGTCCATCGAGTCGCTGCTAGGATCGAAGACGCGGTTGGCCATTTCGAGAAAGGTGTTACTCTCGAACATGCCGCCAGCGGGGGCTGAAGCGCTGGCCTGAGCAGGTTGTGGCATGGGAGTTCCGCCGCTGCTCAGAACGCCTTGTGCCGAAGCAATAGAGGCGAGAGTCACGAGGCAAAGATTAATACTTTTGTAGTGCTTCCACATAAATGAGCCCTCCTTTTTCAATGATAGCCTGCAACTCATAGCGCTGCCCGACGTGTAAATTATCCCCAGCAGATTCTGCTACGAAAACAGGTAAGCGGGCGTCACTACCCTCAACAACAACTGCAAGGACGCGGCCTAGACCTTTTTCCCATTTAAGCTGCTCGTTAATCTGCACTCGGAGCATATAACGGTTCCCAAGGAAGTCGCCGGGCTTTTGCAGGTAAGTATCGACTGGTAGCACTTCGAGATCGGAACTTTTGCGGTCGCCACAAGCAGTGAAGAAAAACATTCCTCCGAGTAAACTTAACAGGAAGGCGTAGCTAGCGAGTTTGCCTTGCGCCCGACATTCCTTTTGGCTTCGACTGGCCTGAGCAATCTCAGACACTTGGCGTGATGGAAAAAGAGACATAAAGGATGGCATCGCTGTGGATTGTGAAAAGTTGCACTAGAGTTAATCCCAGCGTTTTTGCTGGCAACCCCAAAAGACCATGGCTGCACCGAAGAGAAAATGAAACAGGAGTACAACAGCGGCCAATTCAGGCGTAGGGACCCACTCATTGGAATCGACTCGATAGGCATCGTAGAGGCGTGTATCACGCATTGATCCGAAATACCCGCCCCAGCCCCAGTAGGCATTTATAAATGGGCGGCAGATCCAGACCAAGACTTCAGGCAAGGCTAACACGATTCCCGAAAGTGGTAACTGAAAGCCAACTAAATAGACCGAGAGAAGCGAAGCTTTATCAGCCGATTTGAAGATAGCCGAAAAGCCAAGACAGACTGCAGTCATTGAGACACAGCTCAACACGAGGATGCACGCTTGGGGTAAGGATGCTCCAGGAAACTCACAGATATATTTCACAAAGCCCATCATCCAAATACCCTGCACCACTGCAATGAGTGAAGCGAAGATAAGCTTGCTCGACGCGTAGGATACTGCGTTGAGGCCAGCGAAGCGCTCTTTTTCAAAGATTTGACGCTCAGTTGCGATCTCGCGTGCTCCGTTGTTACTTCCCATCAGGGTAAGCAAAATTACCTGGAAGAGTATCAAGCCAGTGACCAACGAAGCCATTTCCAAAGCATCGACTCGGTAACGAATACCCGCCTCAATCTGCTCGACTGCCCCGCTGCCTGACTCCAAAGCAAGTCCGCGTAGCTGCGGGATGCCGTCCCAAGCAAAGATCGTCACCAACAAGGGAAAGCCGATGGTGATTCCTAGCGTCAGTAGCCAGTAACCGCGGTCGCGTTTGAAGAGAAGTATGCGGCGTTTAAACAGCGTCCAAGTCTGTGCCAGTGGACCAGGCGGGGGTGGCGAAACCACTGCAGCAAGCTCCCTTTTTGGGCCGTCTTCCGACGACTCTGCCGTCCAGCGTTCGCGCCAGTGCTCGACCGGATGTTCATTAAGTTGGTCATAAAGGTGCAGTGCGTCGGAGATGCCAAAGTGAGCATTCATCGTATCGAGCGCCCCTTGGAAGACAACCACGCCTTGATAGACAACCGTGATCCAGTCGAACTCATCCAGCTTCGCTAAATTATGGATGATGCAAATGAAAGTTTTCTCCCGCTCATCACGTAAGCGCTGGAGAACCTCTATAATCTGATCCTCCGAACGTGGGTCGAGCCCGCTAGTCACTTCATCGCAGACCAAGGTCTGAGGGTCACCAACGAGTTCGAGGCCTAGCCCGAGACGACGCAGTTGCCCGCCGCTGAGCTCGGAGACACGTTTATCTCGGTGCTCCGCCAGACCGATACGATGCAGGATTTCGTCCAGTCGCTCCACCTTGACTCTCCGCTCACGAACGCAGAGATCAAGCGCATAGACGAGGGCCTCTTTGACCGAGAGCCGCTCATGCGCGATGCTGAACTGGGGCGCGAAAGAGAGTTTTCCTTGCAGGTCAAGGCTCTGGGTCACGGCTTCACCCGCGTAGCTGACCTGCCCATCGCTTGGTAAAATACCTAGCATCGCTTTAACCAGAGTCGTCTTGCCACAACCCGATGGCCCGATCACGGCATTGAGCCCTTTCGGCATGAATCGCGCCGTCGCTCGGTCGAGAATACGCACGCCCGAAGGCTGAATGACGACAGATAGATTCTTACATGCTAACATTGTTGAAGCAAATTACATTTGCGCACGAGAGATAAGCCAACATTTTAATCATTATGACATCTTTACGAAAATTTCTTACCGCCCTACTACTTATAGTGTTTAGTTGTCAGCTATCCGCCGTCTCTGTGACAACGCGCGGTGTGCGTAACCAAGCCATCTACGGGATCGAATTTCCCGAAGAGTCCTGCACCTACTACGGAAGCGAAGCTGGCGTGCAGTCCATCTCGGCACAAGAGTATATCACAGCCAACTTCCGAGTAATCGAGCTCAATATTGTCACCCAAGGTCCCGCCCTACTCCGCATTTACTATAGCCGCCCGCTTCGTCCAGGTGAACTACAGCAAGCCATGAGCGACGGTGCCGGCGCAATGGGCATCCCCGGAGGCAACTCCATCATTCAACGTCCACTCCCACCGCAAGTGCAAGCCATAGCCAATCGCGCAGCCGGCGTGAGTGAAGCCGTCACAGGCACTGCAGTGATGAAAGAATACCCCATCGCCACCCACGCACATACCATAGAATTCCGCATTGGCAGCCGCGACGAGCTCCTCGAACTTTACCAAGAACTCAAAAAACACTGGCTAAAAGAACCCGCATTTTTTGAAGGCGGCCAAATCGTTAGCGAAGACGAGTCCACCGACAAAGAGATGAAGCCACGTAGCCTCGGCGGCACACTATTTAAAGTGGAGGAATAATACTGAAACTCCTAGTATGCTCTTACTTATCCGCCACGTAAATCACGTAGGCGGCACGCTTAGAGCCAGCATGGACTTTAGCCCTAATGTGCCCCACTCGGAATCCGACTGTTTCCATACGCACCTTAAAGTGGGGGTCTTCGCCCGCCGACCAGAAGCCCGCGCGGCCGCCAGGCTTGAGTAGCTTACGCACCGTGCGCAGGCCCTTGTGTGAATACAGTGAGGTATTTGAGGCCTTGACCATTCCCGTCGGCCCGTTGTCCACATCAAGGATCACAGCATCATAGCTCTGTGCATCGCCTTGCTTAATTCTTTCGACAGCATCAGCTTCAATCACCTTGACCCGTGGGTCATCAAGCAAAGCGCCGTTTAAATCCTTCAAAAACTCACGATTCCATTCCACCACCTTTGGCACTAACTCGACCACATCGACCTGCGCATCCGCACTCAATCCCTCCAAGACCGTTCGCAAAGTAAAGCCTAGACCAAGTCCACCGATCATGACGCGTGGCCTCGGTTCCTTTCTGACGAGTTCAATCCCTAACTTACCTAATAAAAGCTCTGAAGCCGACGCCTTCGAGTGCATCAACTCTTGCCCCTGGAAGCTAATGGAATAAGCACCATCATGCTTGTATAGAGACATGTGGTCACCGTCGGGAGTCGTGGATTCAGCAAGTAGAATACGTGGTTTCATGGGCAGAGAGGGTTCTGTAAATCAAGAACTGGCAACTGTAAACATAAGGGCAACAAGTCGCGCTCCTACAAAATAAATCACAAAATAAATGCCCCCATGATTCGACCTCCAGCATTCCCTGATCTATATCCCTCCTAAACATGCCCTCGAAAAAAGAATACATACACCTTCGCGGCGTTCGCCAAAATAACCTCAAGGGCTTCGACCTCGACCTGCCCATTGGCGAACTCACCGTCGTGACAGGCCTTAGTGGTGCAGGTAAATCCTCACTGGTATTCGAGACACTTCATGCTGAAGGTCAGCGCCGCTATGTTGAAACCTTCTCGCCCTATACCCGCCAGTTTATGGATCTACTCGACCGCCCAAAGGTTGACAGCGTGGAAAACATCCGTCCCTCCATCGCGATTCAGCAGTCCAATACAGTCAAAACCTCTCGCTCCACCGTGGGCACCATCACCGAACTGGCCGATTACTTTAAGGTTTGGTTCGCCAATGCTGCCACCCTCTATGACCCAGCATCTGGCGCAGCCATCACCGACGACAGCCCGCAATCGGCATGGAGGAAACTCACCAAAGATTACAAAGGGCAACCGGCTTACGTCGCCTTTCCCATCACAAAGCCTGAAAATTTAAGCTGGGAAGAAATCTTGAAGTCACTCAGTGGCCAGGGCTACACCCGCGTCTTATTACCTAAGGGTAAAGGTGGGGGTGAATACAAGATGATGCGTATTGATGAGCTGGCATCCGCTGACTCCTCACTCCTCGCAAATCACTCCTCGCTCCTCACAGTGCAGGATCGCATCGCGAGCTTGAACGAAAAGTCTCGATCCCGATTCATCGAAGCCGCGCAACAAGCCTTCCATTTTGGCAAAGGTCGTATTCAGATACTCGATACAAACACAAAGCCGGTCGCAGACTTTACTCACGGGCTTAGCTCGCCAATCACAGGCCAAACCTTCCGCGCTGCCGCTCCAGCGCTCTTCTCCTTTAACTCCCCCCTTGGCGCCTGCTCCGAATGTCGAGGCTTTGGGCGTGTCATTGAGATCGACGACCGCCTGGTCATACCCGACCACAGCCTTTCGGTCGACGAGGGCGCCATCCGCCCCCTCCAAGGCGAGGTCTACAGCGAAAGTCTTCGCGACCTCCAAAGAGCCGCCAAAAAGCATAAGGTCCGCACCAACATCTCATGGTCGAAGCTCAAGAAAAAAGAGCTTCAATTCATCATGGAGGGCGAACCGAAATATAAAGAAAACTGTGGCCAATGGTATGGCGTTCGTCGCTTCTTCGATTGGCTCAATCGCAATCTCTACAAAATGCACGTTCGCGTTTTTCTCTCGAAATTCCGCAGCTACACCCTATGCCCCGATTGCGAAGGCGCTCGCCTTAAATCAGATTCTCTCAACTGGAAATGGCAAGGGCACACGCTGCCCGTGCTGTACCAAAAAAGCGTGAGCGACTTAATAGAACTCCTGACTCCTCACGCAAAACTCAACAGTTCTAAAAAAAGCCAGCTAGATACAGATACGGCCTTAAATGGTATTTTGACTAGGTTGACATTTTTGAGAGATGTCGGCCTCGGCTACCTAACGCTCGACCGCAGTTCTCGCAGCCTCTCTGGTGGCGAGACCATGCGGGTAAACCTCACCTCCTGCCTAGGTTCCTCACTCGTCGATACGCTCTTCGTCCTCGACGAACCATCCGTCGGTCTGCACCCGCGAGACATGGATCGCCTCATTTCCATCCTCCACCGACTGACCAGCTTGGGTAACACCGTTGTCGTGGTCGAGCACGATGAAGCCATTATGCGCGAAGCCGACAATCTCATCGAGATTGGTCCCCGTCCCGGCAGAGGTGGCGGCGAGCTAAGCTTTAGCGGTACTTACAAACGCATTCTAAAATCCAATACTCACACCGGACGCTACCTCTCTGGTCGCGAAACCATCGACGCACCCGATAGTCGCCGAGTCACCAATAAGGCCCCCCTGCTCTCAATCTACAATGCGAGCAAGCACAACCTCAATGATCTTACTGTTCACATCCCACAACAACGCTTTGTCTGCCTGAGTGGGGTTTCCGGCTCTGGTAAAAGCACGCTACTCAACAACGTAATCTACCAAAACCTACTGGCGCAAAAAGGCCTCATCGTCGAAGAGCCCGCTTCAATCAAAGACATTGAGTCCACTCTCCCGCTCTCTGATGTCGTCCTAATTGACCAAAGCCCCGTCAGCAAAACTCCCCGCTCTAACCCTGCTAGCTACAGCAAGGCTTGGGATGAGATTCGAAAGCTCTTCGCCAAGATTGAGACCGC